>PBVU01000051.1:0-7681 GCA_002728775.1 Verrucomicrobiales bacterium | reverse complement strand
TTCACCTCAGTCTTGTTGTAGGCCTTGCGCCCGTAGGCATTACTGATGGCATCGACATCCGACCCCAGAGTGCCTGACTTCAGGGCGTCGGGCTGGAAAATTTCCCCCGGCCGGAGTTTTAACTCCGACAACAATGTTTCCCTTGGAATCACCGGCTTGATGCCGGGATTCACCGTATAAATGCCTTGGGCATTCAGGCCACCGAATCGAAATTGCACCTCGCCGACCTTATACTGCCGCCCCTCCACCACCCGGTAGGTCATGGTGGCATAATAGACAGCCTTGCGCGCGGCCTTGTATTTCTTGTACGCGGCGCTTTCCACATCCTCCGCCTTCTCGACTTCCACCTCTAGTTGGGCTTGGTTGTAAAGCTGGCCGTCAATCTCCTGAGTTTCCCCCGGTTGCAACTTGTCGAGGTCCTTCGAAAAATCGTCCAATCGCTTTTCAGCCCGCCTCCACGCGCGGTGAGCCTTGTCATATTCACTCCCAGGGGCGTAATCAACGTCCGGCGACTTGTCGATGTCCACCACCACGTCCAAGTGGCCGTTATCCCGGTATTTCTTGCGCATCTGGACAATGTCTAAATTCATCTTCTCATCCATGATGCGCCCATCCCCCTTGAACCAACTGACGGGACTCCACCAACGCCGCCGCTCCTTGGTCTCCAAGGTTTTGGCGAGTTCTTTCACGGTGAAGCGCTCTGGCTGAAGCGGGGTTTCGAGATAATGCGGCACGTTGGCCACTGTGACGAAATCCACCCGGCGGCCACCGGCTTTGGCCTCCCCAGCCGTGTGATGCAGAGTAACTTGGTTGCGGGCAATGACTCGCACGAAGTAGTATGCACCCCGGTGCATGGGTGCGGCTTGGGCACCAGCCTCGTCCTTGGCGGGCATGATGGCGGGCATGGGCACACTTTCTTCCGCGCGATCATTCGCGGCCTCTTGCACAAACAACCGAACCGAATCCCCCGTGACCAAGCCATGAGGCAGTTCCGTGGTCAGTTGATCTGTGGCCGTGTCGATGGAGTTGATGGAACGACCCAAGCGAAACCGAATCTCCTCAATTTTCACCCGTTCACCCTCGGTGATGGTAAAGGTAACATCCCGGTCCAGCGTCGTGGTGTTGATCACGGGAACGGCATTTACGCTGACGTCATAATACCCCTTGCTGCGATAATAATCCTCCAGCGCACGCACATCCGCAGCCACCTTGCGATCCAGATACGGCTCCGTTTCGCGCGTGGTCATCACACCGAGCAGTTTGCTGACCTTGATTTTCAGCCGATCCGCGGAAATTTCACGCTCACCGTCAAAGCCCTTCAGGATCACCGTGCCCGTGGTGCGCGCGCGTTCGGCGGTGAATATCAAGTGCAACCCGCCACCAGCTCTCTTCAGAAAAACACTGACATTTGTGAAACGACCTGTTGCCATGAGGGTCTTGACATCCTCATTCTCCAGTCCCGGCCGATAGGCATCCCCCACCCGCAAACGAATGTGGGACCGAACGAACGCCTCATCCACACCCGTCGCGCCGCCGGCAAGCCGTACCTCGATTTTGACAATCTCTCCCTCCGCAGCGCCTTGGGCCCATGCCTGTTCGCCCAGTGTCCAGCCCAGCCATAACACCGCCAGCACGGCCAGGGATTTCAAGGTTTTCATTTGCATCAGTCTGTCGGCACGTCTTCGGGGCTGATCCGAGCGGCGTTCTCGAAGCGCGTGTATTGCTTGAGAAACGTCATGTAGACATCGCCCGTGGGCCCGTTGCGTTGCTTGGCAATCAACAGGTTTACCGACTCGCCGTCCTGCCCTTCCCCCGGGCCATCCTCCTCATCCTCCCCTCCGGAAGGCTTGTACAGCAGGCCCACAATATCCGCATCCTGCTCAATGGCACCGGATTCACGGAGATCCGACAAGCGCGGCTTACGGTTCTTGTCCCGCTCCATCTCGCGGTTCAACTGGCTGAGGATAATCACCGGCAAACTCAACTCCTTGGCCAATGCCTTGATGCCGCTGGAGATTTCCGCAATTTCCTGCTGCCGGTTGTCCTTCGCCCGGCGCGAAGTAGAGTGGAGCAGTTGCAGATAGTCAACCACAATGAGTTGAATGTCGTGTTGATGCTTCATCCGCCGGGCCTTGGCCCGCAACTGCAGGATGGACAAGCCCGGCGTATCGTCAATGTACAGGGGCGCCTTGGCCAGCCGACCTGCCGAGGCGGTCATGCGCGGGAAATCCGCAGAGCTAAGAAATCCATCCCGCGCATTGCGCAGGTTCATCCGCGCCTGCGAAAAGAGCATGCGCGTTACGAGCGATTCCGCCGTCATTTCCAAGCTGAACACCCCTACCGATTTCTTGACCTCCATCACCACGTGCTCCACGATGTTCATGGCCAGCGAGGTCTTGCCCATGCTCGGTCGCGCGGCGATGACCACCATCTCGCCGGCGTGCAGGCCATCGGTCATCTTGTCCAAGTCCAGAAACCCGGTCGGCAACCCCGACATCTCCCCTTGTCGCAGGTGCTGCGCCTCCACCTCCTCGATCACCCGATGCACCAACGTGTTCATGTCCGCCTGGCGCTCACCCGCACGCTCATCGTTGATGCGATGAATGCGAGTCTCCACCTCGTCCAGCAATTGATCCACGTCGCCGCCTTCAAAATTGTAGGCATCCTGAACCATGCTAGTACAGGCCTTGAGCATCTTGCGCAGGAGATACTTTTCCCAGACGATCCCCAAGTAATACTCGAGATTGGCCGCCGAGGGCACCGAGTCCTCCAGCAGGGCGAGGTATGCCGGACCACCCACGGTATCCAACTGGCCACGATCCCGTAGCCGGTTGGAAAGGGTCAATCCATCCACTGCCTCCTTGGCCTCATACATGCCCACCAGCACCTCAAAAATGAGCTGGTGTTTCAGGTCGTAAAAGAAACTGACCGCATCCGGATCCTTGGTTGGCTTTCCGTTCTCGTCCAGGGTGGTCGGCGTACGCAGTCGCTCAAGGCAAAGGCCAATGCTGTCGTTGGGCGAAATGAGCAGACACCCCAGCACCGCCTGCTCCGCATCCGTTGAGTGCGGCGGCACACGTCCGGGATCAGCGGTTTGAGGCGCCCGGCGGCGCGGGGCCTCCACCAAGTCCTCCGGCACCGGCGGCAGCGGCATGTCCTCATTCGCGTCAATCATGCGCGAGGAGCAAAACGAAAACCACGGCTCCAACGCAAACGCGAGTTGCTGACACCCCCACGAAACTATTCACGCAAATACGTGAACAAAAATAGCAGGCCCCATTGGCCCGCCTTAAAATCCAGCCAAAAGCCGTTTTACGAACCTTCCCCTGCAGGTGCCTCCTCCGCCTTGGGAGCCTCTTTCTTCGGTTTTTCCTCCTCGGCAGCCGGCTCGATGATGGGGTTCTCGCTTTCCACCTGCACTTTGAGCGTGCCCTCGATATCCGCGTGCAGCTTCAGGTTCACCTCATGATCACCCAGCTCACGAATCGCCTGCGGAAGATTGATTTTCCTGCGGTCCAAATCCACGCCAAACTGGTTACGCAACTCGTCGGCAATCATACCCGCAGTCACGGAGCCAAACAGCTTGCCGCCCTCGCCCGTCTTCACCTTGATAACCAGCAACAGGTGCGAGAGGCTCTCGCGAAGCGCCTCCATCGTCTCCTTCTCATGCGCCTCGCGCTCATCCCGGCGCGCCTGCAGAGCAGCTAGATAACGCTCGTTGGCCGCACTGGCGGACACGGCCCGGCCCTGCGGCAGCAGGAAATTGCGTGCGTAGCCCGCCGCCACTTCCACCTTGTCCGACTCGGCACCGAGGCCGGTCACATTTTCCGTCAAGATCACTTCCGTCTTAGCCATGGTAAAAATATCTCCCTTTTAAAAAATCAAAAATCCCGGGGCGCCCCGGTTTAAAACGGCACGTCATCATCCTCCGGCATCGATCCACCGCCGGCGCCCTGCGCCGGCGCCGAGGGCGCATCCGGTTGTGAATACCCGCCACCTCCGCCGCCGCCGCTGTCGCCACGGGAATCCAAAAATTGAAAATTCTCCAAGACCACGCCCAGCTTGCTGCGTTTTTGGCCGGTCTGCTTGTCATCCCACTGGTCAAGTTTCAATCGGCCTTCGACCATCACCGGGCGGCCTTTCTTCAGGTACTGGCCGATCGTCTCCGCTTGGCGCCCAAACGCATCCACATCCACAAAGGTCGTCTCTTCTTGCGATTGACCCTCCTTGTTGGTCCAGCGGCGGTTTACGGCCAAGCCCAGCTTGGCGATTGCCGTACCACCGGAAGTGTACCGCACCTCGGGATCCCGCGTCAGGTTCCCCATCAGAATGACCTTGTTGTAGTTGGGCATAACGGTCTAAGCCGCAGCGGCCTCGGCCGAAGCCGTGGCGCGCGTGATCTGCGCGCGGAAAACATCACCGCTCTCCTTAAACGCAATTTTCAATTCGTCCAACGCGGCAGGCTCCAAGCTGAAAAGCAGGTTCACATAGAAGCCGCCCGTGTGCTTCTTGTCAGCCACACGCGAAAACTGGCGGCGGTCCATCTTCTGTTCCGCACTCACCTTGCCGCCAGCTTTCACGATCAGCGCCTTCACGGTGTCAATCACCTTGGGAGCGCTGTCCGCCCCGGCGGTGTCCAAAATAAATAGTCACTCGTATTCTCTCACTCTGTCTCTTCCGTTTCGTCCGTTGTCTCCTGCTTTTCCTTCACGGGCGGAATTGCCGGCCCGTTAAAGTCATTCATGGCCTTCTGCACGCCGCGGCACAACCAGCATTCTGCCTGATCGGCGGAGCGATCCAAGGCCTTTCCCACGACGCTTGCCTCGTCGCCGTCAAAGGCACCCAGCACATGGCTGCTCAACTCCCCGCCGCCATGGGCCGGCTTGCCAATGCCCACCCGCTGCCGGGCAAATCCATTTCCGGCTAGGTGCAACTCGATGGACTCGAGCCCGTGATGACCGCCGCTGCCGCCACGTGGCCGAAGCCGCAGCTCGCCGAGCGGGAGATTCACATCATCCACTACGACCAGCAATTGGTCGAGACCAATTTTATAAAACCCCGCCAACGGCCCCACCGATTCACCGCTCAGGTTCATGTAGGTCTGCGGCTGGCACAACAACACGCGCCGACCACCCACCTCGGCGCGGGCCAAGCGCGCCTTGAATTTCTTTTCGTCCGTCCAGTCCGCACGCCACCGTGCTGCCAGCCGATCCAAGACCATGAAGCCCGCGTTGTGGCGCGTGCCGGTGTACCGGTCGCCGGGATTGCCCAAACCCACGATGAGATGCCACGAATCCATGGCGGGGCGTCCCGCGCAGAGTGATGTTTACTCGCCTTCCTTGGACTCGCCGCCACCGTCGCCAGTAGCGCCTTCCTCGCCATCGGCGGCTTCACCCTCGGCACCTTCCTCGCCTTCCTCGTCTTCTGTTCCCACATCCACAGTGCGGGGTCTGGCAACAGAAAAGACCGGGTTGTCGTCATTGGCCAAAATTTCAACGCCCTCGGGCACATTCAGTTCCTTGACGTGCAGGGTGTGGCCGACATCCAGCTCGCTCACGTCCACATGCAGCACGTCCGGAATATTCTCGGGCAAGCCGCGCAAGCGGACCCGGAAAAGAACATGCTCCAAGAGCCCGCCGCCGACCTTCACGCCCACGGCCTCGCCATCGGCCGCAATGGGCACGAACACTGTCACCGGCTGGCCAGCCTTTACGGAGTGCAGGTCGATGTGCAGGTATTCCCCGGAAAGCGGGTGATATTGAACCTCCTTCAGGAGCGCCAGACTTGCCTTGCCATCGCAAGCCAAGTCAAGCAGTAACGCCTCGGAAGTCGCGTTCTTCACCAAGGTTTCGAACGCCTTGGTGTCAATCTCCACGTCGCTCGTGTCGAATCCCGAGCCATACAAGACCGCTGGGATGCGACCACCTGCCCGCAACCGCTTCACTGCGTTGCGCTTCTTTGCCGTGCGCGGAAACGCCTCCAATGCCACTGTTTTCATCGTAAATCTTCCCGTTAACCAATTCTCACCCCGTCAAACTCAAACAAGCTCGTCACCGAGGAATTCGTGTGAATCCGCTGGATGGCTTCGCCCAAGAGCTTGGCCACCGAAAGCGTGGTAACTTTCACGCCCTTGAATTCGGGGCGGGGGACACTATCAGTTGTAATCAGTTCGTCAATATTCGATTTTCTTAATCTTTGCACCCCCTGATCGTTCAGGACGGCATGGGAAACACACGCAATAATTCGCTTGGCCCTGCGCCGGCGAAGTAGTTTTGCCGCGGTGACCAAGGTGCCAGCCGTCTCCGTCAAGTCATCCACCAACAGCACCGTTTTCCCATTCACATTGCCGATCACCGATACCGTCTCCACTTCCGTGTCGCTCATGCGCCGCTTGGCCACGATAGC
Source organism: Verrucomicrobiales bacterium (assembly GCA_002728775.1). Classification (GTDB taxonomy): domain Bacteria; phylum Verrucomicrobiota; class Verrucomicrobiia; order Limisphaerales; family UBA1100; genus UBA6614. The sequence continues at coordinate 1,276 of PBVU01000051.1, read as the reverse complement.
CAAGCTTGCGTGTAGCATCTGGGAATACGCATGCGCCATCTTGATGCCGCCTACATCCGGGCTTACTACCGCCAAGTCGCCCAGCTCCTTTTGCTTCAGATAATCATAGATCACCGGCGCCGCGTAAAGGTGATCCACCGGGATATCGAAAAATCCCTGAATCTGCTGCGCGTGCAAATCCATCGTCAACACGCGGTTTGCCCCTGCCGCAACAAGCAGATTAGCCACCAGTTTCGCACTGATGGGCACTCGCGGCTGATCCTTGCGGTCCTGCCGTGCATAGCCGTAGAAAGGAATGACCGCCGTAATCCGGCTTGCGCTGGCCCGCCGCAACGCATCGATCATGATGAAAAGCTCCATCATGTTCTGGTTCACTGGCGGCGAGGTCGACTGCACCACAAAGACGTCCTCCCCGCGCACATTTTCCTCGATCTTCGCGAACGTCTCACCGTTCGGAAAATCCCGGAGCAAACACCTCCCCAACGGAACCCCTACGGCTTCGCATATGGATTCCGCCAGTTGCTTGTTTGATCTGCCCGAGAAAATTTTCACGTTGCAAAGGCGACGGGCCAGTAACTACCCCCCGCCCCGGCGGCAAACCAGCAAAAAAAGATAATATGCCGCGGAAAAGTGAACCGCGCGGCGTTCTGGAAAAGTCTAGGCTCCCTCAATATCCTGCTTGGCCTCGCCATCCGCCGTCTGCTTGGCGCGGAAAGCCTCATATGCCTCACGATATTTCGGGTACTTGTTGCCGAGTATGGCCGTGGCCAGCAAGGCGGCATTCTTCGCGCCGGGCTTGCCCACCGCCAAGGTACCCACCGGCACGCCACCGGGCATCTGCACCATCGACAACAGTGAATCCAGACCCTCCGTGCTCCACGCTTTCATGGGCACACCCAGGACCGGCAGGGGCGTCATGGCCGCCGTGACCCCGGCTAGGTGGGCCGCACCCCCGGCCGCCGCGATGATCACTTCCATGCCATTCTCGTTCGACGCCTGCACCCAACGGTGCAGCAGGTCCGGCGTTCGATGCGCCGAGATGACCTTGGCCTCACAGGGCACGCCCAGCTCCTTGAGCTGATTTACACAATTCTCCATCACGGCCCAGTCCGAGTGACTGCCCATGATCACGCCAACCAACGGTTTTTCCTGTTCGCTCATAAAGGCGCGCAACGTACCCCACTCTCCGCCAACCGCTCAACCCTCATCTTTTCAGCCCCCCACCCCAATCGTGAAGGCCGGCGCAATGGTCTTAACATCCCCGGCCTGCAGGTTG
>PBVU01000050.1:0-6203 GCA_002728775.1 Verrucomicrobiales bacterium | reverse complement strand
TGGCCTTTCAATCCGGCCATTGCCGCGCCCAGTCCCGCCAGCAAACCCGAAGACAGAAACAGCACATCCAGCGCACCGTCCCGCTGGCCCGAAAGCCAAGCTACCCACAACCAAATTGCCGCTCCCGCCAAGCCACCCATACCCGAGCACACAATGGTTCGACCCAGGCGACAGCCTTCGCGGGCAAAAAATACCCAAGTCGCCGCCAGCGCAGCAATGCCCACTGCATGAATGGTGAAGCGCAGTCCGCCCATCAATGAGAACAGTCCAATTCCAACCAGGGGCAGGGAAATTAACATTTGCGGATGGCGCGCAATGAGCAGGGCAAACCCAATCACCGTTAGGCCAAACCCCGCCACGGTTCCGCTAATCCGTACCGCCCAGATGGTTTTGTTGACCCCTCGAGCTTCCTGTACTGTCGAGATGACATTCTTGTACTGGAGCTGGGCTCCACTTGGATTGGCCGCCGCGGTTTCCGCGGGCAAGTATTGGAAAACTTTTTGGCGCACCTGTTCAAACGGGGAGGAAAACAAAACCACACCCACCAGCATCGCTGCTACGCCAGCGCGCAAGGGCCAGCCCGGCCGCTCACTTTCCACCCGTAGCCAAGGCATCCAGCGGGGTGCCAGTGAGGTGCAAACAATGGTGGCAATTTTTAATACCCACGCCACGGGGTTCACGGCGATGACATGGCCTTGGCTACCCCCCAAAAAAAACATGGCTACGGCGACGGGGACAATTCCCTCCCAAGCCCGGGCCTCGCGCCAATGAAACACCAATTGATAGCCGATGTAAGCCACCGCCATGGCTAGGGCGATGGACATGCTGCTGGTGTAAAAAAAGGGCATCAGGAACAGGGCCACCGCGCCTGCTCCAGCAGACCAATCCTCCTTGTTGCAGAGTGACCGGAGCAGGAAATACAGGGCCACCGCGGGAACCGTGACAGAAAACATGTCGGTATCAAAATATCCCGACATGGATCTGTTATAATAACTGTAGGCGACAGATCCTGTCAGGGCGGCCAGAAACCCCCACCAGGTAGACCCCAGCAACCGGCCAATTAAGACAAGGGGCACAGCCAGGAGACTGGCCGCAAATGCGGGCATATAAGCCATGACACTTTCAACCGAGATCATGGGCCTGCGGATGGCCGAGAGGGCGTGATCTTGGGCAGATGCTAGGGCGGCATGGACAGCTTTGTCATTGTACCCTGCTGAATGCAGCGTCTGGGCCGTCTTCCGTGCTGCTTCGGCGGCGCTGCGCGCGTTTTCTTTCAAGTGATGCGGCGTGGGATGGATTCCCAGCAACATGGCTCGCATGGCTTGTGCATCTTTCAGGCTGTTGGCCAGAAGTTTTCCCTTGGTGGAATTGTCGTCCTCCGTGGCAATGGATGAACTTAAATGTTGGGAGGTTTGGCCAAATTCATCGGCGGCCTCGGTCAAGTCATGAAATGCGGGGCCGTTGAACCAGTTTAACAAGATCACGGGAAGCCAAGTGATGGGTCCATGTTCATGGGGGGCGGGCACCTCCGGGTTGCCCGAGTGCATGCCCAAGTGGCCCTTCTGGATAATGGATCCGAACAGGTAACTATCATGGGTGGTGGGCAACAGCTCACCGTTAACTTGGTAGGTGTTGGACTTGCCGGGAAGGTGGGCTTCCTGCACCCAATGAAGGCGCAGAAACGAGGCGAACAACCAAGCCGCAAGAATCAGGAGGACCGTTGCCATCCGCCCCGTATTGTCGGCTATGGGCAGTGCCTTGGGGTGCGTCGGGGTGCTGGAGTGCGGAGGAGTTGGCTCCACCGAGGGTGGCGGATCCTTGTCCTGAGTCTTTGGCTGGTTTCGTTTGGCTTTCTTTCCCACGGGCCGACATCAATCTGTGGGTCTTACACCCAGCCGAAAAGCAAAAAGAATTCACCGAAAAAGCCCCATTTGAGATTGCGTGGAAGAGAAGTTTATTATAATAATTCGCGCCCTTGAACAAGGGAACGGATCATGGCAAATATTAAAATTAAAAAAGCAAGCCGCGCCGTGGCGCGTGAACTGGAAGTCTGGCTCCTGGAGCTGGCCGAGCTGATTGGGGCCGGCGCGGCCGAGCCCGCAAAGAAAAAACGGGGACGCCCCGCCAAGAAAAAGGCGGCGGGCAAGAAGCGCGGTCGTCCCGCAAAAAAGAAAACGGCTGCGAAAAAGCGGGGAAGGCCCGCCAAGAAAAAGACGGCGGGAAGTGCGGCTGCCCCGAAAAAGCGGGGCCGTAAGCCCGGCGGCAACTTGGACAAGATCAAGAAGGCGATTGGCAAAAGAGGCGCCACTACGTCAGAGATCGCCAAGAAAACGGGCATTGCCGCCCCCAACGTCAGCAATTATGTCTCCAAAAATTCTGGGATGTTTGTTAAGCCCGCGAAGCGGGGTGGCAAGGTGACGTTGAAGTAGGCCGAAGTAGGCCGATGTAGCCCGAGTTGATATTCAACCGCCGGCCTTGCTGCCGGCGGTTTTTTTGTGATGACAGAACACGGGGAAGACATCGGCTGGCTGGTGGCGCACACGCGGCCGCGTTGTGAGAAAAAACTTGCCGGCTACTGCAAGCTCCACAGGGTGGAGCATGACCTTCCTTGTTATGACTCGGTTCGCAAATATCGTGGCAAGGAAGTAACGTTTCAGAAGCCCCTGTTTCCCGGCTATGTTTTCATCAAGACATCCGCAAATCGGCGCCGTTTGTTGCTACAGAGCGATTATATTGCGAATTTACTGGAAGTGAATGATCAACCAAGATTTGAGCGCCAACTGAGCGAAATCCATGAGGCGTTGGACAGTGGGCTGGAGATTCAGCTTGCGCCCTCGATAGGCGTCGGGACTCAGGTATTGATCAAGTCTGGGCCACTCCAAGGCATCGAAGCGTGGGTCGAGGAGCGCTCGGGAATGCATCAAGTGCTGTTGCGCTTGGATTTCATAGGGCAGGCAGCTGCGGTGAAACTGGATGTGGCGGATCTGGAGCCTGTTTAGGCACCGAACAATTTGTGGAAAACTTCAACAAAAGGAGCTTGCTTTTTGTGAATTTTGACCAAAAAGTTTGTTCAGTTGAAACTGAACGCATTTATCGTTCAGCTGTGTTGTAGGTTCACCGCGAACTGACGGGCACGGAGTGTTGCCGGGTGATTTGCCCGGAATTTCGGTTTTTTACGCCAATTCGGCGTTTTTTCAATGGCCAAGCCAGTTAGCGTTCCGCCTCCGCCCTCCACTTTGGCGCGGACGGAGAATGACATGATTGAGGCCTGCGGCCGGTTTGCTCAATCCTTGGGGCTGGCCCGGTCAGTGGGGGAAATCTACGGTCTTCTGTATCTTTCGCCCGAGCCCATGAACTTTGAGGATATCGCTGCGGCTCTGTCGCTCAGCAAGGCGAGTGTCAGTACTGGGACGCGCCAACTCATGGCACTGGGGTGCATTCGCAAGGTCTGGATGCGGGAAGAGCGCAAGGATTATTTTGAGGCCGAACAGGAAATAAGCACGCTTGTGCGCCGAGCTTACGAGAGAGTTCTAAAGGAGCGGCTGAAAAATTCTGGGGAGCATCTTGCTGAGATGGTGGCCAGTTTGGAGGCTGACAAATCCAAATATGGCGATGAGGAGTTTCGGGTGAAGCTGCACCGATTGAAGCAACTGGTGAAAATCCAGTCGCGCCTGCGAAAAGTGTTGCCCTTGGTGGACAAAATTCTGGGATGAGGGTTTCAATCTTTGGCTGCGGGTACGTGGGGTTGGTGACGGGGGCTTGTTTGGCGGATGTGGGCAACGACGTGGTCTGCTGCGATGTGGATGAAAACCGCGTGGAGATGTTGAGCCGTGGGGAGACGCCGATTTATGAGCCGGGATTGGAAGCCATGCTAAAAGCCAACAAAGAGTCGGGGCGGCTGCAATTTACGACTGATGGAGCAACTGCAACCCGGCATGGGCAATTGCTGTTCGTTTGCGTGGGCACGCCTGCTCGAGAAGATGGCTCGGCGGATTTGAGGCATGTGCTGGCGGTGGCGCGGTTGGTGGGCGAAAACCTGAAGGAATATGCTGCAGTGGTCAGCAAATCCACCGTGCCTGTGGGGACTGCTGATCAGGTGAGAGAAGAGGTGCTAAAGGGATTAAAAGCCCGCGGATCGAGAGTTGAGTTTGGCGTGGCATCAAATCCGGAATTTTTAAAGGAGGGGGATGCCATCAATGATTTCATGAAGCCCGACCGAATTATATTCGGCACGAGCGATGAACGAGTGGCCGCTCTTTTAAGGGAATTGTACGCGCCGTTCAACCGCAATCATGACCGGGTTCAAGAGATGGACATTCGCTCCGCGGAGCTGACCAAGTATGCCGCCAATGCCATGCTTGCCACACGCATCAGCTTCATGAACGAACTTGCCAATATTGCCGAGCGGGTGGGGGCGGACATCGAGCAGGTACGCGTGGGCATTGGTTCAGATACGCGCATTGGCTATTCATTTATATATCCGGGATGTGGATACGGAGGATCCTGCTTCCCCAAGGACGTGCGAGCATTGGCTCAGAGCGCACGGCAAACCAATTATAACCCAAGAATTTTGGATGCGGTGGATGCGGCAAATGAAGTGCAAAAGAAAGTGTTGCTTGAAAAAATTATGACTCACTTTGAGGGCGATGTTTCCGGACGGGCTTTCGGAGTTTGGGGCTTGTCGTTCAAGCCGGGCACGGACGACATGCGGGAGGCTTCAAGCAAGATACTGATTGATGGATTGCTGGATGCGGGAGCGGAAGTGCGTGCGTATGACCCAAGGGCGATGGATGTTGCCCGGGAGATTTATGAAGGGCGTGAGCGGGTTGTTTTTTGTGAGGATGCGCTAGAGGCGGTGAGGGAAGCTGACGGGCTGGTGATCGTGACGGAATGGAAGGAGTTCCGGAGTCCGAATTTTTGTGACTTGAAGCAAGCGCTTCGACAGCCGGTCATTTTTGACGGGAGAAACTTGTTTTCGCCCGAGGCGCTTCGTTCGGAGGGGTTTGCATATTATTCAATTGGCCGCCCGGTTTATTCGTGAAGAAAATTGCCATTGTTGGATTAGGATATGTCGGGTTGCCCTTGGCGCTGCAGTTTGCGCGTTCGGGTATAAATGTTTTGGGGCTGGATGTTGATGAAAAGAAAGTAAACGCCATCAACAGTGCAACAAGCTATATCAAGCACCATTCGGATCGGGAGATATCTGCACAAGTGAAGTCCGGACGGTTGCGGGCATCGATGGATTTTGCCCAGTCGAATGATGTTGAGGCTGTCATCATCTGTGTTCCAACCCCCTTGAAGGAGGGGCGAGAGCCAGATTTGACCTATGTCCTGGAAACTGGCCGCAAGGTCGCACCGCACTTACGCTCAGGCATGCTGGTTGTACTCGAATCCACAACATATCCGGGCACAACTGAGGAAAAATTGTTGCCCGAACTTGAAAAGGGCTCGGGCCTGAAAGCCGGAAAAGATTTTAGTTTGGCATATTCGCCGGAGCGTGAGGATCCAGGGAACCCCCAGAGTCAAGTGGGGAAAATTCCAAAGGTTATAGGTGGCTTTACTCCCGCGTGCCGTGAAATGGCTGAAAATCTTTATGGTACAGCCATCGAGTCACTGGTGCCTGTTTCTTCATGTCGCGTTGCGGAAGCAACCAAGTTGATGGAAAACATATTTCGGGCGGTAAACATTGCCTTGGTCAATGAAATGAAGGGAATTTATGCTGCCTTAGGAATTGATATATGGGAGGTAATCAATGCGGCAAAAACCAAGCCATTTGGCTTCATGGCATTTCGGCCTGGACCTGGATTGGGAGGGCACTGCATTCCAATCGATCCATTCTATCTTGCTTGGAAGGCTCGTCAGCATGGGCAACAGGCCCGGTTTATTGAACTGGCGGGAGAAATAAACTCAGCTATGCCGGAACTTGTGGTCGAAGGTGTTGTGTCGGCCCTAAAAAATCAGGGACAGCTACTTTCCGGCAGCCGGATTTTAATATTAGGGCTGGCATACAAGGGAGACGTTGACGATGTTCGTGAATCCCCTTCCTTTGTCCTTTGGGAGTTGCTTGAGGCGCAGGGAGCGGAGGTTTCGTTTTATGATCCTTTTGTGCCTGTAGTTCCAAACACAAGGGATCATTCGGCTCGTGCAGGCACGGCCGGTGTATCATGGGATGAGACCACCATATCGAGTTTTGATTGTGTCCT
>PBVU01000049.1:0-17334 GCA_002728775.1 Verrucomicrobiales bacterium | reverse complement strand
GCGCTTCATCGCGTTCGACTCCACACCCGCCACAAAAAACATAAGCACCGACAAAACCAAGCCCGCCCTTCCCAAGCCCCCCGCCGCAATCGACAGCAAAACCGGCGGTGTGAATTCGCATTGGTTTGCCTTCGACGCCAAGGTTGGGCAGCGGCTGGCCATCGAGGTTTTCGCCGAGCGCATCGGCTCCGGCGCTGACCCCATGTTTCGTTTGCTCGACCCCAAGGGACGCGAGGTGGACTATGCCGATGACGACGACGTGCTCGGCAGCGACGCGGGCCTCGTGCACACCGCCAAGCTCGCCGGTCAATACCGCCTCGAGCTGCGTGATGTGCAGTACCGCGGCGGACAGCCGTACCGGTTGCGCGTCGGCAGTTTCAACATTTGGCCCGACCTCAAACCCGCGACGGGCGCGGTGATTGAAAAGGAACCGAACAATGCCCCCGCCCAAGCCACGCCGCTTTCGCTCGGCCAGCCCGCCTTTGGCCGCATCGAGGAGCCGGGCGCGCGCGACCATTTTTCGTTCACCGGCAAGAAGGACGCGTGGGTCACCATCCGCGCCTTCAGCCGCAGCGTCGGTTCGCCGGCGTATATTTATCTCGAGCTGTTAAATAAAGACGGCAACGCCATCGCCACCGCCGGCACGGAAAACACCCACCAGACTGTGCTGCGCCATCGCCTGCCCGCCGACGGCGCCTACACCCTGCGCGTGGAGGAACTCATCCGCGCCGGCGGCCCGCGCCATGTCTATCGCCTCACCACCCATGCCGGGCGCGGTGCGTTCCAGCTCAAACTCAAGACCGACAAAAACAAGGCCGACCGCTTCTGGGCCATCCCCGGCCAGCAGGTGAACCTGCCATTGCAAATCGAGCGGCACGGCTATGACGGCGCCATCAACCTCACCACCGCCGCCGGTTGGACCACCGCCGAGCCCATCAAGGCCAAGGCGAAGGATTTCACCGCCAAGCTCACGGTGCCCGACGATGCCCAACCCGGCACGCTGCATCACCTGCGCCTCACCGGCACCGGCGAGGGCGACGACCCCACCACCAGCGTGCTCGACCTCCGCGCCGCCCATCGCGCCCGCTGGCCGCAGCTTGCGTTTCCGCCCGCTGCCCTGCGCCACGTCGTGCCGGTCGCCATCATCGAGCCCACGCGAATCACCGTGGCTGCCATCAAGATAAAAGCTGGCGCCAAGGCCAAGGTCCGCGTCACCACCCTGCGCCCCCCGCCGCCCATCGGCCAAAAAGCTGCTCCGCAACCCATCACCATCCAGCTCAAGAATCTCCCCGCCGGAATCAAGGCGCCGGAGAAAATCACCGTCGATGCCAAAAAGAATTTTGTGGAATTCGAGCTGACCGCTCCCGCCGAAGCTGTGGCGGGCAAACACACTGTGATGGTCGTCGCCCAAGGCAAATACCGCGGCGCAGACTGGACCCACGAAAGCCAGCCCGTGGCTCTGGAGATTTTGCCGAAATGATGCGTTGTCTCGGTGCCCTTATTTTCACCGCTCTTGCGCTGCCAGCTGCGCCGAAGGTTTCGCGTATCGAGGTGCAGCCGGCGACTGTGCAGCTCATGCATTTGCGCGACTCGGCGCAGTTGACGGTGACGGCGCATCTCGCCGATGGGCGCGTGATGGATGTGACGCACGAGGCAAAGTTTACGCTGTCCAACCCGGCGGTCGCAGGTATCGAGGCTGCGTTGCTGCGGCCCAAGGCAGTCGGGGCGACGGAGGTGCGCGTGGAATACGCCGGGCATCGAGAGAATGTGGCGCTGGTAAGCGAGGCGAAAGTGCGGGCAGTTTCGTTCAAGCACGACACACTGCCGCTGCTCTCTAAGCTCGGCTGCAGCAGCGGCTCGTGCCACGGCGCGCCGCACGGCAAGGGCGGCTTTCGGCTGTCGCTGCGGGCGTTCGACCCCGCACTTGATAAATACACGCTCACGCGCGAGGAACTCGGCCGGCGAACCAACCCACTGCATCCCGCTGCGAGCCTGCTGTTGGCCAAGCCGTCGATGGCGGTGGCGCACGAGGGCGGGCGGCGGTTTCGCAAGGGCGATGAGGATTACAATTTGCTGCGCGACTGGATTGCCGAGGGCTGCCAGGTGCAAGCTGGTGAGCCGACCTGCGTGAAGCTCACGGTGTCGCCCGACTCGGGGCGTGTGTTGAAGCATCCGGCGTGGACGCAGCAACTGCGTGTGGTGGCGCGCTTCGCCGATGGCACTCAACGCGATGTCACGCGGCTGGCGGTGTTCGAAAGCTCCGACGACAAGGTGGCGGACATCGACCGCACCGGGCGCGTGACCGGCTTTCGACGCGGCGAGGCGGCAGTACTCGTGCGCTACCTCGAGCACATCGAGAGCGTGCTGATTACCTTCGTGCGCGACGTGGACGGCTTCGCCTGGCCCGATGTGCCCCAGAAAAACTACGTGGACCGCCATGTGGACACCAAGCTGCGGCAGCTCCAATTCGCGCCCGCCGGCTTGTGCGATGACGGCACGTTTGTCCGCCGCGTGCATCTCGACCTCATCGGCACGCTGCCCACCATCGCCGAGACGGATGCATTCGTCGCCGACCCGCGCCCCAACAAACGTGCCCAACTCATCGACACGCTGCTCAATCGGCCCGCGCACGCAAAATTTTGGGCGCTCAAGTGGGGCGACCTGCTGCGGCTATCTGTAAAACAAATCGGCGCCCCAAGCGTGCACAAGTACCACCGCTGGATTGAGGGGGCCCTTGCGGCGAACATGCCTTATGACCGCTTTGCCACGGCACTGCTCACCGCCCGGGGCAGCACGCTGCGCAATCCGCCCGCCAACTTTTTTCGCACCGCGGCCAACCGCGATGACGCGGTGGAGACGTCCGCGCAGATTTTTCTCGGCACCCGCATCGCCTGCGCCAAATGCCACAACCACCCGTTCGAGCGCTGGACACAGGACAACTATTATGGAATGGCGTCCTTTTTCAACCGAATCCAACGCCGTCGCACGGGTAAGGGCGATGAAACGTGGATTCTCGATGCCAAGTCCGGTGAGGTGACGCATCCCCTCAACGGCCGCACGATGAAGCCTTGGGCGCCCGTCGCTGGCGAGATGGCGCTGTCGGCGGAGGCGGACCGGCGGCGCGAGTTTGCCCGCTGGCTGACCAGCGCAGACAATCCCTTCTTCGCCCGTGTGGAGGTCAACCGCCTCTGGGCGCACGTGATGGGACGCGGCATTGTGGAGCCGTTCGATGATTTTCGCGACACGAACCCGCCCGCCAATGCGCCGTTGCTCGATGCGTTGGCGGCGGATTTCGTGAAGAGCGGTTACGACCGGCGGCACATTTTGCGCGTGATTTTGAACAGCCGCACCTATCAAGCAGCCTCGAGTGCGAGTGCGCTCAATCGCGATGACCGCAAGTATTTTTCGCATTACCGCACACGCATGCTCTCGGCGGAGCAGTTGCTCGATGCCATCGGTGAGGTGACGGGCATTCCCGAGCGGCTCAATGGGCTGCCGCCGGACATGAAATGCACGCAGGTGCCCGCGCCAGAGTTGGCTAACGTGGGTTTCCTGAAAATATTCGGCCAACCTGAGCGTCAGTCCGCCTGCGAGTGCGAACGCAGCGACGAAAGCAGCCTCGAGCGGGCGTTGCAGTTGTACAACGGGCGGTTGCTCGACCGCCGTCTGAAGGATGGCAACAACCGCTTTCGTCGCGCCCTTGCTGCCGGAAAAGCAGATGCAGAGGTCATCGACGAGCTGTACCTTGCTGCCTTGAGTCGGCGACCGAGCGAGGCGGAGCGCAAAATCATCACCGCCCACCTCGCCAAAAGCAAAGACCGCAACGCAGCCTACGAAAACATTTTGTGGGCATTGCTCAACAAGACGGAGTTTCTCTTTCAGCACTGACGAATTCAGACACGGATTTCACGGATGACACGGATTCAAAAAATAAAAATCAGTGCAATCCGTGAAATCTGTGTCTGGTTTTTGTTGGCGACATTTTCCGTGTCGGCCGCGGAGGTCAGTTTTAAAAAGGACTTGGCGCCGATTTTGATTCAGCAATGCCAGATTTGTCATGGCGCGAAAAAGGCGAAAGGCGGGTATCGCGTGGACACGTTTGAGCGGCTGCTGCGCGCGGGCGATGGCGGCGAGCCGGGCATCACGCCGGGCAAGCTCGATGCCAGCGAGTTGTTTTACCGCCTCACCACCGACGACCCCGACGAGCGCATGCCGCAAGATGCCGACCCGCTGCCGGCGGCACAGGTGGCGTTGTTCAAAAAATGGATTGCCGCCGGGGCAAAGCTGGACGCGGCGAATCCCAAGGCGCAGTTGACCAGCCTCGTGCCGGCGCCGACGCATCCGGACCCGCCGAAGGTGTATCCGCGCTCGATTCCCATCACGGCGTTGGCGTTCGGCGCGGATGGGGAGACACTGTTTGCCTCGGGCTATCACGAGGTGACGGTGTGGAATGCAATTGAAGGCAAATTGATTCGGCGCATCACGCGCGAAGGCGAGCGCACGTACGGCTTGTCCGTCAGCCCCAACGGCCAATGGCTCGCGGCGGCAAGCGGGCAACCGGGGCGGTTGGGCGAAGTGCGGCTGTTCAAGACCACCGATGGCAAGCTCGACAGCGTTTTGGCGTCTGCGACGGACGTGATGCTGGACGTGGCGTTCAGCCCGAAAGGCGACCGATTGGTGGCGGGCGGCGCTGACGGTGAGGTGCGGGTAATGGACTTCGCCACGCGCAAGATTTCGCATTTGCTGCCGCTGCACTCGGACTGGGTGAACGCCGTGGCGTGGGACAACAACGGCTCGCGCATCGCCACTGCCAGCCGCGACCACACGGCCAAGGTGTACAGCCTCGCCGCCGGCAAATCGCTCGCCACCTACGCCGGCCACGGCAAGAATGTGCGCGGCGTGGCGTTTCACCCGAAGGTTCTCAACGAGGTTTTCACAACCGGCATGGACAAGAAATTGCGGCAGTGGAAAGTATCGGACAACAAAACCGTGCGCGAGATTGGCATCGGCGGCGAACTCTTCAAGCTGACGCGCGCGGGCGAGGCGATTTTTGCCCCCGCCGCCGACCATCACATTCGCCGCTTTCAGACGCCCGGGCAACTGAAGCAAACGGGCGACTACCAACTCGACGACTGGGCCGTGAGTGTGGCGACATCGCCCGACGGCAAACGCCTCGCCGCCGGCGGATTCGATGGCAAAGTGCGCGTGTGGAATCTCGAGGACGCGAAAGTAGAAAGCACATTCGCTGCACTTCCCGGCTTCAAGCAGGCCACAGAAAACCGCTGATCAAGAACGGACTATTTTGCAGCAACTGCTTTTTGCCGGGATTCACCAAGCCCTGTAATCCCAAGCTCAACTACATCGCCCGCTCTTAGGAAGCGTGGGGGATCAAACCCCAAGCCCACTCCGCTCGGGGTGCCGGTGCTGATCACGTCTCCCGGCAACAAAGTCATGAACTGGCTCAGATAATGGACGAGGTGTTGCACGCCGTAGGCCATGTCATTCGTGTTACTGTTTTGAAGCATTTCGCCATTCACTTTCAGCCACAAGTCCAACGCCTGCGGGTCCGGCACTTCGTCCGTCGTGGCCACATATGGGCCAATCGGCGCAAAGGTGTCGCAGCTTTTGCCTTTCACCCACTGGCCATGTCGCTCCAATTGAAACGCCCGTTCACTGTAATCGTTGTGCAAAACATAGCCGGCCACATGATTCAGCGCATTCGCTTCCTCCACGTAGCTGGCTTTCTTGCCAATCACAAATGCCAATTCCACTTCCCAGTCGGTCTTTTCGCTATCCCGCGGGATGACGATGTCATCATTCGGCCCCACGATGGCACTGGTTGCCTTGAAAAATATCACCGGCTCGGGAGGCAATTCCATGCCCCCTTCCTCCGCGTGGGCCTTGTAGTTCAGGCCAATACAAATCAACTTGCTCGGCCGTGCCACCGCTGGACCCAGTCTTTCCTCCGCCCCGAAGGTCGGCAACCTCTCCTGCCCTTCCAGCCATTGAGTCAACCGGGCAGGGCCATCCGTGCCAAAGAATGATTCACCGTAATCCTCGCCAAAGGCACTCACGTCCACCCGCGTGCCATCCTCGCGGAGCACACCCGGCTTTTCCTCACCCGGATTTCCAACTCGTATCAGTTTCATTTTATCTTATGTAAAGTGTCCCGCCGTCCACGGGGTAAGGGCAGCCCGTAATAAATGACGCCTCGTCGCTACAGAGAAACACCGCCATCGCCGCCACCTCTTCCGGGCGGCCCATGCGACCCACCGGCTGCGCCTCGGACAATTTCTGGAACATTTCATCCACGTTGTCCGGGTAGTTCTTTTTGATGAAGCCGTCCACGAACGGCGTGTGAATTCGCGCTGGCAGAATGGCGTTGCAGCGAATGTTTTGCTTCAGGTAATCCCGTGCCACCGAGTAGGTCATGGTCAACACGGCCCCCTTGCTTGCCGAATATGCAAACCGGTCGTCAATCGCCATCACACTAACCGTCGAGGCGATGTTCACAATGGCCCCGCCCTTATCCTGCATCAACTCCACCCCGGCCTTCAGGCAGTTGTAAACCCCCTTCACATTCACGCTCAGCACGCGGTCAAAATCCTCCTCCGAGGTATTCAACACATTGCCCACATGCGCCACCCCCGCATTGTTTACCAGACAATCAATCCCGCCGCGTTCACCTGCCACGCGCCCGAACACCTCGCGCGTCTCCGGCTGGCTGGTCACGTCGCACCGGTGAGCCGCCGCCGTGCCATTCGCTGCCTCAATTTCAGCCACCGTTTCCGCCCCTCCCTCCTCGTCCAAATCGAGGATATCCACCACCGCCCCCTGCCCCGCAAACGCCTTGGCAATGGCCCGGCCAATACCGCTTCCCGCGCCGGTCACCACCGCATTCTTGCCATCCAGAGAAAACATGGCCCGGACTCTGCTCAAACCCGCTCCCCGAGGCAAGTTTCAACGTTGTTTCTATGAATTTCATTGACTTGACCACGTCACATTCTTGGGAGAACCTGTGGCCGCGGGGCGCAGGTGCCCTGTTGACATTGAAGCCATGAAACCTGTGGTTAGACTTTTTCTCGGAATGGCTCTCGGGCTGTTTGCATCCTTTCCTTCCAACGCCAACCCCGGCCAAGTGGACAGGCTCATCAAGGCCGACAACGCCAAGCATGAGCGTGGTGTGACTCAGGCCGCCAAGGGCATCGACGACATGTCTTATTTGAGGCGCGTCAGTGTGGATCTCATCGGGCGGATTCCCACCCACAAGGAAATCAAGCAATACCTCGCTTGGCCCGCCACTGAGCGTCGTGCGAAGCTGGTGGAAACGCTCCTGACCGACGCCCGCTATGCCGACCGCTGGACGGTATTCTTCGCCGACATTCTCCGTATTCGGAGCAACGCTACCGGCGGCAACTCACTTCTGGCGTACATGCACAAGGCCGTACGTGAAAATCGCCCGTGGGATGAGCTGGCGCGCGAGATGATTTCCGCCAACGGCACCACCGGCAAGGTTCCGGCCGTCGGCTTCATCCTGGGCGAAGACGCCGATCCCATGTCATTGGCGGCGGCCACCAGCCAGATGTTTCTCGGGGTGCGCATGCAATGCGCGCAGTGCCACAACCATCCGTTTGATGTATGGAAGCAGAAACAGTTCTACGAACTGGCCACCTACTTTGGTAAGACGCGACGCGTTGAGAATCAATTCTCCCGGCGCGTTTATACCACCGAGGCCAAGAACACAACCGTTCTCTGGCCCCCCGAACGCCGCAAGCCACCGGAGCGCTTCCCGGTCGCGCCCAAATTCCCCATCGATTTTGATGAGTATACGGAAAAGCCCAACTTCGTGAAGCGTCTGGAAGCCAAGCGTGAAGCCATCCGGATTGCGCAGACCAAGGGCGCCGAGGGCAAGAAGATCGACGACCTCCTCGATGATGTCGACACCACCAAGGCCTTCACCAAGGCCGGTTTTACCCGCGACGTGACCGAGGACGCCAAGGCCCAAACCCGTGCTCTGGACGTGGTGGGCGATCTCTACAAACAAAGCGTCGACCGTACCACCTTGTCCAAGCTCATCACCCACCCCTATAACCGCTACTTCTCCCGGAACATGGTCAACCGCCTCTGGGCCGAGCTCGTGGGCCGTGGCTTTTATGAGCCCGTCGACAATTTCCAAGACATCGTCAGCCACAAGCAAACGCTCAACTACTTGTGCGAGGAATTCGTCGCCCAAGGATACGACGTCAAATGGCTCATCAGCACCATCGTGCAGACCCAAGCCTACGCGCGCAGCCATCTCGGAGATAACCACACCGCGGAGGAAATCCGCCATGCACAGGAAGCCTTTACTGCCACCCGGCAGCGGCGGATGATCAGCGAAGTCCTCTACGACAGCGTCGTCATCGCCGGCCATCTCACCGACTACAAGTGGCCCGCCGGCGTAAACATCCGCACCTACACCGAGCGCGTGCGGATACCCATTGGCCCCGTGGAAGGTGGCGAAGACCAACCCGGCACCGCGTCGCCCCTGCCTCCCTCAGGACGGCCCAACATGCAGCCCAGCATGATGGCCATGAAGGCTGGTGGAGGCTATGACCTCGAAAACCAGATCTCACTCAACTTTGATGAATTGTTGAAGAGCGAGCTCAAAAAGGATCTTGAGTCCATGAAACAAATGAGCGACGCCGAGTTGGAGCGTCAGCGCCGCATGCAGGAAATGGCCATGCAGCGACAAACCAACAACCCACGCATGCGCTACAAGACCGAGTTGGTGGAGCGCAAGGTGGACGACAATCCCCGCTTCGGCAGCACCATGCGGATGACCACGCCAGCACCGCCCGCACACTTCCTGCGCGTGTTCGGCCAGCCCGCCCGCGATGGCCTCGGCCAATTCCGTGACGAAACCCCATCCATGCGCCAACAGCTGATGATGCTCAATGGCAAGGCCACCCATGAGGCATCGCGGGTCGGCCCATTCGAGCCCATGTACAAGCTGCTAGGTGGCGACAAGCAGGACGTGGATGGCGCCATTCGGCTGGCCTATCTGGAGATTCTCACCCGCCAGCCCGATACGGAGGAATTGACCTTTGCCAAGCAAATCGTTGGCACTGGCAAACCTGCAATGGACGGCATGGCCGACCTTCGTTGGGCCCTATTTAACAGCAACGAATTCCGCTACCTCCCGTAATTGAAATCAGTTTAACCAAAAAAATAAGGAGCACAAATGAACCAAGGATGCCTTGACTACCAAATGACGCGGCGCCGTATGCTGGGACTATCCAGCGCCACGCTGCTCGGCATGCCCATCGCCCAAATGTTGGCGCGAGCGGGCGAAACCAAGAACGCTAAGTGCGATCACGTCATCCTCTTCTGGAACGGCGGCGGCATGAGCCACATCGACACGTGGGATCCCAAACCGGGCCGGCCTGTGGCGGGTGAGTTTGATCCCATCGCCACCTCGGCCGATGGCATTCAGATCAGCAGCATTTTCCCCAAACTGGCCAAGCAGATGCATCATGCCGCGCTGATCCGCTCGATCGCCGGCACCAACGGTGCCCATGGCCGCGCCTCCTACCAGTTGCAAACCAGCTACAACCAGAGCGGCAACCTTGTGCACCCGGGCATCGGCTCGATCGTCACACACGAGAAGGAGCGCCTTGGCGACCTGCCGTCTTTCATCACCATCAGCGGCAATGCGCGCCGGGCCGGTTATCTCGGCCAGCGCTGCGAGGCCTACTATGTTGGCCGCCCTGGCGAAAAGGATCCCTACCTCGCCTTCCCTGCCGGCATCACCGAGGTGCGCGGCAACAAGCGTCTGGATATCCTCAAGCAAATTAACCTGCGCAAACAGGCCAAGCTCAGCGCCACGGAGTTGAAGGCTGTTGACACCGCCACACGCGAAGCCGTCAACCTCATGCGCAGCCCCACGCTCAAGTCCTTTGAGCTTGAGAAGGAGGATCCCAAGACCTTGGAGCGCTACGGCGACACGGACTTCGGTCGGGGCGCCCTGCTCGCCCGCAAGCTGGTGGAAACCGGCGTTCGGTTCGTGCAGGTCAACCGCGGCGGGTTTGACACGCACAACAACAACTTCCCCGCCATGCAAAACCACGGCGACGTGATGGATCCGGCGCTGGCCTCTCTCATCGAGGATCTTGCCGCCAGCGGCAAGCTCGCCAGCACCATGGTTATCATGCTCAGTGAATTCGGCCGCACCCCGCGCATCAACAATAATGCCGGGCGCGACCACTGGGCACGCTGCTTCAGTTGTTTCATGGCTGGCGGTGGTATTCAGGGCGGCCAAGTGATCGGCAAGTCCGACGAGGATGCCATGAGCCCCGCCGAGAGGCCCGTGAACCCGAACGATCTCCACGCCACCATTTGCCATGCGCTGGGCATCGACCACACCAATGAAATTGAGACCCCGCTCGGCCGCCCAATGCACCTCATCAGCGAGGGCGCCAAGCCGGTGATGGAACTCTTTGGTTAAACAACCGATCTCAAAAACGCCCCGCCAATGCTCCGGCGGGGCGTTTTTTTGTGCCCGGAATTGTTGGTCTTACACAAATTTTACTCAATTTCTGGGAAAAAATGCCGATATCAACTTGAAGCCAGGGAGGAAATGTCCCCATTGTGCTGACCGGTCAAAATGAAAGGGCATTGTTACATGTTCCCCGCCGTTGTGGCATGCGGATTCGTGGGTTGCGTATCGCCTGACACGGAGCCCGCAAATCCGCTCAGCGTGCCCACGC
The DNA here is from genome assembly GCA_002728775.1 of Verrucomicrobiales bacterium. GTDB lineage: Bacteria > Verrucomicrobiota > Verrucomicrobiia > Limisphaerales > UBA1100 > UBA6614. The sequence continues at coordinate 6,586 of PBVU01000049.1, read as the reverse complement.
ATTTCAGTGCAGCATCGACCAACGCACCCGTGGCCAACGGATGGCTGGCTGATTTCAATGCACCCCGTCTCGAGTCGCTTGTCCGTGAAGCTCTGGAAAACAATCCGGATATCAGGCTCACAGCCGCCCGTTTGAAGACTGCCGTAGCCGAAACCCGCATCGTCGGTGCGGACCGAAAGCCCCAGATTGAGGCCAGGTTCAATGCCTCACGAACCAAACGCAGCAGCAGCACGGGATTTAAGTTGAACACCAGCCGCGCCAACCGGTTTGGTCCCAGCCTTAACCTGTCTTGGGAACTGGATGTCTGGGGCCGGCTGGCCGACGCCCGCGCCGCCGCCCACCTCGACGCGGAACAAGCCGCCGCCAACTTGGAAGCAGCTCGTTTGTCCCTTGCCGCCAACACCGCCAAGGCCTGGTTCGATGCCTCCGAAACACATCTCCAAGTCCAGCTTGCCAACCGTACCCTAGACAGTTACGAGAAAAATCTAACCGTCCTTGAAGAAGGTTTGCGGCGGGGCCTTGTCGAGGCACTCGACGTGCGCCTGATGCGCACCAGCGTCCAGAACGCCCGCAACCAACTCGCCCTTCGAAAACGCCAACACGACGGTGCCCAGCGCACACTCGAAGTTCTGGCAGGTCGGTATCCCAGAAAGGAACTGGAAGCCTCCGCTGCCCTGCCAACAATGGAGAAAACAGTCCCCACTGGATTGCCCTCGGGATTGCTCGAACGCCGGCCCGACATCATTGCCGCGCAAACCAAGTTCAACGCCACGCACCGGCGCGTAACCGCGGCCCGTAAAGCTTTGCTACCCAAGATCAGCCTCACCGCCAACGGTGGCACATCCAGCGATGAATTGAAGGATGTTCTCGATATCGACCATAACGTCTGGTCCTTGGTCGCAAACCTCACACAACCTCTGCTGAATGGCGGACGGCTTCGGGCGCAGGTTGACCGTGCCCGCGCATTGCGCGAAGAGGCACGTTTTGAATTCATCCAAGCCGCACTGTCAGCATTTCAGGAAGTGGAAACCTCACTCGCTGCGGAAACGTTTCTGAAGGAACAAGTCGCCGCCCTTGATACAGCAGCCACCGAGGCGCGCCAGGCAGAAGCACTGGCGCTTTCCGAATATCAAGCTGGCCTGGTGGAAATCATCGCCGTGCTTGAGGCGCAGCGGAGAAGCTTCGACGCCCAACGGTCCCTGATCGAGATGCAAAACGAAAGGCTGCAAAACCGCGTTGATCTTTACCTCGCGCTCGGCGGCTCCTTCGAAAGTGCCTCCGAAAAGTGAAGGATAAACGCAAAGAACCCGCTCAGGACAAGACGGAGAAGCCCCATACGGGTGGCCATCTGTTGCGCGTGGTCGTGGGACTACTCGTGGGCGGGGCGATCCTTGGCGGCAGCGCGTTTGCAGCCTGGCATTTCTGGAACACCCGACCTCTCACTCGGCCCATGTCCAAGGCGCGCGCGCCGTTGCAGGTGGAGGTCATCCCGCTGCAACCGGTCGACTTTGCCGTGCGGGTTCCATCGCAGGGACGGGTCAAGTCCCGGGCGGTCAGCGGCATTGTTCCGGAAGTCACGGGACGCATTGTGAAGATCGCCGCAAATTTTCGGGAGGGCGGTTCCTTTGAGCCCAGCCAGCCGCTTGTGTGGCTGGATCCCACCAACGCCGTCCATGCCATCGCAGAAGCCAACGCAACCGTGCGCCAACTTCAAGCCAAGTTGGACCTCGAGCGCATCAATCGCTCCAGCTACACCAATGCCGTCACCCTCGCCCAAGCGGAGCTTCGCAAGACAGAGGCCGCGCTTGAACTCGCGCGTGCCAGGCAAGCAGCAGCGATCGCCAGCCTCAAACTCCTCGACACTTTTGACAACTCGACCCCTTTGGCCCGGCACGAGCCGCAGATGAAGGAAGCCACCGCCACGGTTCAGTCCGCCGCCGCAGAACTGGCCAAGGCATTGGTAGATTTGGAACAGCGCCCCGCCCGAATGGAGGCGGAACTGCAGGCGCAGATCGACGCTGCCGGGGCCCGACTAAGCCGCGCCCAAACCGACTTGGCCCGAACGATCATTCGCGCCCCCAGTTTCGACGGGCGCATTGTGGAAAAGAGCGCCGACGTGGGACAGCATGTGTCCACCAGCACCACCCTTGCGCGTGCCATTGCGGTGGATTATGCCGAGGTGCGCTTGCCCATATCCCGGAGCCTTCTCTCGCAGATTGAGATGTCCGGCATTTCTGGTTCCACAAGCCCCGGCCCGGCCGTCGACATTCATCTTCCAACCAGCGATCCAAACAGTCCGCCCGATTGGACCGGCCGTGTTGAACGTACCGAGGCGCGTGTGGATCGTTCCAGCCAGCAACATTTCCTGATTGCCCGAGTCGATGCTCCTTTTGCGCAACCTCCGTTCCTTCACGAGGGACTTTTCGTTCGAGCCCGCATCCATGGCCGCGTGCATGCAGGCGTCTTTGAAATTCCCCGAGACGCCGTACGCCGTGGTGGCGAAATCCTTCTGGTCGACCGGGAGAACCGTTTGCGCCGAGTCCGCATGGCCGAGGCATTTTGGCGGGGTGAAAGGAAAATCCTGATCCGCGAGGTCATCCAAGGCAATCAGCAACGCCCCTTGCGTGCTGGCGAGTGGCTGTGCATTAGCAACGTGGATTATGCACCCGAGGGCGAACTTGTAGTCCCCAACCGCGATGGCAAACCCCTGCCCAGAAGTACGCCAAAGGGGAAAAATCGGCCCGGCAAGGCGCATTTCAGCAAGCAATGAACGCCTTGATCGCATGGTTTGCCCGGAATGGCGTGGCGGCCAACCTGCTGATGGTATTCATCATCCTGGCAGGCTTGAATGGTATTGTAAACCGACTGCCTGTGGAGGTCTTCCCGGATTTTGGCGCGGACGAGGTTGAGGTGCTCGTTAATTATCGTGGCGCCACGCCCGAGCAAGTGGAGGAAGCCATCGTGCAACCGATCGAGATGAGCATCGGCGACCTGGTGGGAGTCGAGGAGATCCGCAGCACGGCCTCCGAGGGACGGGCCAGCGTGGATATCGAGGTGGCACAGGATCACGATCCCGCCGAGTTACGCAACGATATCAAGAACCGGATTGACGGCATCACCTCTTTTCCCGAGGGCATTGAGCCACCCGTTGTCCGCTTGGAGCAAAGTTTGCACGAGGTCTTGACCCTAATCCTGCACGGGGACCTGTCGGAGAATGACCTTCGAAAGCTCGGCGAACAGGCGCGCGATGAAATCGGCCGACTGGAGGGCATCTCGCGCGTGAAAATGCGGGGGGTGCGCAACTATGAAATTGCCATCGAGGTTTCCGAGACCGTGTTGCGTGAACACGGCTTGACGCTGCAAGATGTGGCCGACGCCGTGCGCCGTTCCGCGGTGGATATTCCCGGCGGAAATATCCGTACCCACGCCGGGGACATTCTCGTGCGCACCGAGGGCCGCGCGCATGCACAGGCTGAGTTTGAGAAAATCATCATCCAGCCCCGGGAGGACGGCACACACCTGACCTTGGGTGAATTGGCGACAATTTCGGACGGCTTCGAGGAGGATGAGGTCATTATGAAATTCAATGGCCGCCGATGCATCGTTGTACATGTGGCCCGTACAGGGAACCAGAATGCCCTGGAAATCGCCGCCAAGGTGAAGGATTTTCTGGTTGATTACCGGGCACGACTCCCCGAAGGCGTAGCCATCGATCTTTGGAATGACCGGGCCTCCATCGTCTCCAAGCGATTAAACACCCTTTCCGACAGCGCCCTGTACGGCGGCATTTTCATCATTACCCTATTGGGGCTCTTTCTCAGGCCGGCAGTAGCGCTTTGGGTTTGCGTCGGCATCCCCGTGGCATTCATGGGTGGCTTCGCACTAATGCCGTGGCTGGGCGTCTCCATCAACCTGTTCACCCTTTACGGGTTCATTCTGGTCCTGGGAATTGTCGTCGATGACGCCATCGTCACTGGTGAGATTATCCATGTACACCAGCAGCGCGGCGGCAACGGACTGGATGCAGCTATCCGAGGAACGCAGGAAATCGCCGTGCCCGTGATCTTTGGTGTGCTCACCACGGTCATCGCCTTCACTCCCTTGATGATGGTTGAGGGGCGGCGCGGCCTCATCTTCATGCAGATTCCGGCCGTGGTCATTCCTGTCCTCCTTTTCTCGCTGGTGGAATCCAAGCTCATCCTACCCGCCCACCTGAAATACCTTTCTACCGGGAAACCCAAGCGTGCAAAACTCAACCCACTCGCCCGCATCCAGCGTACTTTCGCGGATAGCTTGGAATGGTTTGTTGAAAAGATTTACCAACCCGTTCTTTCCCTGGCGTCACGCCATCGCTATGTCACTCTTTGCCTGTTTCTCGGCGTTGGGGGGATGGTGTGCGCCTATACCTACTCCGGTCACATCAAGTCCATCTACTTCCCACAGATCGACAGCGAATATGGTACTGTGCGGCTGATCATGCCTCAAGGCACGCCACTGGAGGTAACGGGTGACAAAATTGACCAAATCCGGCGCGCCACAATTGAACTGCAGGGGGATTACACCGGGGAGTTCATGGATCCAAACACGGGCAACATATCGCGTCGCAGCCTCATCGAGGACATTCTGATCACAACCGGTGGCGCAAACATTGCCGGAGTTCGCGGACGCGCCGAATCGGGCGCGCCCCACATTGCCGAAGCCTCGTTTCACATGGTCCCGCCAGAGGATCGCGGCGGCTTTCTTGACACCCGCATCCGTGATGTCAACACCCGCACCCTCATCGGCGAGTTGCGCAAAAAAATTGGCCCCATTCCCGGCGCGGAGGAACTAACCACCCGGGCGGTCATTGGCCGGTTCCGCGAACCCATCGCCATCCTGCTCAAGATGCCCTACGTGCAGCGCACGGCCGAGGAGGCTGCGCAGGACTTGCAGTCAGCCGCCAATGCCATCAAGGCTGAGCTGCGCCGACATCCGGGATTGTTTGACATCAACGACACCTTTGAACGATCCAAGGAGGAAGCTAAGCCTGACCTCAAACCCAGCGCCATGCAGCGAGGATTCACCCGGCTGGATGTTGGTCAACAAGTCAGCGGAGCCTTCTTTGGCCACGAGGCCCAACGGGTCCAGCGAGGTCAAAACGAAATCCGCGTGATGGTCCGCTATCCTCGCGCCGAACGCGAAAGCCTGGCCCACCTTGAAGCCATGCACATCCGCGCGCCCGACGGCGCCGACACACCATTAGCCGAAATTGCCGACATTCGAATCGGGACCAGTTACACCGCCATTCGCCGCACCGACCTTGCGCGGACGCTCATGGTCTTTGCCGATGCCGATAAGGAAAAAGCCAACCTGGAGGAAATCCGAAAATCACTTGAAAAAAAACTCGCCACCATCGCCGCCCCATTTCCTGGTATGATCTATAGCTTCGAGGGCGAAGGCCGCGAACGTCAGGAGTCTTTTGCCGCCCTCCACATCGGCGGCATCATGGTGCTCCTCGGCATTTACGCCATGCTCGCCATTCCCTTCCGCAGCTATCTCCAGCCGCTCATCGTCATGAGCGTCATTCCCTTCGGGCTCGTCGGTGCGGTGTTAGGCCACATGGTCATGGGCGCACCCATCAGCATCATGAGCGCCTTTGGCGCGCTGGCGCTGTGTGGAGTCGTGGTCAACGACTCCCTGGTCATGGCCCACTACATCAATCGCAGCCGTGATGAGGGCCTGCCCCTGCTTGAAGCCGTCCGGGCCGCCGGCGGCGCACGCTTCCGCCCCATCCTCCTCACCAGCCTCACGACCTTTGGCGGCATCCTGCCCACCATGTTTGAATCCAGCACTCAGGCCAAATTTGTCATCCCCATGGGCATTAGCCTCGGCTGGGGCATCCTCTTTGCCACCTTCATCACCCTCCTGCTCATCCCCATTTGCTACCTCATTCTCGAGGATATCCGCAGCCTGTTTTCCCGCTACTGGGCTTGGCAAACCGGCCGCAAACCCACCCCGGCCCCAGCCTGAACTTGCTTCCGTTAGCAATTCAAGTTAGTATGTTAATTGATGATGCTGGCAGTGATTGGGTCATCTCCGAGGTGTTTCCGGAAAAGATATTCGCCTCCATCCCCATCACCGGCATCAGTCTTTTGATCACCCCACTGTTAATGGGCGGCCTAATGAGCCTGTGGGGTGTCTGGAAAGCCGACCATGACTACGGCGCCTCATTCATGGCCACTTTTATCGGGGGAGCCCTGTTCGGCTTTGCAGCCGCCGGCGCGCGGCTTATGATCCTGAACTAAGTTTTAATATACATGACGAATCCTTTACCTCGAATAACAACAAAAATATAGACGCCATACGAGGCTAGGTTTAACTACTTTATTCGTCCAATAGTTTCAGCGCTAACTTTGCATCCTCTGCCATTTCCTTATTCGATCCTTTTGCGATCGCTTCAAGTTCCGCTTTCACTAGCAAAACAGCCTCCTTACTCGATTCGACAAGTATCACCAACACTTCTTCTTTAAATTCAGTGTCCTCACCGGCTAGAACCGCCTTTACCACACTGGCAAATGAATCACTCGCGCCAATCATTAAAAGAGTT
>PBVU01000031.1:0-12061 GCA_002728775.1 Verrucomicrobiales bacterium | reverse complement strand
TCCGCCCGCGATGATTCCCTGCACCTGCCAAGGCTCGGACCGAAACGTGGGCGGGCACTCGCTTGCGTCCAGAACTCCCAGCCGGCCACTGGTTCCCGCCCCCACGTAAAACAAACGTCCACCTTTGCCCAAGGCCTGCGCTGCCCAGTCCGCAAGCCGGGCAATGTTTTTCGCTTCCGCGCGTACAGCCCTGCCCGCGCTGGACTCTTCCTCGAGCATTAACTCCACCGCCTGGGTCAACGGCAGTTTTTCCAGATTTGTGGAGCGCGGGTTGCGCGCTTCAGTAGGGGAATCGGGTGTAGCGTTTGTGATTGCTGGGAGCGAGTCGATCTGTACTGATTCCAGTGCCTTGGCCATTTCGACTGCTCCCCAAGCGCCTTCGCGCTTCTGGATTTTCACGACTGCACTGGGCCAAAGCGCGCGGATTTCCCCCTTCACTTTGCGTGCAAATCCCGGTTGGTTTTTCAGGACTCCACCCGCCAACAGGAATTCAACCGGTTCGCTGGTTGTGGTTAGTTTGCGCGCGCAATGCAACGCATCCTTCGCCAGAGACGCAGCAGCTCCCTTCAGGATGTCGCGCGCAATTCGATCCCTACTGCGGGCGGCAGCAAACACTTCCACCGCCAACGCGGCCATGGTTGCCTTGTCCTGGTTCGCCACCCAGTCAACCCACTCGTTTGGCTCATTGCAGCCAGTTGCGGCAAGCAATCGTTCGCCCAGCCGCGACCATGTTCCGTCCCGATCCAGATAAAACACAACCGCCTTGAGCGCTCTCAGGCCGATTTCAAAGCCGCTCCCCTTGTCTCCCAGTATATGGCCCCAGCCCCCCATCTTGGCGGTTTGCCCTTTTGGCCCTCTTCCAAAACAACAAGAGCCCGTTCCAGATAGCACCAATATCCGTGCCATGACGGGCTGCTTTATGCGTGTGTCGGCAATCAAGGCCAAATCCAAGTCGTGGGAAACCCCGCAGGGAATCTGTTTCCATGCCTTGGCTGCCGCCGCGCGAATGCGGTGTTGATCTTTTTTCGTTCGCGCTCCCGCCATTCCCAGCCCAATGGCGTTCGGTGTAGGAAACCGCCCGGCAATCTCCCGCAGCAAACCCGTCAATGCTCGGTCATTCAACAGGCGCACATTTCCCGGCCCGAAAATCTTTCGTTGGACTTCCTTTCCCCGCGCGTCCGCCAGCAACGCGGTCGTCCGGGTGCCTCCACCCTCAATGCCCAGAAAAAACGGTCGTTGAAAATCATCCACAACACCCACTCCCAAAGACCGGACTTTCGCCCAATCTGCCTTTGCCCATCATCCCAGTCCGCTGGCCTGTTTGGCCCGGTCTAATACCGTTTGCGCCAATTCGCGCGATTTTTCCGCGCCGTCTTTTAACACTTGATGCACGTGGTCCAAGTTGTTCTCCAGATCTGCCCGGCGTGCGCGTGCCTCGGCAAAATGCTCCCAGTAATGCTCGAACAGTGCCTTCTTCAAGTCTCCGTAGCCCAAGCCTCCCGCGCGCAGTCGATCCTCCCAGTCCACTGCTGCGTCAGTGGGTGCCACCAACTTTAAAAGTTGAACGGCGATGTTCTTGTCCGCGTCGGGCTTGGGTTCCTCGGGCGGCCGGCTGTCCATCACCAGTCGCATGATTTTTTTGCGGAGCGGTTTTTCCGCTCCAAAAATCTCGATGGTGTTGTTGTAGCTCTTGCTCATTTTTTGGCCGTCTGTACCGGGCACTACGGCCACCGCGTCACGAATCTGTGGCTCGGGCAGCACAAAGACCTCGCCATATTCCTGGTTGAATTTGATGGCAATGTCGCGCGTGACCTCCACGTGTTGCTTCTGATCCCGGCCCACGGGTACGATGTTGCTGTCGTAGGCCAGGATGTCCGCTGCCATCAGCACGGGATAGGCGAATAGACCAAAGTTGGGGGCAATGCCCTTGGCCATCTTGTCCTTGTAACTGTGACAGCGTTCCAGCAGGCCCATGGGCGTCACCGTGCCCAGCAGCCATGTCAGTTCAGTTACCTCCGGGACCTCGCTTTGGACAAAGAACACCGATTTGGCCGGATCTAGTCCGCAAGCGAGAAAATCCAGTGCCACCCCCAGCGTATTGGCGCGGCGCTCGGCAGCGTCGGTGATGGTGGTCATCGAGTGGTAATCGGCGATGAAATAGTACGCCTCCCCTTGTTCCTGCAGCTCGATGGCCGGGCGCATCATGCCGAAGTAGTTCCCGACATGCAGCGTGCCCGATGGCTGGATGCCCGACAAGATTCGCATGGCTGGCGACGGTATCAGGTGAAGGCAGCCCGATTCAAGCGCCTGTGCTTCCCAAAAAAACCATCTGCGCCAAGCCAGCTAATATAGATTTTTAAGTTCAACGTTTTACATGGCTGAGATACACTGTCCGTGATGAAAGGCATGGGGCTTGTTTTGGCGGCGATGTTGGCAGGATGTGCCAGTATCGATGATGGGAAGCAGGAGCGAGCGCAGATTTCAGCACAAGCCGCCAATCAGCTGTTTGAGGCGGCCATGAAGGAGATCAGGCTGGGAGCTGCGTCGGGCAAGCTGGGTGCGGCCGCGGATCGTTACGCAAGGGCCTTGGAGGGGATTCGGCAGCTGGTCAAGCAGCACCCGGAATCCAACATTGCCCGGAAGGTGATGGCTCCTGAAAAACTGTTCTTGGGCATGACGCTCCAGCAGTTCGAGGGCCATATAATGGCGTTGCGCGAGCGTGAACGGGACGTCACCGTGACCTTGCCCCCGGCCTCGCCCGCGGTTCCCCTGAAGGGCAATCAACGGCCCCTTGTGGTTAACATCCGGAAAGACGGCAGCTACGTGGCCAAGGGCCAGCCCATGGATCTTGGGCAGATCCAGCAGTTGCTCGAGGAAGCTGCCCGGGATAACCCTCGCCTGAAAGTGTTGGTCCGGGCGGATGGGGAGATCCAGTTCAAGTATGTTGCCACGGTGCTGGGCGCAGCCAAGGCCGCGGGTTTTCCCCAGACCAACATTGCCTTCATGCTGCGGCCATGATGCCCGCCCCGGCTGGATCGCTTAACTCGGTGGATCGTGGCTGCCCGATGGGTTGAGCTGCCCCGCCTCGACTTGCCAACTGTTCAATTTCTCGCCCAGTTCGCGCGGCCAATTTTCCTCGGTGCAGGTCATGAAGACTTGGCCGCGGCCGTCGCCGCTGCGCTGCAGCAGGGGCAGGAAGCCGGCGCGGCGGGAGGCGTCCAGCTCGCCCATTACGTCGTCGATCAACAGGACAGGCGGCGCGCCATGCGTCTCGGTGAGGTATTCGGCCTGTGCCATTTTCAATGCGATGGCGACTGTTCGCTTCTGACCTTCGCTGGCGTAGTCAGCGGTCGATCTTTCGTTTAGCTGCAATTTTAGGTCATCCCGATGCGGGCCGATCAAGGTGGTGCGTTGGGCCAGTTCACGGGTGCGCGCCTTGTCCAATTCTTCGGCAAAGTCCGCCTTGACCCGCGGTTGATATTCAATTCGCAATTCCTCGGCATCCGGCGCGATGCGGTCAAAGGCGCGCCCCGCCATGTCCGCCAATCGAGGCACCAAGGTGCGCCGGTGATGCATCAGGTCATTGCCCAGTTTCACCATCTCGGCGCTGAAACCGTCCAGTGAACCCGTGTCGGGCCGCGATTGCTTGAGGAGCGCGTTGCGGGATCGCACGGCGCGCATGTATCGTTGAAGCAACGGCAGGTAGCTGGGTTGAGCTTGGGAAAGCAGCAGGTCCATGAAGCGCCTACGGATGCGGCCGGCTCCCTTCACCAACTGTAAGTCCTCGGTACAGAAAACCACCGTGCGTAGCGTGCCCAGATAGTCAGTCAGCCGCTTGACGGGTTGCTGGTCAAGCTGCAGCCGTCGTTCCGTGCGCGACCATGCCATGCGGATGTCGTGCGTGCCTACGCCCACCACGCGGCCACCTACAAAGTAGCTCGCCTTGCCCTGCCGAACCAATTGCGCGCTGCCCACGCCGCGAAAGGATCGCAGTGTGCTCATGAGATAAACAGCCTCCAACAGGTTGGTTTTGCCTTGGGCATTGCGGCCCAACAGCAGGTGGAAGCCGGGGGGAAAATCCGTGTCCAGCCGGTCGTAATTCCGGAAATCGCGAAGCCGCAAATGCGCCAAGTGCACGGGCGACTATGGCGTGTTTGCCCAGCTGCTGGCAACTCATGCCGAATGGGCGGTTCCGAATAACTTCTGCTTGTCCAGACGGCCCGGCTTGCCTTGAGTGTCCCCATGAAGGGAGGCAGTGCTGTTTTTGTTGGGCTGGGATTCTTGGCCATGGGCGCATGGGACGCCGAGCCATCCACCCTGAAGTATGGATGGAAACGTGGCGAGCCTCACGTCTACACCATTGAACTGAAAATTCAGGAGCCGGAGTACGTCGCCAGTGCGCGAGGTCAGATGGTGTTCACCGCGCGCGCGGCCAACATTCATGGCTTCACGATTCGCAGCCACAATTTCCTGTCCATTCAGCGGCATTCACTCACAGGGCGGTTGTTTCCGCCCTTCGGCGTCTTCAAGTTGGGCTGGCGCCATTTTGATGGTAACTCCGGTGGGCGACCTTTGCGCGCGCCCACGGATGTGGTCATCAATCCACGAGGCGGCCACATTGGCAGCCAAGTTCCAATCTTTGATCCCGTGGCTTCCTCTCGTCTGGTGCTGGAGACATTGCCGGATGAGCTCGCAGCCACATGGCAGACCCGAAACAATGTGCTCGTTGTTCATGAACGACGTACCAAGCCCGAGCCTGGCTCGCGCCTTGTCAAGCTCACCAAGACCCATTTGCCCGCGGAGGAGACGATCACTTACACCCGCGGGGCCAACACCGGCCATCTCATCGCGATCAAGAAACAATACCAACTCGCTACAACCGGGAACGGTGAGAACCAACCGACCATTACTGTCTCGGGTGATGCGGACCTGATGTTCAACACCCTCACCGGGATTTTCGAGACGATGCAGTTCACCGGCAAACTGACTGTCACCGATGGTGCCGAGGTACGCATCGTTCCCATGACCCTCTCCTATGAACGCCTAACCGGTGACCGGCGGGAGGCTGCCCTGCGTCCGCCTGCCCCCGCTGGTCCTGTGCAAATTCGCCCTCTGCCTGCTGCGGACTTGAACCAATGTCTGGTGCAGCTCCAACGGCGCCTCTCCTTTCCTCGCCTACAGGCCGCTGACAAGCTATCCCGCGCCGAACCAACCAACCGGCTTGCCGAGGTCAGTGCCGCCCTGGTCACTGTCCTGAACGATACCGATCCCTACACTCGCCAAGCCGCCTGTCGGGCGCTTGCCTTGTGGGGCGATCATGACGCGGTCTCCGCCCTCATCAAGCGGCTGGACGATACCCACCTGACCGTGCGTTGGGCTGCCATCGAGGCGCTGGCACGCCTTCAGGATCCCCGCGCCGCTTTGCCTATTGCCCGGCATCTGGCCTCGAATCGAGAGACATTACCCGCGGTCGCCGCCCTTCAACTCTTTGGCTCTGCCGCCGAGCCGGTGCTGCGTCCGTTATTAAAGTCGAACACCGAAAATCTGCGGCACGCCGCTTGTCGGCTACTGGGAGCAATCGGTACGCCACGCAGCGCCCTGTCCCTCCTCAGACTCCAGCGCGGCGCGGATTCTGTTACCGCTACCCTTGCCCAGCGGGCACTGCGGCAAATCATCCAACGCCACGGTCGGCGATGAACCCCGTCATTCGCCTCTTCCGCCCTGCGGATCTTGACTCTATCAAGGCCATCACCGTCGATGGATTTGAAGGCGTCTCCGTGGATCACGGCATTGAGGCGCGGTTTGGATCCGTGGCCGGCCATGACTGGCGCTGGCGCAAGGCACGGCACATTGATGATGATGTTGCCGCGCATCCGGATGGCGTGTTTGTCGCTGAGGACAGCGGCCATGTGATTGGATACATTACTACTCGCGTCGATGCGATAACCCGCAAGGGGCGCATCCCCAATCTTGCCGTGGCGGCTGTCGCCCGGAAGCAAGGCATCGGTCGAGCCCTGATTTCACATGCGCTTGAACACCTGCGCGAGCAGGGCATGGAAATCGCGGTCATCGAAACCATGGCTAGTAATTCTGCTGGCCAAGCCCTTTATCCCGCCTGCGGTTTTAAGGAAGTCGGCCGCCAAATCCACTATGCGCGGAGGCTTTAACTTTTTCCAATATTGATAACCTCTGGCGACCGGTTATCCTTTGCCCCGTGAAAGCTCTTTCAATCGTCGCCTTATTGTCCCTTGCCCTATCTCTTGCTGCCCAGTCCAAGAAAGGACCGTTTGCCCCGGTTCAAGATGACCCCAAGCTGCAGCGCGTGCTGCTCATTGGTGATTCCATTTCCATCGGTTACACCCTTCCGACCCGAGAGTTTTTAAAGGGAAAAGCGAATCTGCACCGCATCCCAACCAATGGCGGTCCCACAACGCGTGGCTTGGCAAATCTCGACGCGTGGCTGGGAAAAGGCAAATGGGATGTGATTCATTTCAATTGGGGACTGCATGACCTCAAGTACATGGGATCCAATGGCCAAAACTTGGTGCCCAAGGAACAGGGGGGCAAAGTGCAGGTGTCTCTTGCTCACTACGAAAAAAACCTTGAGCAACTGGTCCAGCGATTAAAAAAAACCGGTGCCCGGCTCATCTGGCGCAACACCACTCCCATTCCGCCTGGGTCCAAGGCCCGCTATGTGGGCGACTCCGTGAAATACAACGAGGCGGCTGCTCGGGTGATGAAAAAACACGGCATTCCCACTCACGACCTTTACACCTTGAGCAAGAAGCGCATGAAGGAACTCATGCGGCCGGCCAACGTGCATTACACGCCGGAAGGTTCACGCGTACTGGGCCGGGAAGTGGCACGGGTGATTGAATCTGCGCTGGAGAAATAAAGGGGACTGCCCACAGGATCATCCCTGTTGACGGACGGCTTCCTTCTTTTCCTCCAACTCTTCCTGCAACATTTTGCGTTCGCCGGTGAGTTCCCTTTTTATTTGCTCAACGGCTTCGAGCTCGCCCGCTGCCGCCGCCTCGGCAATCTTGCCCTCGAGGAAGACTTCACGCTCGGCGATCTTGGCTTGATAGCGGTTGTCCAACTCGGCCAGTCCGGCACGCTGGGCGTCGGTCAACTTGGGATCGGGCGACTCTTTCTGGAGCTTTTCCATCGCGATCTCGTAGGCACTTTTCATGGGGCATCCTTTTTTTTCTTCCAGGGCATGTCCGGGAACTGGGTTGGCAGCTTGACGGGCTCGGGAGTTGGGGCGGACATTTTCAGATCATCGTCCTTGGCGGCTTCGGGGGTTTCCATGTTGCCGCGCCAGCCGGCGATGCGCGCCTGCAGGCCATGATGCTCAGCCTTTTCCTTGTCGCCCTGCCTCATGTAAAACAGCGACAGGTTGGTATGAACCCGTTGCTCCTTCGGTTCCTGTTCCTCCGCCTTGTGACCTTCGGCAATGGCGCGCGCATAGTCGCCCTGCCGATAATGGGCCATGCCGAGCGAGAGCCGGGCTTCAAAGTGGGTGGGGTCCGCGGCAAGGATTGACTCCAAGCGCTCAATGGCACCCGTGTAGTCGCCTTGTGTGTAGGCGAAAATGGCATCGTCGTACGCGTCTTGTGAATCGAAGCCCGGCATTTGTTTGACAGGCGATTGTGCGCTCGATTCACTCGGGCGCGCAAGAAGTGAAATGACGGACTTCCTCCAGCTTTTGTCTACGGATTTCGATGGCACGCTGCACTCGGACTACGAGTGGCCGGCGGTTCCCGAGGCATTGCAGGACCGCCTGAGGGAGCTGCAGGCCATCGGTGCCAAGTGGTGTATAAATACTGGCCGTGACTATATCAGCCTGATGGAGGGCATGGCCCGTGCGGAGTTGAAGGTGCAGCCGGACTTCCTGGTGGCGGTTGAACGTGAGATTTATCTCCGCGAAGGAAATGAGTTCGTGCCGCACAGTGATTGGAACAACCTGTGTGAATCGGAGCAGGAGCAGGTCTTCGAGCAGGTGCGGCCGGCGTTGCCGAAATTGATTGAGTGGATTCGTGACCGGTTTGATGCCGAGGTTTATGAGGATGCCTTTTCACCCTTCTGCCTTATTGCGAAAGACAACGAGGATTGCGATGCCATCCATGCACAGGCGGATGCGTTCCTTTCGGACTGGCCCGATCTTGACTTTGTGCGCAACGATATTTACGCGCGCCTGTCTCACACGGCCTTTAACAAGGGCAGCGCACTCGGGGAAGTGGCAAGGCTTTCCGGTGTGAACTCAAGTGTGACCCTTGCTGCCGGCGATCACCTCAACGATCTGCCTATGCTCGATCCGCGTTATGCAAAGTGGACCGTGACGCAACATAATGCGGTTGAGAAAGTAAAGGCGCATGTCAAGAGCCACGGTGGGTTTGTGAGCCAACAACCCTGCGGCGCCGGATTGATTGAAGGGATTGACTGGGCGATGAATGAATTGAAGTCTGCGCGAAGCTTGGATTAACACACCAAATTCATTAGTAAAACTTATCGATAAATGGAAGGTAGTGAATTACTCCTGATGTCGAGGCCGGAGAGTGTTGAGGCTCAATGAATTGGGTGTTTTGTCATATTTCTCATTTTTGTGAATAATCTTTTGACAGACTAGTCATTAGTGATAGTTTTGGTTGTCCTTCGGGTAGAAGGCAGCCTTCCCGCCCCGGTTTTTAGGCGTTTGGCGGGTGGCAACGTGTTTTACGGGACACATCAATGAGCGACAGTACTGCGGCCCCCGAGGCTGCTGACAGCAGTAAAAAAGTTTCGAAGGTTTCCGAGGCGGTCATTCGGATCGCTGGCAATTCGCAGGATGGCATTCAGTCGATTGGCGGCTTTCTTGCGCGCTTGGCCGGGCGTAGTGAGCAGGACGTGATGACGTTCATGACCATCCCGTCCACCATCTCGGGCGGGCCGTCGATTTTCCAAGTTCGCATTGGGTCGGGCGAGGTGTTGTCCTCTGGCGATGAGGCGGATGTGCTGCTGGCGTTTTATCAGCACAGCTACGAAAACCACGTCGATTTCTTAAAGGAAGGTGGCATTGTCCTTTATGACTCCAGTCATGTGGAGCCGAACCCCGAGCTGGAGAAGAAATACCGCCACGTGGGTTGTGCGGTGACAGAATTGACGGTGGAAGCCATCGGCGGCACGGCGCGGGACAAGGGGAAGAATATTTTTGCATTGGGCCTGATTGCGCGGATGTTTGACTTGGACGCGGCCAGGCTTGAACAGCTCATCGTCGAGCGGTTCAAGGGCAAAGCGGCGAGCATCAGCACCACGGCGCTTACGGCTTTTCACGCGGGCTACGCGTATCCCATTGCGACCATCGCGGAGCTGTATGAATTCACGGAGCCGGAGCCACGCGAAAAGGAGCAGGTGGTTTGCAACGGCAATGAGGCGTTGGGCTACGGTCTATTGGCTGCGGGCGTGCGGTTTGGAGCTGGATATCCAATCACGCCGTGGTCTGACCTTATGGAACTGCTTCGTCGCGAGCTGCCAAAATACGGCGGCGTATTTGTGCAGGCGGAGGATGAGATCGCGGCGGTGTCCATGGCGATTGGTTCGAGCTATTCGGGGCGAGTGGCAGTTACGGGCTCGAGTGGGCCGGGATTGTCCCTCAAGAGCGAGGCTATTGGCTGGGCGGTCATGGCGGAGGTGCCGCTGGTGATGGTGGATGTCCAGCGTGCGGGCCCATCTACGGGCATGCCTACCAGCGTGGAGCAAAGTGATCTGAACATCGCCTGCTATGGTGCGCACGGTGATTCACCCCGGGTTGTCTTGGCCCCGGCGAATGTCGAGGACTGTTTTTATATCGGCATCGAGGCGGTGAATATTGCGAGGAAATATAGTGTGCCCGTGATCATCCTGACTGATCAGGCGATCTCCACGCGGATTGAGGCATTTTCCATGCCGGACTTGGAAACCCTGATGCAGGATATTTCTCCCTCGTTTGAGCCGCAGGTTGAATTCAAGCCGTACGACTTGGATGCTGCGGATGGGATCACGCCCCATCAGCCGCCCGGCACTCGCATGGAGAGTGGCAAGTATCCCGTGATTACGGGTCTTGAGCATGACGAGATGGGGCATCCGACGAGTTCGCCGGTGTTGCATACGAAAATGCAGGCCAAGCGTCGGCGAAAGCTCCAGAAACTTGGCGCTGAGTTGTCGCGACCGGAGGTTTATGGGCCGGAAGAAGGCAACGTTTTGCTGGTTGGCTGGGGGAGCACCCAGGGCAGCATGCGCGAGGCAGTGGAGCGTGCGCGCAAAAATGGCGACAGCATTAGTTGCATGACCATCCGCCACATCATGCCGCTGCCAGAAGGCTTGGAGGAAATCTTTGATGGATTCCATCATGTGT
The DNA here is from genome assembly GCA_002728775.1 of Verrucomicrobiales bacterium. Lineage (GTDB taxonomy): Bacteria > Verrucomicrobiota > Verrucomicrobiia > Limisphaerales > UBA1100 > UBA6614. The sequence goes on along the minus strand of PBVU01000031.1, from coordinate 1,689 downwards.
ACGTGGTGGAGACCAACGACGAGGGGCTGAACGGTTATGGCCAGCTTTGCGGGTTGTTGCGGGCGAAATTTTGTGACTCAAAAATTGAGGGAATCAACAAGACCGATGGCCTGACTTGGCGCGTGCGGGATATCTTGAAGCGTGTTGAAGAAAAACTGGAGTCCGACAAGGAGTAACTTTTTGACAATGAGTACAGCCGTAGCCGAGCCCGAGGAGCGCAAGCCGCTGACGAAAAAGGAACTGGCCGCCGATCATCCCACGTGGTGTCCCGGTTGTGGAGATTTCTCCGTGTTGGCGCTATACTTCAAGCTGATCCAGAACCGTGGGCTGCACCATGAAAAGGTGACCACTGTGGCGGGCATCGGTTGCAGTAGCCGGTTTCCCTATTTTGTGCAGGCGCACGGGGTGCATTACATTCACGGGCGGGCACTCCCGTTCGCCACTGGCGTGAGTCTGAGCCGGCCGGACTTGCACTTGTTTGTGTTCGGTGGTGACGGAGATGCGTTCTCCATTGGTGGAAATCACTTCACGCATACTGCGCGAAAAAACGTGAACATGACCTACGTGGTGATGGACAATAGCGTGTACGGCCTGACCAAAAAGCAAACCTCGCCCACTTCGCCCATTGGTTTTAAAAGCAAGACGGACATGTGGGGTGCGATGGATCAGCCCATTAATCCTCTCAAGCAGGCCATATCTGCTGGGGCCACCTTCGTGGCACGCACGACGCACACGAATCCCAAGCACCTCCTTTCGATGATGGAGGCGGCGATGGACCATAACGGATTTGGCTTTATCGAGTGCCTGAGCGAGTGTGTGGAGTTTTATGACGGTGCATTTGATGCCAGCAATCCGCGCAAGGGGGGGGAATTCAAGGAAGTGCCGGAAGACCATGATGTTACCGATGAGCACGCGGCCTACAGACTGGCCAGTGAACCATTCCCGGGCCATTTCGGAATTTTTTATCAAATCGATCGCCTCTCGAAGAATGACAAAGAATACGAACTGAATGCCAAGATGCAGACGAAGGTGGAGGGGTTAAAAGACTGGCAGATCCTCCAGCAGAATTTTGACAAGATGAAGTAGCCACAATTCGTGGCGTTTTAGATTCGCAAATTTAGGCCAATCCGGTTGATCCACTGAACAGTGCAGGAACGGGCATATTCTGGGGTTATGAGAATGCGATTTAGAATTATTCTAAATCTTGACTCTTGAAATCCTATCCGTACAGTGACAAAACCATGAGCGACGTAAAAGGCAGGACTGTGTTTGTGCCACCCCGGCGCATGCGGACGGAAACTGATGAGCGCATCGTCGAGGCCGGGTTGCGGCCGACGGCGCAGCGGCGCGTGGTGTATGGGGTCTTACTCGATCACGCCAAGGAACATCCGACGGCGGATGAGATTTTCATGCAGGCCAAGACGGAGAAGCCGGAGATCTCCATGGCCACGGTCTATAACTGCCTTGATGCGCTGGTGAAACATCACCTGGTGAAGCAGGTGCATCTGGATCGCGCAGCCACGCGGTACTGCCCAAACATGGATGAGCACGCGCATTTTCTGTGTGAGGAGTGTGGTGAGGTGACGGATTTTGATGGAACGGCGAAACCACGCACGAGTGGGTTTCGCGTGCCGCGAGGATTTCAAGTAACGCAAACCGAAATGAATATGCGAGGCATTTGCCCGGCGT
>PBVU01000148.1:0-7473 GCA_002728775.1 Verrucomicrobiales bacterium | reverse complement strand
TGTCGGCCCACCTCCACCAGCACCCGGTCCAGCACCGCCGCCAGGGCCACCGGGTCCGCCGCCGCCTCCCGGCGTCGTCTTGGGTGGAGTGGGAGTAGTCGTCTTGGGGGGCGTTGGTGGCGTCGGAGTCTTGGGGGGTGAAATGGGAGTGGTCTTGGGTGGAGTCGTGGGCGGGGTCTTGGGAGGTGTTGGCGGCGTGATTTTCGGCGGAGCAGTGGGTGTTGGCGGTGTAGTCCCCGGGGTTGGGGGAACAGCGCCATTCACGGCCACACCGGCCAGTAGTCCGGCGGCGACAAATGTGATTTTAATCTTTGTGTTCACGTCAATGATCTACTGGCGCCCACCGCGAAGGCTGAAACGCATTTCCTGTCGCTGATAAGACCTGGCCGCTTCCACTGCGGATTTCGAGCCGGGCTTGGCCGCGATGGTCACGATACGAAACATTGGCCCGCGTTGATTGCCCATGCCTCCCCTGCCAAAATTGTTGCGGTTGTTGTTATTCCGGTTGTTGCCATACCCGCCGCGATTGTTGCCGTACGTATTCTGGCCATTGCCCCGCAGGTTCATTCCTCGATTGCCACCATAATTATTATTTCCACGGTTGTTGTTGCCATAATTGTTACCGCGCACATTTCCCGCCAAGTTCATCCCTCGATTGCCAACTCCACGATTGTTGTTCCCTCCAGCTCCACCGCCCAAGGCTGCCGCGAGGGCTGAAACCGCGCCACCGCCCGGACGGTTCTGCTGTCCCGGCCGGGTCGCCGCTCCACCGCCCAAGGCTGGGCGTCCGCCGCCAACGGCAGGACGTGCACCTCCTACAGCTGGTCGCGTGGTCGCGCCACCACCTCCGGCAGCTCCGCCAATCGCAGGCCGGCCGACAGTCGGCGCTCCTATTGCGGGACGACCAGCACCGCCTCCACCAGCTCCCCCGGGTTGTGCGCCGCCGGCCTTGGGCGCAGCTCCGCCCAATCCTCCGCCACCGGCACCCCCCGCTCCTCCGGGCGCACCGGGTGCTCCGCCAGCGCCTCCAGCGCCAGCTTGGCCTCCCCCCAAGTAAGTCCCTGTCCGGCCATTAATCCGCTCATAGCCCCCCTTGGCCACGCTGGGAATCCGCCGGTGCTTGTTCACCGTTGGCGCGGCGGCGAAATAAGCGGGAATCTTCCCGTCGGGCGTACCCTTCGCGTAACCATTGTTCATGGCGAGCGCTCCACCCGCTCCGCCGGCACCGCCTTGGCCACCCGCTCCCAGTTGTCCCGGCTGGCCGCCTCCAGCGCCTCCCGGCATTCCGCCGCCGCCCGCCAAGGATTGTCCCAAACCGCCGCCCATACTGCCCAAACCTCCAGCGCCCATGCCGCCGCCAAGTCCACCCATCGAGCCCATGCCACCGCCTCTGCCCCCCATGCCCCTTCCCCCAAAGGAAAACTGGGCCGATCCTTCCTGAACAAAGCCAGCCAAGGCCAACACCGCCACCCCAATAAAATGACGCGATACGCCTGTCATCGATGAAATTGTATCGTGTTTTGTGGCATTGTAAAGGCCGCAACCCATTCTTCCGGCAGCCTCCTCGGCAGGAATATCCACACACGGCTCCACGCAGTTTGCAACAGTCCTACACCCCTATATCGGAGATTGTGTCATTCCACTTTAGGTTTTTCCGGCTAATTGGACGGTAAACTGCTGCCAAGAACGTAATTATTTCCCCAAAAATATTCCCGTTCACGCCCGTTTTAAACGTCTATGACACGCAATACTTGCCTGCGAATCCAACTCGCATTCCTTCAGATCTTCCGATCGTCCCCGGAGAGGATTGACAGCTCCTCCCCGGCACTCAAGGATTTGGCCATGCGTCTGGAAATTCCCTGCTTGGTTCTGCTTCTTTTGGTTCAAACTCTTCCCGCCACGCAACACGGTGCGGTGGCCACAGTGGATCCGATTGCCACCGATGCCGCCGTAGCAGCCATGAAAAAGGGAGGCAACGCCATCGATGGCGCCGTGGCCGCGGGCCTCACCTTGGGCGTCGTCAATGGTTACAACTCCGGTATCGGCGGCGGCTGTTTCATGATGCTCCGCCTTGCCAATGGAAAAATCATAGCCATCGATGGCCGGGAAACTGCTCCAGCCGCCGCCCGGCGGGACATGTACCTTCGGAACGGCAAGCCCGATACCCAAGCCAGCAAGGTCGGCGCCTTGGCCAGTGGTGTACCCGGCGCCTTGGCCGCCTATGACCACGCCTTGAAACACCACGGCAAGCTCCCTCTCAAGTGGCATCTGGAGAACGCCGCGCGCATTGCCGAAATGGGGTTTAAAATTCCCCCTGCCTACGCGGGGCGCATTAAAGCCAATGCACCGAATTTGCGCCGATTTAAATCAAGCGCTGCATTGCTCCTGGATGCCAAGAGCGTTCCTCTTCACGCTGGCGCATTGCTCCGCCAGCCTGAACTTGCGGCCACCTACCACGCCATTGCCCGCGAGGGCATCGGCTGGTTTTACGGCGGCCCCTTTGCCAAGAGTACGGAGAATTGGATGCACGCCAATGGCGGCATCCTTACCGCGGCTGATTTTCAGAATTACAGGGTCAAGCGCCGTGAGCCCGTCCGCACCACATATCGAGGCTACGAGATTGCGGGCATGCCTCCGCCCAGCTCGGGAGGTGTGCATGTCGGCCAAATTTTAAACATCCTCGAGAATTTTTCCCTCCATGGCATGGAGCCCAACTCGGCTGATTTCATCCACCTGACTGCCGAGTCCATGAAGCTCGCCTTTGCCGACCGCGCCCATTGGCTGGGGGACGCCGATTTCGCCCCTGTGCCTCGCGGGCTTATCGACAAAAAATACAGCGCCAAACTCGCTCGGCAAATCCGAATGGGCCGTGCGATTGATGTAAAAGCCCACGGCCACCCGCCGAGGGCAACGGATGATCTCTTCAACAGGCACACCACCCATTTCTCAGTCGCCGACCACGAAGGCAACTGGGTAGCCTGTACCGCCACCATTAACACCCACTTTGGCAGCAAGGTCATCATCCCTGGCACCGGCGTTTTTATGAACAACGAAATGGACGACTTTTCCATTGCGCCCGGCACTCCCAACGCGTTCGGTCTCATCGGCGCCGAGGCCAATGCCATTGCCCCGGGCAAGCGGCCCCTTTCCAGCATGAGTCCAACGATTATCCTGAAGGACGGTCAGCCCATCCTCGCTGTGGGCGCCGCTGGCGGCCCGACCATTATCACCCAAACCCTCCTGGCCATCATTCACATCATCGACTTCAACCGGCCCTTGAAGGAAACTCTGGCCCAACCCCATTTCCATCATCAATGGCGCTCCAATGGCATTCGAATTGAGAAACAGGTGGGAGCCAAGGTACTGGCTGAATTGAAACGGCGCGGCCACAAGCTGCAAGTCGTGCAGACCATGGGCGCCACTCAGGCCGTCAGCCAAACGCGAGGAAAGCTTGAAGCCGCCCATGACCCCCGGCTGAAAGGTAAGTCGGTGGACTTTTGATTTTACCCAGCAAAAAAAGAGGCGGACACTTGTCCGCCTCCAAATAAACGAAATCGTGCCCAAGCCTACTTGAGCTCCTTCACGGTCATCGCGCGCTTGCCGATACGGCCGCGGAGATAATTCAGCTTCGCCCGGCGCACCTTGCCGCGCCGATCCACGTCCACCTTGATCACGTTGGGGCTGTTCACCGGAAATACCCGCTCCACGCCCTGACCATAGCTGATGCGCCGCACCGTGAACGTCGCGTTCAGCCCGCGGCCGCGCCGGCCAATCACAATCCCCTGAAACACCTGTGTCCGCTCTTTGTCGCCCTCCTTCACGCGCGAGTACACCTTCACGGTATCACCCACGTTGAAGTCCAGCGGCGCCTCGCGGTATTGTTCCGCCTCAATCTTGTCAAACAATGCCTGGCTCATAAATTGTCCTTTTCTATTCGTCGTTGTCTTCCTCACACAAATCCGGTCGCCGCTCCCGCGTGCGCCTCTCGGCCTGTTCGCGGCGCCACCTGGCAATCTCCGCGTGATGCCCGGAAAGGAGCACCTCAGGCACCTTCATGTCCCGAAACTCCGCCGGGCGCGTGTACTGCGGATATTCCAGCAGTCCCTCGCTAAAGCTCTCCTCCGCGCTGCTGGTGTCATCGCCCAGCACACCCGGTTGCAGCCGCGCTACTGCATCGATGACCACCATCGCCGGCAACGCCCCATTGGTCAGCACGTAGTCGCCGATCGACAACTCCTCGTGTGCCAACGAGCGAATCCGTTCATCAAATCCCTCATAACTGCCGCAAACCAGCAGCAGATGGGCTTGTCCTGACAACTCGCGGGCCGCGGCCTGTTTAAAGGGCCGTCCTTGCGGTGTCATCAGCACCACCCGCGTCTCGTCGCCGGACAACGCCTCCACCGCCTCAAAGACCGGCCCTGGCTTCAACACCATTCCCGGCCCGCCGCCGTAAGGCTCGTCATCCACTGTGCGGTGGCGGTCATGCGTCCAGTCCCGCAGATCGTGAACGGCCATCTCCAGCAGCCCGCTTTCACGCGCGCGCCGGAGAATGCTTTCATCCAACGGCCCCGCGAACATCGCGGGAAACAACGTGAGTACATCGACCTTCATGGTGTCCGCCACCCACGCGTTTTAAAAATCCTGCCTAGTCGTCGTCCTCGACCAGTTCCAGCCCGCAGCGCAGTCCCTTCTTCGCGCCACCCGCCTGAAGCAGAGAACGAATCGCGTTGATCGTCACGCCCTTGCGACCAATCACCTTCGCCGCATCATCCGGAGCCACCCGAAGCTCGTAGACCGTCGAGTCGTTGCGCTCCGTCTCCGTCACACTCACGGCATCCGGCTCATCCACAAGCCCCTTCACCACGTATTCCACAAAGTTCTGCATCGCGTGTATGGTAAATATTATTCCGCCGGCTTCTCGTCGGTCTTCTTCTCTTCATCAGACTCAGGCTCATCCGCCTTCGCCTCCTCCGCGGGAGTCTCATCCTCGGCATTCTCCTCCTCAGCAGCGGGGGCCCCGGCTGTTTCCTCAGCGGGAGTTTCCTCCTCGGCTTCTGCCTTTTCTGGGGCGGACTCCTCGACGGGAGTCTCCTTCTCAGTTTTCGCTTCTTCCGGGGCAGCCGTCGGCTCTTCGGCGGCTGGAGTTTCCTCCGTTGTCTCGGCGGCAACAACCGCTTCCTCAGCCTTGGGCTCTTCCGCAGCAGGGGCCTCGGCTGTTTCCTCGGCGGGAGGAGCCTCTTCCTCCTTGGGCGGCTCCGGCTCCTTCTTCGGCTTCGCCTCCGGCAACGCTAACCCTTGCGCCGTGCGCCGGGCCTTGCGGATGATACTCCTAACCGTGTCGCTGGGCTGCGCGCCAACTCCCAGCCAGTACTCCGCCCGCTCCAGGTTAAGCTTGTAGTTCTCAGCCTCCTGCCGCAACGGCCAATAGGTACCCAGTTCCTCGATGTTGTGCCCATCGCGCGGGCTCCGGCCATCCGCCACCACAATGCGATGCACCGGGGAATTCCGCATGCCGACTCGTTTCAATCTGATTTTAACAGCCATGACAAATCACACTCCGCCGCCTCCAGACGGCCAAAAAAGAGCGGGAAATTTAGGCACACCCACGGCCCTTGGCAAGAGGGAAATGCGGAAAAATTACCACCGGCCCGGCCCCTTCTCGTTGCCCCCTCCAAAAAACATTGCCCCGCCCCAGCCCATCACGGAGACTTTGCCCATGCGTTACCTTGCTCTCCTCATCCTGGCGCTTCCCTTGGCCGCCACCGAAAACTGGCCTCAATTCCGTGGCCCACGCGGCAACGGTCACGCCGATGCCAGCGGATTGCCCTTGGAATGGGGGCCGGAAAAGAACATCAAGTGGCGCGTCCCTATTCATGGCAAAGGTTGGTCCAGCCCTGTTGTTTGGGGCGAACAGGTTTGGCTGACCACGGCAACGCCGGATGGCAAGCAGCTTTCCGTCCTGTGTCTCGACCGCAAATCCGGCCGCGTGCTGCTCGATCGCAAGCTCTTCGATATTGCGGAGCCGCAGTTCTGCCACAAGTTCAACAGCTACGCTTCCCCCACACCCGTTATTGAGGCCGGCCATGTTTACATCACTTTCGGCTCCCCCGGCATCGCCTGCATGGACACCGAAACCTTCAAGGTACTCTGGACAAGGCGCGACTTTGTCTGCGACCACTTCCGCGGCTCTGGCAGTTCCCCTATCCTGTTTGGCGACCTCCTCATCAACCACCACGACGGCGCCGACCTCCAGTACGCTTTCGCTTTAAACAAAACCAACGGCCGTACCGTGTGGAACACCAAGCGCTCGGTGGATTACAAGGACCTTGGCCCCGACGGCAAACCCAAGGCCGGCGGTGACTGGCGCAAAGCCTACGCCACCCCGCACATCGTCCGGCTTGACGGACGCCCTGTGCTCATCAGCAGTGCTGCCAAGGCCCATTACGCCTACGAACCCGCCACCGGCCGCGAACTGTGGCGCGTGGAGGAGCACGGCCAACATTCCTGCGGCGCGCGCCCTGTGGCCGGCCAGGGCCTCATTTACATTTCCACGGGCTATTCCAAGAGCCAAATCATGGCTCTGCGCCCCGGCGGCAAAGGCGTGGTCACCGACTCACATGTCGCATGGCGATACGCCCGCAGCGGCGCGCCCGAAAAACCGTCCCTCCTGCTGGTCGATGATCTCCTTTACATGGTAGACGACAAAGGCGGCTTGGCCACCTGTCTGGATGCCAAGACCGGCGAGGAAATCTGGAGCGAAAGACTTGGCGGCAACTACTCCGCCTCCCCCCTGTATGCCAGCGGCCGCATCCACTTCTTCAGTGAGGAAGGTAAAACCACCATTATTGCCCCCGGCCGTGAATTCAAAAAACTCGCGGCAAACACCCTCCCCGAGGGATTCATGGCCAGCCCCGCCGTCGCCGGAAAAGCCTTCTTCCTCCGCACCAAGACACACCTCTACCGCGTCGAAAAATAATCCCCGCATCCGCGCACGATGTTCAGGACCCATTGAAAACAACAAATCCTGACAATCCTGCCGATCCCAGCTCCAAACCCACCTGGGCACGCTACAAGGTGCTGCTCTGGCTCGGCGGCGCCGCGACCATTGCGTACATCTGCCGCAATAGTCTTGGCGTGGCGGAAAAGGAGATTCGAACGGATCTCGGACTGGACGCATTCCAAATGGGCCTGGTAATGGGTGCGTTTCAGATTTCTTATGCGCTGCTGCAAATCCCTTCCGGCCATTTCACCGACCGCCGCGGGGCGCAGGCGAGTCTGCCGGTATTTTCGGTGATATGGTCTGTGGCCACTGCGGCCATGGCGGCGGTGACAAATCTCTGGCTGTTGGTGGCTGCACGACTGTTCAACGGCGTGGGACAGGCCGGCCTGTTTCCCGCCAGCACCAACACGTTTGCCAAATGGATTCCGGAACGCGAACGGGCTCTGGTTAACGGCAGTCTCGCCAGTTTCATG
>PBVU01000147.1:0-15487 GCA_002728775.1 Verrucomicrobiales bacterium | reverse complement strand
CTGCAGGCCTCGCGTCGTTTTAGATTGCGGCCGAGGCTCAGGGCTGTGCGCAGCGGGAGGAACACGCATTCCCACGGCGAATACAGTTCCGCCTTTCTGGGTGAAGTCTCCATCGGCGTTCGTAGGATGCGCATTTTGCGATTGTGCGCGCGGCCCCATTGCTTGAGGCGGTGGCTCAGGAAAATCTCCTCACCCGCGTAGCGGTCAGTCGCGAAGCCGCCGACAGCTTCAAATGCCTCCCGGATGCAGAACAGGAAAGACCCCGCGGCCCAACCATTCAGCCGGCCTACCACATTCCAGCCCGCCGCGGCGCTGCGTGCCCACCACGGGCCGCCCATGAATTGAATCGGACACCCGCCACCTAGGCACGTAGGGTTCGCCATTGCTGTCGCGGCCTCCTCAAACAATCTCCGCGTGGGGCGTGAGTCCGCGTCCACAAAAACCAGCCAATCCCCGTGCGATGCGGCCACCCCGGCATTGCGCGCGCGGGCGATCATGTTTTCCGCTTCAAACACAACCCTTGCCCCTGCGGCCCGGGCCAGTTCCGCAGTTTGATCTGTCGAGTTGTTGTCGCAGACCACCAGCTCGCTGGACGTAAAGGCTGCCCGCGCCTTGTTGATGCAGGCCAATGATTCCGCGATTAACTTTTCCTCATTAAAAGCGGGTACAATCACCGAGACCTTCACGGCCGGAACATCGCCCCAGCCCAGACGCTTGTCCACGCCTTTTCCCGATTAAACTTGTCCACATGCCACGCTTGGTTTGAATGAAAACACGACAATTTGCCTTGTCCGTGCTAGATTCATGTCGGCAGCGGAATCGCGGCATGGACAGACCAATCGCCTCCTTTCTTCCCGACGACAAGCCGCGCCGCCTGCCTTGGTGGCGGCGGTGGCGGCGGCCCTTGGCGTGGGGCGCGGGCGCGTTGATCTTGGCGGTGGTGGGGGGGTGGTTGTTTTTCAACAGTGGATTTTTCTTTCGTGGGATCGTGATTCCCGCGCTGGAAAAAAAACTGCGCGCCCAAATCACCGTTGGCCATGTGGACTGGTCGCTTTTTGGGGGAATCCATCTACGCGATCTTTCCGTGAAAACCACGGGCGAGTCGCCTGTTTTCCAGGCTGCCACGCTGGATCTGCGGGGCGCCGCGTGGGAGCTTTCGGAGGGGCCGGTCATTGAGCAGATTCGGCTGGAGGATCCTATTCTGGACATTGTGGTGGCGGCGGATGGTTCCAGCAATCTGGATTCCATCCTTGCTGCCATTCGATCCAGCGAGGAGAAATCGGAGCCTGACATTTCGGCCTTTTCCGTGGTCAACGGCGTGGTACGTCACAAAACACCGTCGGCCACCCGCGAACTTGCGGGCCTTGAAGTGACTCTTGACCGGTGGGTAACGGGCGAGTCAGCGAAATTAAAATTAGCCGGGGCGGCAAGTTATGAACAGGGAACGGATCGTGTTGCCGGGCAGTTTGGCTTGGCCGCGACTTTACGGCCCGGCGCTGGTGGTATTCTCAAGCAGTGTGAGGGACATGCCCAGCTGGATATCAAGACCGCCACCGGTGCCATGGCCAAGTGGCGCGATGTCAGGGTTGATCTGGATGTTGATTGGACGGACACGGCCCTGAAACGGCTTGAGCTAAAATTTCAGGATGCCCGCCTGTTGGCGCGCGGTGCCCGTGACAAGGCCACGGGCAGGTGGGTGATCGAGGCGGATACCAAGGGGACAATCCATCACCTGCTGGATTCAATGGGAGTGCAAGTTCCTGCTAAAATTGATACCCAACGGATGACTGGCCACTTGGTTGTGAGTTTGGACGGAAATTCATGGCAGACCCATGGCAGCTTTGAAACCGTTGCCGCATGGGAACAGCCCGTGAGCTTGAGCGCGAGCATTGAATTCCACGCGGACTTGGGGAAGGCGGAAGGGAATCTGAGCATGGCCTCCGTCAAGGGTTTCAATGAGGAAGGTAACTTGGTCACAGCCCGACTGCTTGAGCCATTGAGGTTGGATTGGTCTGGCGGGAAGTTGGCCCGTGGAAATGTAGTGTTGGAGTTGCGTGCTGACGATCTGGAATTGGGCCGGTGGAAAAAACTTTTGGGGCATGAGCTGGAAGGGGGCAGGGGCGATATTGTGCTTGAGGCTATAATTGGCTCAACGGCGATGGATTTGGATTTGCGATCCAGTGCACGGCGTTTGGTTGGCCGGGCGGGGCGGCATTTGTTTCGCGATGAGGATATTGAGTTTTCCATCAAGGGCCGCGGCGAGGATGGTCGGTGGTCGTTTCACAACGGCGTGATCAAGCACGTGGCGCGGCCGGAAGAAGGTCGCCAAGCGACGACTTTGCTGGAGGAAATGTCGGTCAAATGGCACCCTCGTGTCGGTCAAATTTCGGAGGGGGCATTGACGTCCTCGCTCCAATATGCGGATGGGGCAGACAAATTCTCCGGGCATTTTTCGCTGGGTGGAAACTTTAAATCCAACCCGGCGGGGTTGTTGGCGGAAGCAGATGCGAATGCCACGTTCGAGATTGATTCCGCCGAGGGATTTTTTGCGGATGCCCGGAGGCTTGAAGCGAAGGTGCGGATGGATCTTGCGCCGGGCCGCCTGCGTGAGCTGCTTGTGGATTTCAGCCGCGATGAGAAGGCTTTCGGGCGTGTTTCGGTTGAGGGGGAGAGGTCACGTGACGGAGCCGGATGGAAGCTGGATTGCGGAATCTTCGGAGTGGATCGGCAGGTGTTGAATTTCATTGGGGCAAGGCGGGGTTTGGATTTTCAGGGCACGGTTTTGAATGCAACGAACCGTGTTTTTTATACCCCGCGCGATGGCCGGGTGAAAGTGCGTGGCCGGGCGATGGCGGGGGATTTCAGCCTTTTGCGTTCGGCCGTGACGACGCCGGTGGTGGATGCTGCGGTTGACTTTGACCTGCAATTGGATTTGGCGGGCCAGCAATTGGAATTGGCGCGACTGGAGCTTTCTGGGACACAGAATGAGCAGAAGGTTTTGTCCGGCCGTCTTTTGGAACCACTGCGTCTGGCTTGGGGAGCGGCCTTGGCAGCGGAGGGGGGTTCACGCATGGAATTGAAGCTTGATGGTGCAGACCTTGCCCGCTGGAAAACTGTCTTGGGCAACCGTGTGGAAAGAGGCCATGTGGATGCGACGCTGAACCTTACGGCTCGGCAGGGCGTCCAGGATTTAAGTTTCGGCTGGCGCGCGACAGTGCACGGGTTGACCACATCCCGCGTTCGCGACATGGAGGCTTCGCTGGTGGGTCAGGGCAGTCTGAAGAATCTCCGTGAATTGACATTGAAAGAGGGGGAGATGCGGTGGCGTGAACCTGACGGGCGCCAGTTCACACTCACGGGAGGTGGGCAGGCGGAGCTGACGACAAAGGGAGCAGTGGCCAAGGGCACGTTGAGCGGGACGATGCAGGGTGAGGGGGAACCGGTTACGACTGGGTACGGATTGGGCTATGCCTATGATGCAGGTAAAAAGGCGCACCTCCTGAATGTGAATGTTAAAAACGTGCCGGCATCGGTGTTGCGACGAATGACTTTGAATCCCCGCATTCTGGATGGGGCAGCGTCACTGAAAGGCGAGGTTTACTTGGGCACCAACGGGGTGCGTGAACTCAACCTAAAAGCGATCTTGAGCGGGTTGAAAATGATGGACCCGGAATGGCCTCCGGCAGGGGCGGATCTGGAGCTTGTGTTTGACGGTTTTATAAATGATGCGTTGAACGAGGTTTTGGAGGTAAAGGCGAATGGGGCGAGCGCCAAACTGGTTTCTTCCGGCAAATTGTGGGGGGCATTGGAAGCATCGGGCGGGGTGGTGTTGGAGCCGAAGACGGGTCGGATTGAGGGTAAGCTGGAGGTTTTTAAAGTCAGGGGTCTGTCTCCTGAGTTGGTCAGGTTGACAACCGGGCATCCTTGGCGTGAGGGCATGGCGGAGTATGAGGGCGTGGTGGAATTCTTGGGGGACGGGGCCGTGGCTCTGGATGGGGTTGGAGCGGTCAAGGGTATGCAACTGGCTCCGAATGTGCCGGTGGATTTGGCACTGAAAGGTCCGGTGGTTTTGTCATCGGCGGAGAAGGGTCCATGGCTGCCCAGATCGGGGGATTTGAATGCAACGGTGTTCAAGGCCGGCCGGCCGGCGGGGCGAATTGAGTTGACGGCCATGGAGCGGGGGCGCTACGCGGCGGAAGCGAGGGGGCTGGACGTCTCGGTCTTACGTGTTGCGGAACCGGTTTGGCGTCAGGCATGGGGCATTGTCAGCGGGGAAGGAGACGCGGATGTGACACTGGCTTGGGCACCGGAAAGCGGATTGCGCTTCAAGGGCGTGGCGGACGTGCGGGACTGGGTGGTGCGTGATCGTGATGACGGCGAATTATCCACCGCCCAATCCGCGAGCGCGGTTTTTGACATGGGACATCATGCCGGCAGGTTGATGCTTCACGAATGCGTGGTGGATTTGGGTAAAAGCCTACTGTCGGACAACCGCGTGACTGTGAAAGGTACGTACGACTTTACGCAGGCTGGCCGAATTTCAGGCAATGTGGAGATTCACTCGCCGGCTGTAGAGTTGCTGCCCGTGCTGCGCATTCTTGATGCCGATCCCGATGGCGCCAAATCCAGCGGAAGGGACATTGTGGTGGACCTGAAGCTTTCGGCCGATCGCCTGCATTGGAACGGGTTGACGGCAACGAATTTCATCGCCGCCACGTCGGTGACGAACAAGGTGACGGAATTCAAATCCATGCAAATGTACTTGGAAGGCGGTCCGCTGGGTGCCTATTACCGCATGGATCGCACGAGGCCGGCATGGGCGCATGAGGTGGCCATTGCCGGCAGGCAGGTGGCTCTGGCTCCGTTGCTGGATTTGTTCGTGAAGGACGAACACAAGCCGTGGGTGGCGGCGCAAAAATGGGGCAAGCTGGATGCGGATGTTCGGCTGCGTTGGGCCCAGGCACCCGGCCAGGGCTGGGATTGGCGCTCAATGGCGGCCGAGGGCTTGAAGGGCGTGGGCACAGATGCGGTGCTACGGATTTCCGGTGCTTCCATCGCGGTTCCAGAGGCCGGCCAGCCGGGGGGAGGAGGGCTGGTGCCGGGTGTCTTGAAGATGGTGGTGGGAACACTGTCCACAGCGGTGAAGGCACCCAAACTGCGGCAGGCCAAGGTGGAATCCGCACGGCTGGTGGGGCGGGTGGAGGAAGGGCAAATGCGCGCGCAAATCCACATGCGAACGCCATTTTACGAGGCGGCCACAGGTGGGGTGCTGGCGTTGTCTCAACACCTGCCTGATGTCGTGTTGAATCGCCTACCCGTGGCGTTGACCTTGGTGCCGGAGATGGCTCGCGAATTCCGGCTGGGTGGTCGTCTTTTAAACAACGGGCGAGACATGCGCCTGCCGGTGTTTCTCCGCCTCAAGGGGCAACTGGGAGAGATGGAGGCGGAAGCGGACCCGGTGGTCTTGGGCACCATCTTTACCGCGGGCTTGAGCGGTCAGGCGATCAACGTGCCCATCGGCGTGCTGGAGGCGGCTTCGGGTGTCATCGATAAACTGCCTGTGCCATTGAATCCATTGAACATATTTTTCCCGCGCAAAAATTAGCGCCGCTTGATTCGCCCGGTCCACCTGCTACAGTCCCGGCGCATGCAGGCGGTGCTTGAATATCTTTCGGCAAACGAGGATCGGTTCGTGGATGAGTTGTGCACGTATCTGCGCTTCCCCAGCGTCTCCGCCCAGTCCACCCATGATGATGACCTGCGCGCCTGCGCCGATTGGCTGGTGGATCATTGCCGTTCGATGGGGCTGAAGGCGCGCCGGCATGCCACCAGTGGCCACCCGGTGGTGACCGCGAGCACGCCGCGCCGGAAGGGGCGCCCACATTTTCTGGTGTACGGTCACTATGATGTCCAGCCGCCCGATCCGTTGGACCAATGGAAGACGCCTCCCTTTGAGCCGAACTTGCGAAACGGCGCGGTATATGCGCGGGGTGCAACCGACAACAAGGGGCAGCATTTCGCGCATCTCAAAGCCGTGGAGGCATATTTAAAAACCGGCACGGAATTGCCCTGTAACCTGACCTTTGTGGTGGAAGGGGAGGAGGAAGTGGGCAGCGAGGCATTGGTTGAGTTTTTGAGGAAACAACGCCGGGCCTTGGCGTGTGATGCGGTGGTGATCTCGGACACCGGCATGCCGTCGAAAAAACATCCCGCGTTGACCTACGCGTTGCGCGGCGTGGCGGCGTTGGAGGTGCGTGTGCGCGGGCCACGGGCGGATTTGCACTCGGGCATTTATGGTGGCTCGGTGGACAACCCGGCGCTTGTACTGGCGCAGATGCTCGCGAAATTGAGGGATGCGCGGGGCCGCATTGCGGTGCCCGGGTTTTATGATGGCGTGGAAAAGTTGTCGGCCCATGAACGGCGGCAGTTCAAGCGCTTGCCCTACAATGAGAAGTCGTACCGGCGGCTGCTGGGTGTGCCGGCGCTGTTTGGAGAGAGGGGCTATACGGCCATTGAACAGCGCAGTGCGCGGCCCACGCTTGAAATCAACGGGTTGACTAGTGGCTACCAAGGGGAGGGGAGTAAGACCATCGTGCCCGCCGAGGCCAGCGCCAAGATCACCTGTCGGCTTGTGCCGGGGCAA
This sequence comes from Verrucomicrobiales bacterium, assembly GCA_002728775.1. Taxonomy (GTDB): domain Bacteria; phylum Verrucomicrobiota; class Verrucomicrobiia; order Limisphaerales; family UBA1100; genus UBA6614. The sequence goes on along the minus strand of PBVU01000147.1, from coordinate 8,844 downwards.
TCGCCGAGCAAGATCGTGCGGCTGTTGAAAGCGCACCTGAGAAAACTCTGCCCGCCCACGGTGTGCTTGAAACTGGAGGAGGGACACGGGGCGGATCCTTACCTCGTGTCTCCCACGGGCGCTCAGGCGCAGGCGGCCTTGGCGTCTCTGAAGGAGGCGTTTGGGCACGAGCCGGTGATCCTTCGCGAGGGGGGATCCATTCCCATCGTGACGGAGTTTAAAAAAATTCTCGGGGCAGATTCCCTGTTGCTGGGGCTTGCCCTGCCGGATGACAATCTGCATTCGCCGAACGAAAAGTTTGACCTCGATTGCCTGCGCGGCGGGACGCGAATGAGCGCACACCTGTGGCCCCGGCTGGCTGAGGCCTGTTGAAATGTCAGGTAAAAATCAACAAGAAGAAGGTGTGTCATCGGAACTTCCCGACGGCCTGCGCAGGTATCTTTACACCACGGCGGCTGTGACAGGCGGATGTATTCTGATTGTGGAAATTCTCGGGGCGAAAATGTTGTCGCCCTTTTTCGGCACATCCCACTTTGTATGGACGGCGCAAATTGCGGTGACCCTGTTGGCCTTGGCGGGCGGCTATTACCTTGGGGGTTGGTGGGTGGACCGCTCACCGCGTTTGGACAACCTCTATTTGGCCATCATTGGTGCGGCAGTTTACCTCGTGGCGACCGTGCCGCTGGTGCGTGGGGTGAGTTTTGCGTGCTTGAAATTGAACTTGGCTCTGGGCTCGTTACTGGCTTCGTTATTTCTCTTTCTCATTCCACTTGCGTTACTGGCCATGACGGGGCCGTTTCTGGTTCGCATCCTGACGACCTCCGTCAAAACAGTGGGAGGCAATGTTGGTCGGCTGACGGCCATCAGCACGTTGGGTAGTGTGACGGGTACGGTGCTGATTGGATACGTGCTCATTCCACGCCTGTCGAACCCGGTGACCATGCTGCTGACGGCGGGCTTGTTGGTGGGAGTGTCGCTGATCTATTTTGCGGTGTGGGGGCGCGGCCGCATACCGTCCTCGGCGATTACGGCGGCCCTGTTGTTTCTTGTAGTGTTCGGGTTTGCGGGCATGCGGCCGGAGTGGAGTGACCGATTGCGCTTTGGAGGCAAGGATTGGGTGGTGCGCGCCAAGGGCAACTCCAACTTTGGCCGAATGGTGGTGATTGACCTGAACGAGAATGGGAGACTCCACCGAAACTACCTCAATGATAACCTGGTGCAGAACACGTACGATCCCGTTCGTGGCCGGAGTTTGTCTCTCTTTACTGAACTTCTACACGGGCTGCCGCTGGCGTACCACGACAAGGTGGAGACGGCGCTCTGCATTGGAATGGGCACGGGGTTGGTGCCAATGATGCTGGAGAAGGATGGGGTGGAAGTAGACGTCGTGGAAATCAATCCGGGAGTGGTGCCGCTGGCGGAGGAATGGTTTGACTTTGAACCAGAACGCTTGCGCCTGCTGGAAATCGGGGATGGGCGACATTTCTTAAACAAATCGGGGCAATCATATGATGCGGTTATGCTGGATGCTTTCCTAGGGGACTCCTCGCCCTCGCACCTGATGACGGTGGAGGCGTTTGAAGCCGTGCGGAGTCGCATGGCCAAGGGGGGCGTGCTGGCCATGAATACGTTCGGCCGTGGATTGAAGGAATACGGTGAGATTGAGGATGCGCGGTTAGTGTTTGATCGTGAAGAGGATTACTACACCGTTTCAATTTATCGGACGCTCAAGGAGGTGTTTCCGCATGTGGTGGTTCATGGAGCTGGGAATGGAAACGTGTTTTTTGTTGCCTCAATGGAGCCCCTGAAGGCAAGGCGAGAGCCCGGATTTAAATACGCGCATCCGGATCTGGCGATGGACTTGAAGGATGAATTTGTCCGGAGTCGAGTGGATTGGCGGTTTCAGGTGTGGCCGGCATGGCAGCGCAAGTGGCGTGTGGAGACGAAAGGTGCCGCCGGCCAAGAGCTGGGCATGGTGATGCGGGATGATTTCAATCCGATCGATTTCCATGATGCGGGGCATCGGGAATCCACGCGCAGAGGATTGGTGGCGGGCATGCAATGAACTTCTTCCGGAAGCGGAGCTTGCTTCACGAGGGCCGGCAGTGGGCAGTGCTGGATCGCGTTCGCTCCCCGTATGGCATTCTCATGGTCATTCAGCGCGAGGAAAGGTCCATCCAGCGTCGTCGGCTTCTTAATGATGAATTGATACAAAATACATATGACCCTCGGTTGTGCAAGAGCTTGTCCACGTTTACCGGCGCGCTGGTGGGGCTGGCTCGTGCGTACACGGCACGCGTGAAATCGGCGCTTTGCCTGGGGGTTGGAGCCGGGATGGTTCCGAGGCAGTTGGCGGCGGACGGGGCAGCGGTGGACGCGGTGGAGATCAACCCACACATTACAAGGGTGGCGAAGGAGTGGTTTGATTTTGATCCTGCGAGGATGAATCTCGTCCATGCCGAGGGGAGGGCGTTTGCGGAGGAGTCACTTGCGGAGTATGACTTGATCGTGCTGGATGTTTTTCTGGGAGGGGCGGCTCCGCTGCATTTCTTTACGCGCGAGGCAGCGGAGATTTTTCATGGGCGCTTGCGGCCGGAGGGCGTTTTAGTGGTCAACACGTTTGGCGAATTTGATCCGCGGCAGCGCGAAATGTCAGCCAGTTTTCACAAGACCTTGCGGATGGTTTTTGGGGGGGCGTCAGTGGGGGCTCATGCCTCGGGACGGGGAAATGTGTTTCATGTGGCGGTGAGAGGCAGGGATTTGGAGCTACTGCATTCGCCGGATTTTTCGGGGGAGCATCCGGACATCCAGTTTGAATTGCAGATGATGTGGGAGGGAAGGCGGGAGTTTGACTCGGCCAAGGGAGAGGTTCTTTCGGACGCAATGCTGGGTGGATAGGTTTATCTGGTTGAATGGGTGCGTTGAGGACGTGTAACGTCCCGTGTGCCGATTTCCGACACCCCAGCACCCAGCCAGCCGGAGATTTCGCGGCGCGATCTTTGGCTTTTTGGGGTCACGATTTTCTTGGGGGCGTTCCTGCTGTTTCAGGTTCAGCCGGTGATTGGCAAGTACATCCTGCCGTGGTTTGGTGGCACGCCAGGTGTTTGGACCACCTGTCTTCTTTTTTTCCAATGTCTGCTTTTGGGGGGCTATGCCTATGCGCACTGGCTTTCGCGTCTAGCGCCGGCACGGCAGGCTACCATTCACCTGACGTTGCTCGGGATGGCGGGAGGCATCCTGGGAGTGGTGGTACTGTTGATGCTCGCTGGCTACCGGCCGATTGAGTTGTTGAAGCCGGATCCGGCCACGGCGGCCGGCAGTCCCGTGATGGGCATCCTGCTGCTGTTGGTGGTGGGCATTGGGTTGCCTTACCTGGTCCTGTCGTCCACGGGGCCGCTGGTTCAGGCTTGGTTTGCACGCCGTTATGAGGGGCGGTCACCTTATCGTCTTTATGCGTTGTCCAACGTGGGGTCGTTGTTGGCGCTGGTCAGTTATCCATTTCTGGTGGAGCCGTACACCTCGCGGGGATTGCAGGTGGGGGCTTGGGCGGCGGGGATGGTGGTGTTTGCCTTGGTTTGCGGCATGGTGGCCCGGACCCTGCGGACATTGCCGGAGGAAACGCGGGAGGAAGAGAAACAATCGTCCTCCGAACCGCTGGACTTGAGACGGCAGTTGCTTTGGCTGTTGTTACCGGCCTGCGGCACGGCGCAGTTGATGGCAACCACGAACAAGGTCAGCCAAGACGTGGCGGTGACGCCGTTCCTGTGGGTACTGCCGCTGACGCTGTACCTGTTGTCATTCATCATCGCGTTTGACAATCCCCGATGGTATTCGCGACTGGTTTATACCCCTCTACTGGTGGGTTGCTGGGTGGCCACGCTGTGGGGATTGAAGAAGGGGGTGGACGCGGACCTGTTGGCACAAGTGGGCATTTTCAATGCGACGCTCTTTGTGGGCTGCATGGTTTGCCATGGGGAATTGTATCAGTTGCGGCCAGAACCGGCGCGGTTGACACGGTACTTCCTGACTATTGCCGCGGGCGGGGCGCTGGGCGGATTGTTTGTGGCCCTTGGCGCGCCGTCGTTTTTCGATGGCTATTGGGAGTACCATCTTTCCCTCTGGGGTTGCGGCGCGTTGCTGACGGGGGTTTGTTTCGTGGACAAGACCCGGGTTTCCTTCAATGCGTGGTGGGTTCGGCTGGTGCTGGTGGGTTGCTGGTTGGCGGCCTGCTGGGCGGCATACCGGAAAGCGGGTGTGTTTGTGCCCCACGTTTACCTGTTGTGTCTGCGGTTGTTGTTGGTGGGTTGTCTGGTGGCTTATGTGTTGAAGATGGCTTGGAAAACTCCACCCCAGTGGCCGCGCTGGCGGCTGGTTGGGTTTGGTGCGCTGGGAGCGGTTTGCAGCTTGGCGGATGGAGTATTGTCACTGGAGCTTTCGGGATACCGCGGATTGTTGACCAGCCCGGTTGTGTTGGCACCGGCTTTCCTGATGTTGATGGCGATTAATTTTGTCTGGATGACCGTGCGAGACTGGTCGGGTTGGCGGCTGCCGTTGTTTGTGCCCTTGGCTTTGTTGGTGGCGGTCTTGGGGGGGCTGTTGCTGGCGCAGACGAAAAAAGACCGGAAGGATATTGCCTCGCAGTCGCGGAATTTTTATGGGGTCGTGCGTATATACGATTACGGGGCGGTGGCGTATACATTGGAGGATCATGACACGGATGTCACGCGGGTGGCGGTTAGTCCGGGAGGGCGGCTGTTGGCAACGGCTTCAAGCGATGGGGGAATGTGGGTGCGTGACTGCGAATCGGGTGCGGGGCTTTTTCCCCTGAACACTGGCGGGGCGGCCGTGCGGGCGATGGCGTTTAGCCCAGTGGAATCACAGACTATTCTAGTGACGGGTGATGAGGGTGGATTTGTCCGCGTCTGGGATGTGGCTGGAGAGGGGGAAAGGGCTCGGGAAGAACAAAGGATAGGCGGATTGCCGGGGGTACCCACGGGCGTGGCGGTGAGTCCGGATGGCCGATTTTTGGTTGCGGCGTGCGCGGATGGAGTGCTGCGGCGATGGAGGATGGATGCGGCGGGCTGGAAGGAATTGCCCGGGATTGAAGCTCATGTATTGGGAACCACAGTGGTGGCCTTCTCAGGCGTGAATGAGTGTGTCACGGGCGGAGCGGATGGTCGTGTGTGTGTGTTTAACCTAGAGCATGGGACGAAGGTGCGGGAACTGGAGCCGGGCGGCCCCGTAAAGGCTATGGCGATGAACGAGGATGGGGTCTTGGCGGCGGGTGATGCGGAGGGGCGAGTTCATTTCTGGAAAGTCGCCTCGGGCGATCTTTTGCAGGTGATCGAAACGGGGCAAGGGAAAGTGAATGGCTTGGCGTTTAATCGGTTTACGTCCGGGGAAGGCGAGCTCGTACCGGTGGCGGATCGCTTGGCGGTGGCGTGTGCAGATGGCGGGACTTCCATTTGGCAACTAGGAGCCGGGCGTTGGCGGCGGATTTTTACCCTGCCCAAGCACGCTGGTGGGGCGAGCGGAGTGACATTCATTGAGGCGGCTTCTTGGATGCCGGAACAGAACACAATGAAGGAAGTGGACTGGGTGGTGACGGGCGGGGTGGACAAGGTGGTGAAAATTTGGAATGTGGATGAGCATGAGCGGCGTTTGGTGAACGGGCGGATTTTGCATGGGGTTCAGTACAGCAACCCGGCTCGGGCGGAAATGCGTACCTCGTATTACGGTAGCTTGAGCGGGGTGGGGCTGGCTCTGGATTTGCGCCGGGAAAAGGGCCGTGGCCAGCGCGTGGGTGTGGTGGGTTTGGGCACGGGGTCAGTGGCGGTGTACGCGGGTAAGGGAGATGATTATGTGTTTTATGACATTAACCCCGAGGTAGAACGAATTGCGGAGGAGGAGTTCAGTTATTTACTCGATGCCCGTCGTCGCGGGGCCAAGGCGAGCGTTGTGCTGGGGGATGCGCGGTTGGTGATGGAGCAGGAGAAAAGTCGTGGCTTTGATGTCCTGGTGCTGGATGCATTTAGCAGCGATGCGATTCCGGTGCATCTCTTGACGAGGGAGGCGTTGGAAATCTATGCCAAACACATGGATGAGAAGGGTGTCATTGCCGTACATATCTCCAACCGGCACTTGCGGTTGGAGGGAGTGGCATTTCGGTTGGCGCATGAACTGGGTTGGGAGGCGGTGCGGGTGGTGGTGGATGAAACCGGTGCAGGCTTGGGGTTAAATCTTTACACATCCGACTGGGTGCTGCTGACGCGCAACAGGGAGTTTATTAAGGAAACGGGGCAAGCAGCTTTCCAAGGTTTGGTGGATGGATATCCCCTGTGGACGGACGATCATGTGAGTTTGCTGCCCATTGTGAGTCCGCCGGAATGGTGGACGCGCGTTCAGTCTTGGTTCCGTGGTGGCGAATAAGCGGCAGTGGATGCAACCTCACAACCCTCATGGGCAGGCTTGTTTCCCGATCGTGATTTTCAATTCACCTTCGGAGCTCGGCCGGGGAATGCGGAGGCATTCTTTGCTTCAACTGACCGGCGTGATGAACTTTTGGCTGCTCGTGCGCTATGGCTGGATGCAAACCCAACGCGTCACCTCCTAAGTGATCCCTCAGCCTCGCAAATGGTCGAAGAATGTTCGCGATTGGCGAAGGTTTGGCAGGGGCTGAATCCGGAGGGGCTGGAGGATTTGGGCCGACAATGGGAGCCGGATTTCATCCTCTTGGCGCCGGATGACAAGGGACGGTTTGCGATGCAGGCTGCGGTGGTTTGTTTTCCCTCATCATGGGCACCGGAAACGAAGTTGGGCTTGCCGGTGCATGAGATTCACGTCCCCGTTCCCACGCTGAACCGTGATCTCGGCGGGCGCATCGATAAATTTCTGGCAGGCATTAAGCCGGGCGCGGCATGGGAGCGAGCGAACTGGGGGCTGAGCCGATCGTCGGAATTGAACCAGCATCCAGCCCGTGACCTGCCCAAGTTGGATCCGCCCTTTGACGCGGATGAGGCATGGGTGCGCATTGAAAACCAGGTTTTGCATCGGCTGCCGGAGACGGGCGGCATATTGTTTGGCATTCGTTTGTTGAATGTATCCTTGGCCGAGGTCATGTCTTTTCCGTCCACCGCGGCCGGGTTGCGCCGCGCCATCGCCACCATGCCTATTGAAATCGCTGACTATAAAAACATTACCCCCGCGAGGGAGTATCTTCTGCGGTTGTTGACTGGCGAATTGTCCTAGTCGGTTACTTCCTCGGTTAGCGCCGCGCCGCGCCGCGCCTTTTCGCCGGAGGGATAATCCGAGAGCAAAGCAAGGCTGGAGGCGATGATGAGGCCGGCGCTGAAGAGACTGAGGCTGGCGGCAGAAACATAGCCCATCAGCCAAAAGCCCAGAAACGGTGAAAGAAAAATGCGGATGCCATTGAAGAAGACGTGCACGCTCATGTAGTCCGCCACATGCTTGGCGGGGGCGAATTTGGTTACCCACAGGCTCCACGCCACCTCGCCTCCGGAATTGCCAATGCCGAACAGGGCAGCAGCCAGACAGAGGCCCAGCATGGATTCGCTGTGAAAGAACAGCAGCAAAGAGGTGGCGAAGAAAAAATTTAAAACCACACGCAGTACAAAAAAATTCATCTTGTCAAAAAGTCTGCCCCAAAAGGGGCTGCAGATGAGCTTTGCAACATTGGGGATGAAAACGAGGATGAGGGCGATGCGCGCCGGGGTAGGTTCAAAGGCGAGTTTGTAATCATCATAAGCCTCCGAGTTCGCCAGATACTCAACGCGCAGGGGGAAGAGCATCAGGTTGCCGATGCCAAAAAGCATCCAGCAAATGAGAATGTGGCGAAAGAGTTTATCTTCCTTGACGAATCGCAGTGAACGAAACGGGTGTGTACCCTTGGCTCCCTTGAGTGGCTTGGAGGGTAGCCTTGAGTAACAAAACGCCCCCATCGCAAACGCACATGCGAACACCAGCAACAGCCAGCGCGGGTAAGACATCGTTTCATCGGATTGGCCGTCGGTCAAAATCCATCCCGCCAAAAGGCCGAAGATGCCCGCGCTGACAATACGAATCATGGCTGCGCGTGAGAAAAGGCGCCCGCGCTTCTTGGTCGGATAATTCTCCTGATAGATTTGTGTGACCAGTGGAATGGCAGCGGTGGCGAGGGTGGTGGAGATGATGACTCCAGTCATGAACACCCATTGATTATCCACCGCAGCCAGCACAAGGTAGCAACCCATGGCGGCGAACGTTAGCCGCGACGCCGCCTTGGAGGTTGTCCATCCAAGTTCTGCAACCCTTGAAACCACCAGCGGGCCCGCAAGGAAGCCCAAAGCCCCCGCGGCCGCAATAAGCGCCTTCGCCGTGGCGCCAAACGGGAAAACTTTCACGGCAATCAGCAGCAGAAACGTGGTGACCGCCGTCTCAATAACACCCGATGAAACGGCACGCAGGCGTTCGTAAAAAAAAGTAGTCTCCGTCCGGTCCAAGGAACGGGGAGGTTAGGCGGAAGTGGCGAGGGAGGCGAGTTCCTCTTCGCAGTCGACGATTTGCTGGATTTGAGTGAGGAACCAGCGGTCGATTTTGGTGAGCTCGAAGATTTCGTCAACCGTCAGGCCGGCACGGAGGGCGTGGCGGAGGTAAAAGATGCGTTCGGCGTTGGGGGTGGTGAGCTTTTGCACGATGAGGTCGCGCGGGAAAATGTCGCGGTCGCCGTAGACGGTGTCGCCGACGCGCCAGCCTTTGCCATCGCCGCCAAGCCCGGCGCGGCCGATCTCCATGGAGCGCAGGCATTTTTGCAGGCTTTCCTTGAAGGTGCGGCCAATGGCCATGGCT
>PBVU01000146.1:0-8456 GCA_002728775.1 Verrucomicrobiales bacterium | reverse complement strand
CCCCAACAACCCCACCGGCGCCACCGCCACCAAGGCGCAGCTTGCCGCGTGGGTGGACTACGCCAAGGCCAATGGCAGCATCATCCTTTACGATGCCGCTTACGAGGCATTCATTCAGGACTCCGATGTGCCGCATTCTATTTTTGAAATCGAAGGCGCACGAGACTGCGCCATTGAGTTCCGCAGCTTCTCCAAGAACGCAGGCTTCACCGGCACCCGTTGTGCCTTCACCGTGGTGCCCACGGGCCTCACAGCCAAGGACGCCGCCGGCAATGATCATTCCCTCCACGCCCTTTGGGGACGCCGCGTGGCGACGAAATTCAACGGCACCAGCTACCCCATCCAACGTGCCGCCGCCGCCGTTTATACCGAGGCCGGCCAGGCACAGGTGAACGCGCTGATCGCGCATTACATGGGCAACGCCAAGATTCTGTGTGAAGCAGCCACCGCTGCGGGGCTCGAAGTTTTCGGCGGCACCAACGCTCCGTACATTTGGGTGAAGACCCCCAGCGGCGCCCCGAGCTGGGACATCTTTGACAAGATGCTCAACGAAGCCGCCGTGGTTATCACCCCTGGTGCTGGCTTCGGTACGGCCGGCGAAGGCTACTTTCGGATTAGCGCCTTCAACAGCCGCTCAAACGCAGAGGAAGTGGCGCAGCGGATTGGCGCGATGGGATGGTAATTTTCAATGTTCAATTATCAATTTTCAAGGAAGGCTCAAGTATCATTGACCATTGAAACTTGAAGATTCATTGAGCCGTGATCATTGAAAATTGATACTTATTTCTCCGCTAAATTAAAACACGCCACCCCGTTCCCCTGCCTGACAAAAAGCTTCCCTCGGCTCAGCACCGGCGAAGGGCACCACATGGCGCGGACGCGGGCTTTGCCTTGCTCATAATGCGCCAGTGGATCGGCGCGGAGCATCACCAGTTCGCTGCCCTTTTTCTCAAAGGCAAACAGCCGGCCATCGGCAATGAAGGGCGAGGAAATATTGCTGGACCGTTTCTCTTTCCACTTCACCTTGCCCGTGGCCATCTCCACGCACATTTGAGTGTCGCCGCCCGCGAGATAAACGTGGCCATCATAAATCACCGGCGTGGACTGCGTGCGCCGTGCTTCCAGTGGAATTTTCCACAGCACTGTTGCGCCCTCCGCTGAGATTCGATACCCCGCCAAGCCAATCTTTTTGTCGCGGCTGTACACCGCCATGTGTTCGCCTGAAACCACCGGCGTGGAATCCCCGCCGCCTGCCGAACGCCATAACACCTTGCCGTCGGTCGGGCTCAGGCAAAACACCTCTCGGCTGCCGTTGGCGAGCAGAAACTTTTTGCCGCCACTCTCCCACAAAACCGGCGAGGAATTTCCACCACGCACTTCGTCGCTTTCCCATGCCACTTTGCCAGTCTCAATATCCAGCGCCAGCAGCTTGCCCACCATCACGAATGCCTTCTTTTCAGCCACCAGAAATGAAGATGCCCCGGCCTTACTTGGCAATTCTGCGGTCCAAATTGGCTTACCCGTCAATGCATCCACGCAGTACGCATGCCGCCCCCCCAATGCGAACACCTTGCCTTCGGCCACACACGGTGTGCTGGACGACCGCCTCCCCGTCGGCTCTCCCGGCGCCTCGGCTTTCCAAAGCGTTTTGCCAGTCGTCGCGTCGAGACACACCACCACATCTTTTGCCACCTTGCGCGTGTTCGGCACGGCCTTGATGACTTGCGCCTTGGTTTCTTCGCTGAAGCCCTGATTGCCCAGCCATTTTTTGAATGCAGCATCGTCCTCGAAACGATGCGTGCGCATTTTTGCCAGCTTTTGCAAATCCTTGATGGCAATTGCCGCCGGCCCCTTCTTGAAACGGCTGGCGATCCAACTGCCCAGCACCTGTTTCTGTTCCTTATTTAAATTCTTCTCAATCCAATCATCGATCCACGTCTGCAACTTCTCCCCCCGTAACCGGCGGCTCAAGCCCATGCGATCCTTCTCCATCTTCGCCACCAATTCATCCCCTAAGGAGCTCGTGCCACGATTGCCCAATTTACGAAGCACAAGATCATCAATCGCCCGTGTCTTGGTCGCCACGTTCTCATGCCAAACAATCGCCATGTACACCTTCCCGTTTGATACGATGAGGCTTCCGTGCCCGCCATCATCATCACTCGGGATAAAATCACTCGTCCAAAGCTGCTTCAGCCCCTCCTTGGGAAACTCCTTCAACAACGGCACGCTGTCCATCACCACCCCATTCCGCCCCGGTCCGCGCAATTGGGGCCACTCGGCAAGCGTGGCAAATGTGATAACGAAAAAGACGACAGTAATTATTTTCATGTCTCAATTGGACTCAAGGCGGATGCTGGCTCATTCAATGCCCAATAATCAACGCCCAATTTCCCGTTAACCAAATTGTTAATTGATCATTGAAAAATGAAAACCTACCTTCCTTCCGTGAATCCGCTGCTCCTACTTGGCATTGGCTTGGCCATCGTGCTTGGCGGCATCCTGTGGCTGCGGCTGCACCCGTTCCTCTCATTGATCCTTGGGGCGTTCGCCGTGGGCGGATTGACCTCCATCGATAACATTCAAAAATCTCTCGCGGCAAAGTATGAGGGCGACAATTTCCGTAAAGCTGTCAGCTCGGAGGTTAAGACTGAAATCACTAACCTCAAGCAGGATGGCCAACCATTTGACGAAGCGCAGATTCGCGAACAGGTTCGCGCCAAACTCAAAGAGGCCCAGACCCCATTTATCAAGGCTGCCAACGAACGCGCTACAACGGAATCCAAGCAAAATCTCCTGCAACGCATTACCGGTGCCTTCGGCACCACCTGCGGCAAAATTGGCATCCTAATCGCCATGGCCTGTGTAATTGGCCGATGCATGCTCGCCAGTGGTGCAGCCGAGCGCATTGTGCGCGCCGCGCTATCCGTTGTGGGCATAAAGGGAGCTCCGGTTGCCTTTTGCTGCAGCTCGTTCCTGCTGGGAATTCCCGTATTCTTCGACAGCCTTTTTCTGTTGGCCATTCCGCTAGTGAAAGCTACGTGGCTTAAAATCAAAAAGAACTACGTGCTCTTTGTGGTGGCGCTGGTGGCCGGTGGCACGATGACTCATTCACTTGTTCCACCCACACCCGGGCCGTTGTTCGTGGCAGAGGAATTGGGCGTAAATCTCGGCACAATGATTCTGGCGGGCATGGCCATTGGCGTGTTTTGCAGCGCCTCGGGACTGGCGTACGCGTATTGGATCAATAATCGAATGGACATCCCTCTGCGCGAAACTCCCGAGGCTTTGAAGAAACTTGAGGAGCTGGCTGACCGGGACCTTAACGAACTGCCCTCACTGGGGCTGGCGCTGTTGCCCATTCTGCTGCCTGTGGCCTTGATCAGTGGCGTCACAATCTACAAGAGCGGGCTTGATCCTACGATTACGATTCATCCTATCCTTAACTTGCTGGGCGACAAAAACATCGCCCTGACACTCGCCGCCGCCCTCGCCATGCTGTTGGCCGCCTCGCGCCTCAAGGATCGAAAAGCACTCGCTGACCACGTGAAACAGGCCATGATGGAAGGCGGCCTAATCATCCTGATCTGTTGCGCCGGCGGAGCATTCGGTGCCATGTTGCAACAATCAGGCATCGGCCCGCACATCAGCGGCATGATGGGCAGTGAACCGCTTGATTTTGCGCTGTTGCCATTGGCCTTTGTCGTAACCGCTGTCATTCGCGGCGCGCAAGGCTCGGCGACTGTGGCCATGTTCACCGCCGTGGCAATCGTTGGCAGCCTTGTTACTGACCTCGAAGCACTGTCGTTTCATCCGGTGTTTCTGGCCGTGGCCATCGGCTGCGGCTCCAAACCATTCCCATGGATGAACGACAGCGGTTTTTGGGTGATCAGCAAAATGAGCGGCATGACCGAGAAGGAAACCCTCAAGGCACTTACGCCCATGGCCACCATCATGGGACTTACCGGTATTATTGTGACAATGATTGCAGCCAAGTTGTTTTCGTAAATGCAAACGAATACCACCAAACAGAAACTCGAAAATGGCGAAACGGTTTACGGTGCCTTTTTCCGCACGCCGGACACCAGCCTTATCGAACTGCAGGGCTATCTCGGCTGGGATTTTCTCGTGCTCGACGGCGAACACGGCACGCTGCAGCCGCGCGACGTGGAGGACCAATGCCGCGCCTGCGAACTGCGCGGCATCACGCCCATCGCCCGTGTCACAACCAATGAGCAATCCACCATCCTGCGCTTTATGGACACCGGCGTGCAGGGTGCCCTCATTCCGTTCGTCAACACCGCCGATGATGCCGAGCGCGCTGTGCAAGCCATCAAATATCAACCACGGGGCAAGCGCGGCCTCGCAGGCATTCGCGCCGCAGACTTCGGCCGCACGCAACCACTGGGCGAATACGTTGAGAAAGCCAACGCCGAGACGCTTGTCATCGCGCAAATCGAAACCACCGAGGGCCTCGCCAACCTCGATGCCATCGTGCAAACGCCCGACGTTGATGTCATTTTCATCGGTCCGAATGACCTCGCCAATTCCCTTGGCCAACCCGGCAACATCCCTCACCCCGATGTGCAGGCCGCCATGGACAAAATTGCCGCCGCCACCCTAGCCGCCAACAAAACGCTCGGCCTCATGATTTACAACAGCGAAGGCGCCCGCCATTGGCGCGACAAAGGCGCCCGTTTCATCACGGTGCCGTTCGAAGCCGTGATGACTGCGGCCGTCATGAATTTTTTGGAAGAATCGAAAAACCAATAACGCACGCAGAGACGCGGAGGTACTGAGTTTTAAATATAGTTTCTCCGCGCCTCCGCGTCTCTGCGTGAGAATAAAATGAAATCCATATTCGTCCTTGCCTTCGCCAGCCTCTCAACCCTCGCTGCCGAGACTTTCGACACCGTCATTGCCAACGGCCGCGTAATGGATCCCGCCACTGAATTGGATGCCATTCGCCACATAGGCATTACCGCCGGCACCATCAAGGCTATTTCGAAGACTCCACTCAAAGGCAAGTCCACCATCAACGCCAAAGGCCTCGTCGTAGCCCCCGGCTTTGTCGACCTCCATCAGCATGGCCAAAGACCGGAAGATTATCCCTTCAAGGCAATGGATGGCGTAACCACGGCCCTCGAGCTGGAAGTGGGCACGGCGGATGTCGATCTATGGTACAAGCTGCGCGCAGGCAAGACGCCCATCAACTTCGGCGTCAGCATTGGCCACATCCCCACGCGCATCAGCGTGATGGGCGACCGGCCGGCGTTTCTGCCACCCGCCAATTCCCGCGGTGCCAAGCAACGATCCACGCCCGAGCAGCTCGCCGCCATCAAAAAGAAGATCGAACATGGACTGCGGCTCGGCGCCGTGGCCGTCGGCTTTGGCCTGCAATACACGCCCGAGGCCACGCAATGGGAGGCACTGGAGGTTTTCCGCATCGCCGCCAAATACAACGCCTCCTGCCATATTCACATGCGCAGCAAGGGCACTGACACCGGCCTGAACATCCATACAGCCGTGCACGAGGTCATTGCACTCTCGGCGATTAGCGGTGCGCCTGGTCACATTGTGCATATTCAGAGCACGGGTAATCTCGTTACCCCGCGTCTTATCGGAATGGTCGCTGCCGCAAAGAAGCGTGGCGTCGACATTTCCTGCGAAGTGTACCCGTACACTGCAGGCATGACGGACATCAAATCGGCAATCTTTGATGCGGGCTGGCAGGAACGCGCGGGCATCACCTACAACAACCTGCAATGGGTCGCCACCGGCGAACGACTGACGAAGACCACATTTGAAAAGTATCGCAAACAAGGCGGCAAAGTCATTGTCCACGCAAATCCGGAGAGCCTTGTCAGGCAGGTTGTTGCCAACCCCCACACGATCATCGCCAGCGACGGCTTCATGGGCCACCCGCGCAACTCTGGTTGCTACTCACGCATCCTCGGAAAATACGTCCGTGAAAATAGAGACTTGCCCCTGATGCTCGCTCTAAAAAAATGTGCCCTCTGGCCTGCCCAACGCCTTGAGAAATGCGCACCCGCATTTAAGAAAAAGGGGCGCCTGCAAGTCGGCGCCGACGCAGACATTATCATTTTTGACGCCGGCAAAATCATCGACAAAGCCACCTTTAAGGACGCCGCGCGGTTTTCGTCCGGCATCCTATACACCCTCGTCCACGGAGTGCCTGTGGTAAAAAGTGGCAAGTTTCAGAAAAACATATTCCCCGGCCAAGCGGCTCGAGGGATCATCAGGTAATTATTTTTTCCCTGCGACCTTCACCTTCACATTTTTGCGGGCCAGTTCCAGCAAACCTTTGGGCGTGACGATGCGTGAGATGTTGAGGTAATCCGGCTGTGCCTTGTCGTCCTTGGGATAATTGGTGAGGTTGATTTGCTGAATGCTCCCTTCGTATAACGCAGCCAGCGCCACATGGCTGGCCGTTTCGCCATAGCCCCAAACTGTCAGCGGCGAATTGTGACCAAGTTCGCGCGTAAGCTGCACCGCACGGCGCACATCATACACCTGCATCCCTGCCAGCGTTTGGCCGAGCAACATGAATCGGCGCCGCGCTTGAGTGACGTGCTGCTCGTTGTCACTTAATGCTGTGAGCCCAATCCCGCGCGGCATAAACGTGATATAGACCTCGGGATGTTTACGCACATGATCCAGTTTTTGCTCAAGTAACTTCCGTTGCTGTCCGTTCACCGGGCCATCAGCCGCGACACCTGCCAATGCCAGCTCCTCAGACCATTCCTTGGCGTATACAGGCCTCCCAAGCGCGAGGTATTTGCGCCATGCTTTCTCGGGCAACACCTCTAGATGCACTGCCTTTGGCTTCTCAAGGCCCGTGCGGTAACAAATGTATGCACGCAGCCGGATTTCCTTTTGACTGTCGAAATCAAACGCCTCGAAGACCACTCCTTTGCGTTCTTTTCGATATACCCGTTTTTCATTCAATGGCACATCGCGCTTGGGCCAGCCGCGGAAAGTTTTTTGTCGCAACAGGTTAGCAGCATCAATGGACGGCTTGGCCTTTGGGTCGGCGGAAGCAAGGCGTGTAAAGTTTTCCTGAATCTTCGTGTTGATTTCATCCGCCGGCAGTTTGCCGAACACTTTCAGTTCTTCCGGTTGAAATAGCTTTTCGGCTGCAATGGTAATCGGCGGCTCCTCGCCTTTGAGATGGCGATTGAACCAATTGAACGCCGGCACACGCAGTGGCTGTGTGTCGCTGTGGCCGCCGGGAACGATGACTAATCCAAGTTTATCTCGCTCACCATGTAGATCATAGATGCGGCGGGCCTGCTTGAAAACGCGGTTCACTCCATCGAGCGGAAAGATGCGGTCATCGTCGGTGTTCAGGATCATTAATGGCCGCGGGGCAACGAGCGCGGCGACCTGCCCGAAATCCCAGCGATAAGTGTTCACGTGAAACATGCAGTCGCAATGACCTTCCACCACACCGTGCGCCAGCCGACCGCTATTCGGGAAGCCGGCGTACACATGATTTTGCAAATCCGCGATGCCCGCCACCGGTGCAGACACCTTGATGCGTTCGTCGAGCACCGAGATCCACCAGCTATATGCCCCACCGCCACTACGACCGGTCACGCCGAAACGCTCCTTGTCCACGAACTTTAGCGTCTCTAAATAATCTAGTCCACGAATGCAGTTCCACGCCTCTACTGCCGCTGAGGAATAGCCACGGCTGTTCCACCACCACATGCCGTGGTTGTACGTGCCGTGATGAATGCCCTCAATCTCGCCAAGCTGTAGCGTGTCAATGACGAGACACACATAGCCATTCCGCGCGAACCACACGCCATGATGCTGATAATGCGCCTTGTTGCCATAACTGATGCCGTCCTTTTTTACGCGACCGTGCCCGCACACGTACAAAATTGTTGGCGCGTGTTTCTTCAACCCTTTTGGCACATACAGATTGGCGGTCACGTACAGCTTCGGGATCGATTGATAATGCAGCTTCCAAACCTCAAACTCCTCATGTTGCACCTTCCCTGTCACCGTCGCCTTCAATGGCGTGCGCGGCGGTGCGGGATCCAACCCGAGCATCTCGTGCATTTCCCGGCGATAGCGATCCTTACGGTCATTCCAATCCGTCAGCGTCTTGACGTCCTTCAAACAATCCGCCGCCAACCGATCCGCCTCGGCCTTGAAATACGCAGCAAACATTTTATCACCCCGCGTTTTGAACAACGCAGCGTGCGCGTCATGCTGAGTAAAAAGAAAAACCGATGTGAGAAGAATGACGATCGCCTTCATGGCAGCCCTTTCATCGGGCACAAACCCCATGCCGTCAAGTGCCGGTTACAACGCGCTCAGCAAGGTATTCTTCCAGTCGCAGGCGAAACTCCGTTATCTCGACGTCACGCTCGCAACAGGCAAGCATTAACGCACCATCGGATCGAAAGTTGTCGTCCCACGCT
>PBVU01000145.1:0-5811 GCA_002728775.1 Verrucomicrobiales bacterium | reverse complement strand
TCCCGCTGCGCACAGCCCTGAGCCTCGGCCGCAATCTAAAACGACGCGAGGCCTGCAGAATGTGGTACGACGGCCGCCGCTAGGCTAGTTGCCCTGATTGCGCTCCAGTTCGTCGAGCCCCTTGAACAAGCTGGGGTTCAGGTTCGTGGGCGGCCGCAAGCCGTCGATCTGCCCCTTTTCGGCCTTCCGCTTTTCCTCCTCGTACAACTTGCGATACTTGATCTCCTGTGAGCGGGCCTCCAGCTTGGCTCGGCCGATGAGAGGCATCTCATTGTACATCGATTGAGTACCGGCGCTGACCGCCTCGGGCGTCTCCAACACCGTGGGCCGCATGAGCACCACCAGTTCCTGCCGCTCATTTTTATCGGTATTATCCCGGAACAAGGGACCAATAACTGGCCATTCCTTCAGGAATGGAATACCACTCTTGGACTCAGTTTTCTTGTTTTTAATAAATCCGCCAAGCACGACAGCATCTCCGTCACGCACATAGAGGTTGGCGTTGGCGGTGCGGTCGGTGGTAATTGGCACCTGATTGCCGTCAATTTCCTTGTTGGAAATGATGTCTCCGATGGTTTGCTGGATGTCCATCACCACGAGGCCATCTGGATTGATGAACGGCAGTACGCGAAGGTTAATGCCAATCTGTTTCTGTTGATAGTTTGAGCGTGAACCACCCGTGGGATCAACCGTACTGGAAGCGATGTACGGGTGTGTCTCACCAATGAACAATTCGGCTTCCTTGGCGTGTGTGGTCTGGATACGCGGTGTGGAAAGAATGTTCACGCGCGTATCCGTCTTGATGGCATTGACTGCAACCTCCCATTTATTGCCAATGAAGCCCCAGTAGTTTAGGCCCGATGATAGGTTTTCAATAATCCCCGTGTCCGTGGTTGCCCCGGATCCCCGCAACTTGCCCTTAAAGACTCCTCCACCATGCATGGAACCCAAGGCTTGGCCGAAACTCCCCGTGATTTCCTCCTTGTCTTGCGAAAGCGACAGGCCAAAGGACAGGTTGTCATCCAAGGCAATGTCCATGATGATGGCCTCGATGAGTACCATGGGCTGAAGTTGGTCCAGCTCGTCGATGAACTTGCG
The DNA here is from genome assembly GCA_002728775.1 of Verrucomicrobiales bacterium. Taxonomy (GTDB): domain Bacteria; phylum Verrucomicrobiota; class Verrucomicrobiia; order Limisphaerales; family UBA1100; genus UBA6614. Next base: position 4,713 of record PBVU01000145.1, on the reverse strand, counting down.
CACGAGCGCCATCTTCGCCTTGTTTTCGGTAATGACGAGGACGGCGTTCTTGGGCTCGTAGGCCATGATGCGTGTGTTGCCGAGGATGGGTTTCCCAATTCCCGAAGAGGCAGAGGAGGTGCTGGAGGTGGTGGGACGCGCCACTGTTCGGCCGGTGGTGCCCGGCCGACTGCCTCCGGTGGTCTGGGGCCGCAACGAATTACTGGCTCCTCCTCCCAAGCGTGATCCCCCAGATCCGGCTCCGGACAGTTGCCGCTGGGTGCTGCTGGTGAAGGAAGTGGGATTGTCGGTCAGGTTGCTGATGACCGAAGCGACATCAGCCGCCAAGGCGTACTTGATGTCAATAATCTCGAACTCCTCATCGGACGGCGCCTCGACATCGATTTGCTCCACGATCTGGAGCATGCGCTTGATGTTCACGGCGTAGTCACGCAGCAACAGGGTGCGCGAGTCATCCAGCGCAATAATGGAGTTTTGCCCGAGACGCGAGAAGGTCTTGAGCGCCTCGGCCACCTCGCTGGGCTTGGTATGCTTGAGGTGCACAATGTGGCCCACATAGGTCTTGTCCTCCTGCAAGTCGGCCGAGGTGGCTGCGGGCAGGAAAGGCGGCGAGTCCTTCTCCAACTGGTTGGCAGGCAGGATCTGCGCGAACTTGTCACCCAAGGGAACGATGCCCAGCTCGTTGATGGCCAGGATGGCCTTGATGGCCTCGACGGCGTCCCGCTCGGACATGGGGCCCTGCGGCTTAAAGTCGACCACGATCTGCGGCAGGTTGGACGGGCGAATGAGCGACCGGCCGGTCAGCTCGCCAAAGACATCAAGTACCAGCTCCAGTTGCGTCTTCTCAAAACGCATGCTGGCCGAGACGTCATTTTCCACGGGCGCACCGGGAGGTGCCGGCGCGGCAGTCATAATGCCGGCGCCCAACAGGACGCCCGCAAGGGTCTTCATCAGTTTCATGATTTTTTATCCTCCACCACGGGATTGTTCTGTTTTTCCTCCTCCTTGGGGAAACTGGCCACGATACTCATGCTGCCGGTGAGCTGCTTGGGATCGTTGTTGGGACGGCGAATGGTCAGGCTGCTGACGCGTACCATCTGCGGCTCAGTCGCAATGGCAATGAGGAAATTTGCCAGGTCATGATCCGTGCCGGTGAAGTCCAGATTCACCGTGTGCTTCTCGAAGGATTCGAATTCCTGATCCTCGGATTTGCTGGGGGTAATGCGGCCATAGCGCAGCTTGTTTTCCCGGGCCAACTGCTGCACGCGCCGGTTCAGGTCCGTCCAGGCGCGCTTGCCGCCGTCGTCAGCACCCATCATGCGCGTGTATTCCTCCCAAGCCGCCTCCTTCTGTTTCAGGTCAGCCAACCCCGCGCGCAGTTCCGCGGCCCTGCCGGAGTCATCTTGAATATCCGTCTTGAGTTCGGACCACTCGGTGGCACCGGTGTAAAACCGCCAGCCCCACAAGCCATTGATTGCAATGAAGAAGATGAAAAAGACGTAGATCGCCACCCGGCGTTCCTCCGGCCGCACGTTCAGCCTGTCAAACAGGTCAATCATCAGTCGTCCTTCTTCCGTTTCTGCCGGTTCATCGCCAACTCGCAATTGAGCGTCCAGCGCTTCATCGGATCGCCGGCAATGGGCACCTCCACGATGCTGCCCTCCTGCACCTCGGAAAACAGCCGCGTCATCTCCTTGTCCAAATTCGCCACGCGCGATTCGAGCATGCCATCCTTGAAGGTCCCCACCAATTGATCCAGATCCGTTGGCACACTGCCCGTCAGCGTCAGGTTTTGCCGCGAATCCTTGCGGTCATTGAATGTCAGGGTGATCAACTGCATCTCCAGCGGCTTGTTGTTGCCAATGGCCTCCATGCATTCCAGCGCCTTCTTGCGCAGCTCGTCGTACTCGAGCTTCTTCAAGTACCGTTCCTCCTCCAGCGCCATGCCCTTGTGTTCGCGCTGGAGCTTGCGCCGGTCGCGGGCCGTGTCGTTCTGCTCATCACGCAGGTCGCCCAGCGCAAAAAAATACAGCCCGACAAACAACGCATAAGCCGCCACCACCCAGCCGGCCACGTTCAACCAGACACGGTCAACGTCATCCCGGTGATAACGGTCGCGGAATTCCGGCGGCAACAAGTTGGCTTCACCCAAGGGACGCGACGCCCGATGCGCACAGGCCGCAGCCAAGGCTACCGTCTCCGGCGGATCATGCTGTGTCACGCCGCGACCCGCCCACTCATTCAAGAGCGGCAGCCATTCCTCGGCCAGTTCACGGTCGGCCACCAGATTCCAGTTCCACATGGCTGGTGCCCAGCCCTCCAGTTCCGCCGCCCAAGCGCTGGAGGTCAGGTGCTCGGTCAACTCGTTGAGATGATCCCTGGAAGACAGATGAGCCACGTTGATGTTGCGCAGTTCCCCTCCCGACCACCACGCCACCAAGCAAACCGGACGACCATCCAGCAGCCGCGGATAAATCCACGCGCCATTCACGTCATCCACTTCCACCGGGGCCGCCAAGACTTGGTGCAGCACAGGCACCTCCAGCCTGTCCGGCCGATACCCAATGCTTTCCAGATGGCCCACCTGATCCTCCACCATCGAACGCTCGGCAAGGATAACTACCACCACCTGCTGCCCCTGCGCCGTGCCCGGCGGTGGAGACACCACCTCAAAGGTCCAAACCACCTGTGCCACCGGCAGCGGCGATATCTTTTCCAACTGTAGTTCCACCATGTCCGGCAGTTCTTCCGGCTCACAGGCCGGCAGCCGCAGTACGCGGAAGAACACTTTTTCCATCGGCAGCCACGCGTCGTTCTGGCAATGTGGGTCCCACATTTGGCTGGTGTCGCGCCGGGTGAACTGCGTGGGCACCTCGGCCATCAAGTCCGGATCATCCCGCACCTCAGCCAGCTTCATCCCCCGCCCACCCGGCGTGAACCGCCAAAACTGCTGGTGGTCTCGCGTGCAGTCGATGACATTGCAGGTGTTCAAACGGGCGGCCCGGCGCTTTTTCCGGGTTGGGCGCGGCTTGACCGCCGGCGCCAAGTCCACAGGAGATTGCGTCTCCTCTTGTCTCGCGGGCGGCGTGGTCGGCAACTCTTCCGGCGGTGGGTTCCCGGGTACTGTCATGCCGCCGCTTCCTCCACCAGTTCCGCCAACTGCGTCACGCGCAACACTTCCTCAATGGTCGTTTGTCCCTGCAAGACCTTCCCCCAGCCATCCTCGCGCAGGGTGTGCATGCCCTCCACACGCGCCTGTCGGCCAATCACCGAAGCCGAAGCCCGGTCAATCACCAGTTGATCCACCGACTCCGTGCTGATCATCAGCTCGTAAATGCCCGTCCGACCGCGATACCCGCGCTCGCCACACTCGTCACAGCCGTCGCCTTTCCAGATGCCCGCTTTGCCGCCCAATTGTTCCACGGGAAAACCAACCTTTACCAGATCCTCGCGCGGATACTCATGCTCCGTCCTGCATGCCGGGCAAATGGTCCGCACCAGCCGCTGGGCCATTACCGCCTCGATCGCATCGGCCACCAAGAACGGCTCCGCGCCCATGTCAATCAGGCGAGTGTAGGCACTGGGCGCATCATTGGTGTGCAGCGTACTAAACACCAAGTGACCGGTGTTTGCCGCCTGAATGGCGATGCCCGCTGTCTCGCCATCACGAATCTCACCCACCATCACCACATCCGGATCCTGCCGCAGGAAATGCCGCAGCACATTCGCGAACGACCGCCCAATGTCGTTCTTCACGGACACCTGGTTCACGCCCTTCAGCTCATACTCCACGGGGTCCTCCACCGTCATGATCCGTTTGTCCGTGGAGTTGATGGTGTTTAAAAACGCGTAAAGCGAGGTCGACTTGCCCGAGCCGGTCGGTCCCGTAACGAGCATGATGCCGTGCGGCTTGGTAATCACCCCGCGAACATCCCTCTCGATTCGTTCCGACATCCCCAGCGTGTCCAGCCCCTTCAAGACACTGCCACGCATCAACAGGCGCAGCGAGACGCTTTCGCCATAAACCGTCGGCACTGTTGAGACGCGAATGTCGATTTCCTCCCCCTTGATGCGCACGCCGATGCGGCCATCCTGCGGAAGCCGTTTCTCCGCAATGTTCATGCCCGCCATCACCTTGATACGCGAAATGAGGCTGGCCTGCAGTTGCTTGAGCGCCGGCGGCAAAGGCATCGCATGCAGGATGCCGTCAATGCGGTGCCGAATGACCAGTTCATCCTCCTGTGGTTCAAAATGAATATCCGTCGCGCGGCTCTTGTGTGCCTGCCAGATGACTTGGTTGACAAACTTGATGATGCTTGCCTCCTGATCATCCCCGGCGATCTCCTTCATGTCGCCCACCAAAAGCTCGAGATCCTCCTCGTCGTTCACCTCGTTTTGCGCCAGAGCATCAATAGTTTCCGCGCCCACCCCATAAAATTTCTCGTACGCCCGGCCAATCTCTTCACGTGGTGCAAGGACAAACTGCACCGGCCCCTGCGCCGCAAATCGAACCGCGCCCAGCAAGCCCGATTCAAACGGGTTTGCCACCGCAACCTGCAACACACCTTCATCCACTTTCACCGGCATCACCGCATGTTGAACCGCGATCTTGGAGGGAATCCGGCGCAGCGCCTCATTCGCCGGCCGCACTTCCGACAAGTCCACCCGATCCCAGTCGTAAGCCTTGGCGACCAAGTCCAGAAACACCTCCTC
>PBVU01000144.1:0-9707 GCA_002728775.1 Verrucomicrobiales bacterium | reverse complement strand
TGCCCGTCATACGGGCCGACAACCCAAGCCAAACGGCAAGTGAAGAGTTGACAATCAGTCTTCACACGAAAGGATGAACGCATGAAATCGCTGTGGCTGATTCCCCTTCTCTTTGCGCCGTCGGCATTGGCACTGACCGACGCGGAATTTCAAAAACTGCATCGTCAATTGCAGCCGGATCCGAAGGCGACGTGGCGCACGATTCCGTGGAAGACTTCCGTGCTGGATGCGCAGGCGGAGGCGGCGCGGACAGGGAAGCCGATATTTATCTGGGCGATGGACGGGCATCCGCTCGGGTGCACGTGAAACAACGGAGTGCTCGACCGTGAGTCGACCTTCGCCAATCCGCAAATCGTGAAGCTGCTGCAAACCCGCTTCGTGCCCGTCGCCATCGACCAGGCGTATCAGCGCCGGCAAAAGGACAACGAGGGCCGCTTCTACCAGAAAATCGCCAACCAAGGCCCGCGCAAAATCGGCCGCGGCACCACGCAGGGTCTGTACAGCGCCGATGCCAATGGGCGGTTCCTCGGTTACACGAACAATCGCGGCGCGTCGCGGGTGATGCGCATGCTCAATGGCGCCCTGCAAAAGCACCGGCCGGAGAAGGTGGCGTCCATCGCGAAGGGCAAGCTGGATGCGCGGTACAATCCGCAGCCGCCGAGGGGTGGATTGGTGGTGCGCGTGACCTCCAAGATTCTCGGCGGTTATGAGGAACCTGAAAGCGAATGGCGGCGCATTTTTCAAACCTCGCTCGGCCGCGACAACCTATGGATCCGCGCCGATGAACATGCCGCGCTGGCCAAGGGGCAGTTGCCCAAGAGCCTGCTCACGCGTCTGGCTCGGTATCATTTGGTCGATAACACCCGCGGCGAACCGCCGATGTGGCGCGAGAATGAAATCAAAAAGCTGGAGGGTAAAATCACCAACGGCCAGCTACGCGCCACCGCGCAAATGCAAACCGCCGACAACGCGCGCGGTTACACCGCCGAAATCCTTGGCCGCATTGAATCCAAAAATGGCCAAGTCACGCGCCTCGACCTCGTCGCCCACGGCCAATTCCACGGCGAAGGCACCTACACCCGCAACGCACCGAAGGGGAAGTTTCCGCTCGCGATCGCCTTCACTTTGGCCGATGGCAAGGACGCCGCCGATGCCATTCCCCCGCAGGGATCGCGCGGGTGGGTGCCGGGGTATATCAAATAATTTTCACCACAGAGGCACAGAGAACACAGAGTTTGGGTTTCTCTCTGTGCCCCCTGTGCCTCTGTGGTGAATTGGTTGGCTCCGAATTCGCCTTGCCCGCAATCTTCCAACGGCTAACATCATCCATGGCCATGAATCGTCTGCTCGCTTTTTTTCTCTTCACCGCCGTTTCCCTTGCTGCACAAAACGGGGCGGTGACATTTTCTGTTCGCTCGGTGGCCAGTGGCGACTGGTCGGACGCGAAGATTTGGGAGCCCAAGCGCGTGCCGGCGGCGGGGGATCGCGTTCTGGTGAGCGCGGGGACGGTAGTGCGGTTTGAGGCGAAGCGGACACCGGTGATTCGGCTGTTGCAAGTGGCGGGCACGCTGCGATTTGCGCGGGATCGCAGCACGGAGCTGAACGTGGCGCTGCTGAAAGTGCAGGCGGGCAACCGCTGCACGGAGCGCGGGTTCGCGTGTGATTTTCATGGGGTAAACGCCGCCGGCGAGCCGAACGCCGTGCCCACGGGCGCCATGCCCACGCTGGAGGTCGGCACACTGCAGTCGCCGATTCCCGCGCAGCACACCGCGCGCATTCGGCTGCACTATATTAAAGGGATGGACGAGGATGACGCGCCGGCGCTGGTGTGTTGCTCGGCGCGGATGGAGCTGCATGGCGCGCCGATGAACCGCACGTGGGTCAAGCTCGGGGCGACGGCCGAGGCGGGGGATTCGCGCGTGACACTGGCCGAGCCGGTGACCGGTTGGCGCGTGGGCGATGCGGTGATTGTGACGGCGTCGAAAAAGAAATTCAGCCTTCGCCGGGACGACGCGGAGGATGGCGGCACTGAGCAGCGCATCATCAAGGCGATTGATGGCCGCGTGCTCACGCTCGACCGGCCGTTGCGCGAGGAGCATTTTGGCACGGGCGAGTTTCGCAGCGAGGTGGCCAACCTTTCGCGCAATGTCATCGTCGAGAGCGCCGATCCCGATGGCGTGCGCGGGCACACGATGTTTCACCGCTACAGCAAGGGCGGCATCAGCTATGCGCGGTTTGCGCATCTCGGCAAGGAAGGCGTGCTCGGACGGTACGCGATTCATTTTCATCTCGCGGGCACGACGATGCGCGGCAGCGCGGTGGTCGGCGCGGCGATTGTCGATTCGCACAACCGCTGGATCACCGTGCACGGCACGCAATACCTGATGGTACGCGACTGCGTGGGCTTTCGCTCGGTGGGTCACGGCTATTTTCTCGAGGACGGCACGGAGGTGTTCAACCTGCTCGATCGCAACCTCGGCGTGCAGGCGTTTCGCGGACGCCGGCTGCCCGATCAAGTGTTGCCGTTCGACCCCAATGACGGCGCCGCCTTTTGGTGGGCCAACGGCCGCAACACCTTCACGCGCAATGTCGCCGTGGAAAATGCGCGGTACGGCTATCGTTACGACAGCCAGCATCGCAGCGATTTCAACCCCAACCTCGACGTGCTCATGCCCGACGGCAAAACGCGCAACGTCGACATCCGCACCCTCGCCATCAGCCGCTTCGAGGCCAATGAATCCCACAGCGAAGGCCTCTACAGCGTGGCGCTCGCCGGCACCGACGGCGCCGGGCCGGACACGCGGCATCCGCATCGGGTGCGCGGGCTGAAGCTGTGGCAGACCCACTACGCCTTGCGCGCGCAGTTGCCCACGATGCTCGTGGAGGACGTGCACATCCATCGCGCCGCCTACGGCATCTACCGGCCGTGGTTTGAGAATCACGTTTACAAAAACCTGCACATCGCCGCCACCGGCGCCGAGCCGTTCAACCGCGGGCTGGACGACAAGAGCCTGCAGCACGGCAGCATCACCGTCGACGGTCTCACCTTCAGCCAGCTCGGCTACGGCGGGCGCATGCCGTTGATACAAATGAGCTCGAATAATGTAACCGGCAAGGCCGCCAGCCATTTTCGCAACGTGACCGTGCGCGACCGCACCCGCCCGGACCGCTGGCCACTGATGAACCTCGGCGGCGGCCCGCGTCTGCAGCCCTCCACGCCGAAGGGTGTGCCGTATTTTGTGCACGACCACTTTGGCCCCGGCAAACACGCCAAGGTGGTGAGCACGCGCGCGAAGGATTTGCTCGGCGACGGCAACAAATACGCGCAGGAGCCCGGCCTCACCGGCGATGAATCCGTCGTGGCCGAGGTGGTGAACGTGGCCTTCCCCGAGCTGCTGCAGCCGATGGATGATCTGCCGCCGGCGACCATCATCCGCCGCATCGACGAACGCGCCGGCCGGCTGGTGGTCCACGGCACCACGCACGATGACGGCTTCATCAAGCGCGTCACCCTCAACGGCCAACCCGTCCGCATCCTCAGCCAACAACACGGCGTGGCCGACTGGATGCTCGAGCTACCCCGCGCCAACCGCCTCGTGGCGGCCGCCACCGATGCCGCCGGCAATGTCGAAAAAAATCCGCATCGATTGAAATTCCAGACGAAAAAGGCGTCTAACAAAAAACTCAACACATTCAAAAAATGAACACCATCGAATCCGACTGCCCTGATTGTAATTTCCTTGAGGACGCCACCATTGCGCGGCGCGATTTTTTGAAACTGGCGGGCACGACCGCCGCTGTGGCTGCGACGGCTCCGGCGGTGTTGGCCAAGCCGGCGAAGGAGAAGCCGGCGGAGGCGTTGTTGAAGGAGTTGTTTGCCACGTTGACGAAGGAGCAGCGGCAGAAGGTGGCGCTGGCGTTTGATGCGGGCGCGGGCAAGAACCGCGTGCCGACGCGGCTGGGCATGTACAATCGCGCGCTCAACAACGCGAAGATCGGCGGCATCTACACCAAGGCGCAGCAGGAGTTGGTCGAGCGTGCGTTGCGCGCGATCTGCTCGGATGACGAGGGCTATCACAAGATCAGTCGCGACGAGGAGTTTGACAACAGCGGCTCATTGGCGGGCTGTGGCGCGCACTTTTTTGGCGATCCCAACAAGGGTCAGTTTTCGTGGCTGTTCACCGGGCACCATCTCACCGTGCGTTGCGATGGCAACACCATCCCCGGCGCGGCCTTCGGCGGACCGATTTACTACGGCCACATCGCGGGAGGCTACAGCGAAAAGAATGTTTACCGCTTCCAAACCAAGGCCGTGCAAAGCGTGTACGACGCGCTCGACGCCAAGCAACGCAAGGCGGCGGTGATCGCGCAGGGCACGCCCGGTGAAATGGCAAAGTCCGTGAAACACCGCGAGCGCCCGTACCCGGGCATCGGCATCGGCGAGTTGTCGCCTGATCAACGCGAGCACGTGCTGAAAGTGATGCGCGCGTGTGTGGCGCCCTTCCGCAAGGAAGACAGCGATGAGGTGATGGACATCGTGAAGGCCAACGGCGGCCTCAAGAAAATCAACCTCGCCTTCTACAAGGATAAACGTTCCACCGACGAAAAAATCCGCTGGCACTTCTGGCGCCTCGAGGGCCCGGGCTTCGTCTGGAACTATCGCGTGCTTGGCCACGTGCATTGTTTCGTGAACATTGCCAAGGTGTGAAACACGGATATTCACGGATGAAAATTCTCTGTGCCCTCGGTGTCTTTGTGGCGATCAGTTTCACCGCTCAGGGAGCAACCAAGCGTGAGGCAGTGGCCAAAGCTATTCCGCTTATCGAGAAAAGCGCCGGCGTTTATGTCGAGAAACGCGACTGCTTCACCTGCCACCATCAGGCATTGCCGTTGATGGCGCTCAGTCGCGCGAAACAATTTGGCTTCGAGGTAGACAACAAAGTCCTCACGGTGCAGGCCAAATTCACGCTCGAGTATTTTGCCGACCGACAGGATCGCCTGCCCAAGGGTCAGGGCGTGGTCGGGGGGCCATACACCGCGGGCTACGCGCTGGCCGGTTTGCGCGCGGCGAAATCCAAACCCAACGACACCAGCAAGGCGCTAATCGCTTACCTCCGCAAAACCCAAACCAAGGACGGCAGCTGGCGCATCCGCACACATCGGCCGCCGCTGGAGGACAGTCATTTCACCGCCACCACGCTTGCAATGCAATGTTTGCCGGATGAATCTGCCGAGCGAAAACGCGCCCTCGAATGGCTAAAGAAAACCAAACCGAAATCCACCGAGGATCGGGTGTTTCAAATCCTCGGTCTGGTCAACGAACCCAACGCCGCCATGGCACCCGTGCTCGGGCTGCTTGCCACGCAACAAGACGACGGTGGCTTCGCACAACTACCGGCCAGGCTCAGCGACGCCTATGCCACCGGCCAAGCCCTCGTAGCCCTGCGCGCCGCCGGTGCGATGAAGCAATTCGCCCCCGCCATTCAACGCGCTGAGCTGTGGCTCTTAACTAATCAAAAACCCGATGGCTCGTGGCATGTAAAAACGCGTAGCCGCCCCATCCAAAAATATTTCGAAAGCGGCTTCCCTCACGGCAAGGATCAATTCATTTCCCTCAGTGCCACCTGCTGGGCCGTGCTGGCTTTGACAGGAAAGTAACAACAAATATCACGCCGAGATATAGAGGCGTGGAAAAACATTTTTTGATCTCTGCGTCTCGGCGTGAGAATCGATGGACAGCGCATGCGATCAAACCACGAACGATCCGCCTCTACTCGTCCCAATTCTCATATACCGGATTAGGCAGCATGAACTTGTGCGTGCCCCATTTCAGATGGGAGCCCTCCGGACGGTCGTGTGCCACGTCACCAAACCAGGCCAAAACACCTTTATCGCCCCGTGCGCCTCCATGCGGCCGGTGTCCTGCAGCACTTCGGCGCGGCGGGTGTTCTTGCCGTCATCGCGATCCTTTCGCAGGAGGTAAATGTCGCTTTCCGCGCCGATGCCCAGTTGGTCTATGTTGGCGTGGGAATGTCCCGTGTTTCTCGCGTAACGGTTGCTGATGAAAATGATGCGCCCACGCGGCAGCTTGCGCACCCTGGCAATAAATTCGCCTGCTCCCGGCACTAGCCCAGCCTTGCGCTCCGCCACCCATTTCTCCCAAGCCTCCTGGCTGTGCCCCCGCCCGCTCGCCTCTAGCCGGCGTTGATAGCCGGAATTATCCAGCACTGTCTCATCCAAATCCATCACGATCGCCCACGACCCCTGTTGCTCCTTGGCGGCAGCCGCCACTTTTTCCCATGCCACAGCGTACGTTTGTAGACAAACCGCCCTGTACTCACGCGACTGGGTCATCCAGTTTAACGCCAAAGAAAAACGAGCCGCCTTGGGCGGAGCAGCCCACATGATGAAAGGCGTCAGAATAACACCCAACACAAGGGCAATCGGGATTTAAAAACGAAGCGGCGTGGTCATGCCCCCCGAGTCTGCCTAAATCCCACGCAGGCACAAGCCCACACCCGTTCGGGCTGACCAGCCATGGTGCCGGAACAAGACACGGGCGCGGCTGAATTTGGAAAGTCCTTGCTGGCATGAACCATTATTCACACCACATGTAAATCGACTACTTTCGTGGGGTCGGCTTCACGCCTTGTGGGGTAACCAGCCAGTCCGTAATATGCGAAGTGGCAAACGTGCGGCCGATCTCCTTGCCTGCCTTGGTGGAGACAACCCATTGATGCCCCTCGTAGGTGCCCTGCTGGCGGGTTCCCTCAGGCCGCAGTCCGGAGTCGTAGGTCTCCATTTGCCCGCTAAAATTCACCCAGCTGATCATGATCGGTTCCATGGTCTTGTTGGTAAACCGGATGTATGTGCGAGTGGTGTTGTGGCTGATGTTGACCTTGGGCAGATCCTTTTGCAGTTGATCAATCTCCGGCAGGGCCAGCAGGGCATTGCCGATCAGCTTCACCTCCTGCAGGGTCAGCATTGTCCTCAGAGGCCTGAGATTCGTGACCTTGCAGCCCTGCAATGAAACGGAGCGCAATTTTTTTAGGTTGGCCAATGGCTTGAGGTCTTTCAGAGGGTTGTTGGCCAAGTCCAGCTCGGTCAAGCGCGGCAGATGGGCGAGCGCACTGATGTTCTCCACTTGGTTACGCGACAGGAACAGCGCACGCAGTTCCTTCAGATTGGTCAGCGGCGTGAGGTCTTTCACCTGGTTAGAGTCCAGGCGCAGCGCACGCAATTTTGTAAGGCCAGCCAACGGCTGAAGGTTTGGTGTCGGGTTGTGCGAAATATTGAGCCACTGCAAATTTCTGAGATTCGCCAACGCCAACAGATTCCCCGCCTTATTGTTGTTCAGCTCCAGCTCGTATAGGGCGATGCAGCCGGCCAACGGTTGGAAGGTGGTGACTTGGTTGGACCCCACGCTGAGTTTTTCCAGCCCTTTCAACCTGCCCAAGGGGGTCAAATCCTTGATCCGGTTGGATCCCAAGTGGAGCACCCGCAGGTTCACGCACTGGGTCAACGGACTGAGATCGGTGATTTGGTTGGCGTTAAGATACAGAACCTCCAGTTTGCGCAACTTGGCCAGCGGCGTAAGGTCGGTGATTTGATTGCGGTACAGCCACAGCCTCCGAAGATTCGGCAGCTCACCCAAGCGCGTGATGTCCTTGATCCGCCGCTCGGCCAGACCCAGTTGTGTGACTTTCGCCAAATCCGCGGCGGTGAGTATGCCACTCATTTTGCCGCACGCGCCACGAATGGCCATGTCGATGGCGCGATCCACATCCGGATGATTCTTTGCGTGCACCGTGCCCAATCCCGTCAGCAACACTGCCAGAATCATGGCCATTTTCATGTGGGGAGTGTATCTCCCCGCGTGTGAATTACGATCGATTTGTGATGGTGCATCCTTGTGTTGGGAGGCCCGTGCTTTAGAGTGCCGAGGCTTTGTGATGAGGTATTGGATACGGGCAATAACGATGGCAACTGCATGCGTGATGCAGGCAGTCATGGTGCAAGCAAACTCTGCTCTCATTGCCAACCCCATCATTACGCAGGCGATCCGGGAAAGTCTTGGGAAGCCCGAGGGCAAATTAACCAGGGCAGACTTGGTAAAAGTCACCAACCTTGACCTGACATTCACCCGAATCACCGACGCAGACCTCAAAGAGATCACAAAGTTGCCTCAACTCAAAAAACTTTATTTGAACGGAACGCAGATCACCAATGTGGGTCTCAAGGAACTGGCCAAGTTGCAGCAGCTCACCCTCCTGAACTTGTGGCGCACCCAAGTCACCAACGCGGGCCTCAAGGAGTTGGCCAAGCTGCCGCAGCTCCGTTCCCTTGACTTGAGCCGAAACACGATCACGGACGCTAACCTCAAGGATTTGGCCCGATTACAACAACTCACACATCTTTGGTTGAACAACTCGCAAGTCAAGGATGCGGGCATCAGAGAAATTGCCAAGCTGCGGCAACTCACCCACCTTGGACTGGTCGGCACCGAAATCACCGATGCAGGCCTCAAGGAGGTCGCCAAGTTGCAGCAACTCACCTCCCTTGGCTTGAGCTGGACCGAAATCACCGATGCCGGCCTCAAGGAAATCATCAAATTGCCACAACTCAAGGTGCTGAGTTTGACCGACACAAAAATCACCGACGCAGGTCTCAAAGAACTGGCCAAGCTACAAAACCTAATCGAGCTTTACCTGCACCGCACTCGAATCACTGCCGATGTCATAACTGAATTTCAGCAAACGCGGCCAAAGTGCAAAATCTACAGCAGATTCACGGAATAACCCACATCCCGTTCCCTGAAAGATTCACAATCTCTTGAAGCAGCTATCACCTGTTCCCACACCGCGGCCAAGGCCCGCTACGCTCGCCTTGGAGAATTAAGATTCAAGCCGTCGAGCATCAAGATAATAGAAGCCAACTCACTCACCCACCAACACACACCGAAAGCCGAAGAAGTTGCGGAGGGAGACGGGGAGGAAGCCGCTGCGGTAGGACGACGACAGGTTACCGGGATGGCCGTTACTCCATGACGCACCGCGCAACACACGGAACAGTTCGTTTGGTCTGAACTTATCCTCGCACCATTCCCACACGTTGCCGCCTAAATCATGCAGGCCGTGCTGGTTCGCTGCAAAACTCCCCACCGGCGCGGTGTATTCAAACTCGTCCACCTTCAAGAGCTCGGAATAAAAGCGATTGTCATAATTCCCCGCCCCCTTGGGCGGCGGCCACTTCTTGCCCCACGGAAACATGTCTTCAATGCCAAGATGCTTCTCCGCAGGCGTTTTGCCTTCCTCCTTTCCCAAGCCCACCGCCACGCTCCACTCCGCATCCGTCGGCAATCGATACTTCTGCCCCGCCTTGATTTTGCCCGCCACCAATTCATTCTTCGTCAGCCACGCACAAAACGCCTGTGCATCATTCCAGCCCACGTTCACCACCGGATGCGTGTCCGCCTGCTTGAACCCCGGCTCCTTCCAACGCTCGTTCACCCCCACATTCGCAGCCGCGTACGCCGCGTAATCCTTCACCCGTGTCTCCCAGATGCAAAATTGCACTTCCGTCTCCGGCACTGGCTTAAACACCATCCCCAGCGTATTGGTAAAGGCCATTGTAGCTCCGGCCGGTGGCCGGGGCGCCGGGCCATCGGCCCGGCCTACAGCGAGCTTGCCTCCCACCTTGGGCTCCGG
>PBVU01000143.1:0-9255 GCA_002728775.1 Verrucomicrobiales bacterium | reverse complement strand
TGCTTCATGTCCACCGTCAAAGCCTTGGGGGTCTGGCCGTCCGGTTCGCTTTGCCAGTAACTTTCACGGCTGTGATCGATGGCCATCAGTGGGTTGTGGTCGATGGCACTGTCGGTTGCCGACGCGCCAGCCGGCAATTCGGCGGTCGGAATCGTGGCCTTGAATTCGCCTGTGTGTGAACCGGTTTCCTCCAACTCCACCTGCACGGCGTCCCCGCTGTCCGCGCGCAGGGTCACCAGCACCTTGTCCAAGTCATCGCCCAAGTCACGGTCCGGATCCTTGACCCGCAGGAAAATGCGGTTGCCCGGTTTGACTTGGTTGGCCGGACGCCCCTGCGAAACACGCTGATCGGCATCGTCCTGTTCGCGTTGCTCGCGCTGGAGTCGTTCAGTGAGGGTTTCCTTTTCCTCATCGATAATCTCGCTGCTGGCTACCGCAAACTCGCCATCCGCCGCAATGCGGATTTCCACATCCGAAAGTGGCACGGTCCGGAATTGCTTTTTAAACTCCTCCGGGTAATCGCTCTCGATCACGTCCCGGCCGGACAATTGCAGCACGCCGTCGCCGGGCGTGATGTTGGCGAGGGTGGTGTCGATTTCACCGCGGAACAGGCCCTTGCCCGCGCCGGCTGAACTGCGGAGATAAACGAGTTCCTTGTCGCCTCCTGGTTTGGTGGTGACCATCACGGGAATTCGCGCCTGTCCCCGGCTGACCCCCAGATCGCGATCGTGAACGACAATGGAGAGTGCGTTGCCCGGCGTGTGTAGGCGCTTGCTGTGCTGGCCGAGCCGGCCGACAGTCCGCAGGAGGTTGAGCTGCTGGAGATAGCGTTGCTCCAGCCCATAAATCTCGGACAGACTGTAAAGGGTCTGGTTGGCCAGCTCCACGTCCGGGACGCGCTCCAAGATATGCTGGAATTTTTCGCGTGCCTCGTCGTGTTGTTCCTGTCGGAAAGCCAGCACGCCGGTCAGGAATTCCGCCCGCACCGAGATGCGCAGGTCAGGGTTTTCCTCGAGACTCTTAAAGATCATGGCTGCCTGATCGAAGACCTTTTGCGCCATGTAAGTCTCGCCTATGCCGAACCGCGCGTCGATGGCGTGAGGGGTGCCCGTGTAGCGGTTGGTCACGGTGGAATACTCCGCACGGGCCACGTCGTAGCGCTGCCCCTTGAAATAGCTCTTGGCCAGCAACAGCTGCATCCCCGCCTTGGCATCGATGCTTTGTTCCTTGCCCTCCGGCTTGTCGGGGTCGGTGTATTTCACCAGCCAGCTGCGCAGCGTGTCCTCCACGGCCAGAAGATTGTCCTCGCCTCCGGCGGCCATGAGGTGGTTGCAGACAAACTGGATCAAGTCCGGCGGAAGATTGTCACGGTGTTCCATAAAGAGCGCGGCGTTGTCCTGATACATCTCCAGGGCCTTGGCCTTGTCGCCCAAGCGCAGATACAGCGCAGCTTGGAGCAGCGGAGCCATGGGGCTGTCCTCGTCAATTGTCAGACCCACCGCGCCCATGCGTGAATGCGCGCGCAGTACCGCGCCGCGACCGGCATCCTTCTCCTCTTTCGGAACGTTGGTCACGTGGGCCAGAATGCCGGTGAGAAGGGTGGCGCTTTCCACATAGCGCTTGGCCTCGAATGCCTTTTGCGCGTAGCTGCGGAACGTGTTCCAGCGGGAGTGATCGTTGCGAGTGGTCTTGGTCACGCGCACGAGGCGTAGCAGGCGTTCCATGGTCGACTCTTCGTCCGTGGCCCCGGCCGCCAACAGGTCGCCCGCGGCCCAGGCTGAGGAATCGCGTCCACGAAGGTCGCGCACGACACGGAAGACCTCCAGTTTCGCGTCGTCGTCCAGTTCCTTCCAGTCCTTGTAGGTGGGGTTATCGCTCTCGATGTAGGTCTTGTTGCTATAGGCAAAATCACGCCAAGGGGATGCAAAGTTGCGCCAATCCTCGTTGGCAAAGGGGATGCCGGCCGATTGAGTTTCAATTTTCTTCACCGCCTCGGCAAAGACCTTCACGTTGCCCTGCAGCCGAAGGACATCCGTTGCCTTGTAGGCGGCAATACGCCCCCTCATTTCCGGCCAGCGGAAATCGATCAACTCCCGCATGGGGGCTGGTGGGTTGCCGCCAAAGCGAAGAAATCGTTCCGCGCAGGTGCGCCCCTCGTTGCGATTTTGGGTGGGGGCCTCGGCAACGCGCTGCCACCAGCCCAAGGCTTCATTCCGGCGACCGAGCTTGAAGAGGACATCTCCGATGTAGTCTCCATAAATGGGGCGCACTTTGCCGCGGATAAGCCATTGGTAAACCTGCACCGCCAGCGCGGCATCTTCATTGCGTTCCGCCGCGCCCATCAAGTCGCGCGCAAGCTCCATATTTTCACCTTTGGCCATGGGGGGCAGTCTTAGGATTTGCTGCGCGTATTTTCTGGCCTCCTCCTTGTCCTCGTCATTGAGGTGGCTTTGCAGGGTCCAACTGGCGGCGGTGTAATCTTGGGGATGTGCCTTGAACAATTGGATGGCGAGTTTTTTGGCACGCTCAGGATCAGGCTGCTTGGCGTAGCTGATAAGCGCGCTTCGTTGCGTGCCGACAAGGTGGAATTGGTTGCGCTTGCTCAGTGCATTGAAATTCGCCAGGGCGCGATCGCGCAACGGGATGGCGTTTTTCACGTTGCTGTTGGGGCTGCCATTCTTGAGATAGGCGTTGACTTCGGGGCGTTGGTTTTCCTGAGCCAACAGGCCAGTGATGTACTGGGCTTTGCCGCGATGAACTTTGTCGCGGCGCATTGAGGAGGCCCAGTTGCCAACGTAGTCGCGGTAGTAGGTCACCGTGATGTGGTCACGGCGCTCCTTTAGCAGCATGGCCACATCATTTCGAAACTGGCCGCCATCGGGCTGGCGGGCCAAGAGATCACTAATGAGTGTCGATTGATGAGAACTGTAGAGATGTGTTTCCCTGGCGGCGGCCCGGGCATGGGTGAGGCCCTTGGCGTCGTCCTTCAGGCGGTCGATGTACAACGCACGCGCGCGCGCGTAGTGGAGGGCCAACAGGTCGCCTTCGCGCTTGGCTTGGCGGGTGGGATTGAGCGCGGCATTGAGGGTGCGGTCGGCTTCGGCGGCCATTTGGTTGACGGTGTTGGCCTTGGCGGTCAGGTCGCGCTGAGCATTTTGCAGTTCGGTGGATCGTTGTTGCGCTAGCTTGGTTGCGGCGGCAAGGGCGGTCTGCGCGGTTTTCTTCTTGTCCGCATCAGATTCCTTGTTGAAGGCATCGCGCTTGGCGGCTTCATCCTTCTTCGCATTCTCAAGGTTGGTTTGCGCGGTGGTCACGGAGTTTTGCGCGGAATTCCGCGCGGACAGGGAGGAGTCAAGGAGCCAGCTTACATAGTCGTTGGCCAGTCTATGTGCACTGGCGGCATGGGGAAGGGCACCGGCGATGTAGCGCGCGGCTTGGGTCGGGTTGCCCTCGCGATTGTGGGCATGGCCCACGTAGTAGTAGGTCGACCAGCGTTCACGTGAATTTGGGTGGCGGCCGGCCAAGGCCCGTACTTCCGGCTCAATCTGAGCGGCCTTGAGGCCGGCTTTGTACATGTAGGCGATTTGTCGGCCATGCAGTTCCGCGCTGTCGCCCAGACTGCGGGCCTGCTTGAGGCTGGCCACGGCGTTAGCCCATTGGCTTTGGGAGGCATAGCTGGCGGCCATGAGTTCATGCAGATGGTGCTGCATGCGGCGGGTGAGGGGCAGGCCTTTTTTAAACATCTTTTGTGCGGCGACATTGGCTTCCGCCCAGCGGCTGTTGGCGCGGTATTGCTCAACCGCACGCAGGCCAGCACGCAGGGTGAATTCGCTGGGGGGCAGTTTCTCCAAGAGGCTTTCGGCCATTTCCGCGGTGCGGATGCGGATGCGGGCGTTTCCGGTATGCACATAGAGTTCGCTGGCGCGCTGGCCGGCCAAGCGGTTGGCAGCGATGGGCTTGTGCAGCCAGAGTGCGCGATAGGCGTCGGCGGCTTCGATGCGTTTATTGTTGAGCACGAGGGCATCGCCGAGGCGTTGGACAACGTCGATGGCCTCGGTGGAGTCTGGGTAGCGCGAGAGGTATTCGCGGGCGTAAGTGATGAAGTCATCCCGGCGCGCCATGACTTCCAGGCCGTCAAGCAGCTTGAGCATGACGGCGCGGTGTTGCGTATTGGTGGATTGTGCCTTGGCGAACCGTTCGCCCACGCGCACAAGGCCAAAGACTCGGCCGTGTTCATAGTAGAGGTTTACAAGCTCGATCATGGCCTTGGCGCCTTGGGGGGAAGTATCGAGGGCCTTGCTCAACTCGGCCTCGAGAGCCTTGGCCTTGGCGTCCACTTCGGCCGCGGGTACGGCGGCCGGCACGCACAGCGGCAGGAGCAGGAGGGAAAGGAAGAGTATTTTTTTCATCTTGTTTTAATTATGGTCGAGGTGATGTGTCAGAAACCGGCCTTGACAAGGGCCTGGCTGATGCGCTTGGCCTCGGGGGCCAGTTGGCTCTCGGGGAATTCGTCGATCATCTGGTTAAACCGCTTGCGGGCCTCGGCTCGCCGGTTCATGCGGTAGAGGCAGCGGCCGTAGTTGAAGAGGATTACGTCCAGGAAGTTTGCGTCCGGATGGTCGGAGAGAACCTTCTCGAAAACGTCCACGGCCCGGGCGTAGTCCTTTTTCTGGTAATAAAAGCTCGCCATTTTCGCGACTGCATCGCCCACGCGGCCGCTTTCAGGAAATTGGTCAAACACGGCCTTGTAAGCCTGAAAAGCGCGCTCAAACATCTGTTGGTTGTTGCCGGTGGCCGCCTTGGCCATTTCCTCGTAACATTCACCAATGCCAAACTGGCCTTCGCCGCGAAGCTGGCTCTTAGTCAGGCGCGTGAGGTTGTTGAACAGCGCGATGGCGCGCTGGTAGTCGCCGCCCTTCTGCGCGACGCGCGCTTGGGCGAGAATGGCCTCGTCGAGATAAACGCTCTCCGGGAATTCACGCTGAAGACGCAGGCTCATGGCGGCCGCGAGATTCAACTGGTCCATCGCAAAATAGATCTTCCAGAGCTGTACGTAGGTTTCCTCCAGAATCCCGCCGCCCAACTTGCGGGCGTCATCAACAATCTCTTCACAGACGCCCAGTGCTTCCTTGTATTTTAGCTGGGCTTTTTCATCGAGGCCAAATTCCCTGTATTGGGTGCCGATGTGGGTCAGGGCGCTGGCGGTCTTGAGCTTGGTTTTGAGTTCCAGTTCCGCATCGGTGATTTCCGTGCGGGTGACGCGCACGCCGCCCAAGTTGCCCTCCACGCATTTGGCCCGGGTGGCGAGGGCGCGCGGGCCGGGGCTGATGTTGAGCTGGTCGAGGTAATTTACGCGCACGAAATCGCCGGGCATGGCTTGGAGCTTGGCGTCGTTGGGCACGACCTCGTCAGTTTGGTCCACGGGAATTGTGCCCCGGAACACGCCGGAGTGGATGGTGCCATCGTCAACCTCTTCCACCGGTTTGGCGGTTGGCTGCTCCGGCTGGGGCGCGGCTGGATTGTCTTCAGCACCTGGTTGTGGATCGATTTCTGTCGGCGCTTCGGGGCTTTCTTCGGGATTGTTTTCCCCGTCCGCGGGCCGGTTGATGATCTGGCTGGTCTTGGGCAGAACTGCCTCCTTGAGATTGATGTTCACCGTGTCAATGACCTTGAAGGGGTCGATCTCTGGTTCCTCCGGTTGCAGTGTTACGCCGGAGATTGCAGGTGTTTCCGGCTGTTCCCCCGGTGTGTCGGGTTGCAGCTTGCCCTCGGCGATGAGCTTGGCTTTTTCCTCCTCGATTTCCAGCGCCGTCTTGCGCCGCAACACCTCCACGCGCACCTGAAGGATATCCGCGCCATCGCTCACATCCCGGTCGGCATCGCTGACCTGCAGGTTGGCCTCCTTGCCCAGAACCACGCCCTGCAGCGCCTCGGAAAACGCGCCGTCCATCACCTGAACCATCGCGTTGCCCACCACCACCACCTGCTTTTCGCGCCGGGTGTCAAACTGGCGGTCGGCCGTGTGTGCGTCCGTGTAATGCACCTGCACCTTGGCTGTACCGGTGACTTCCAAGATCCCGTTGCCTTTGCGCGGCTTGCCCAGCTGCGTGGGGACACTTCCCAGAACCACCCGGACATTGCGCCCAATAGGGATGCAGTCCACCTGCTCCTCGTCGCCCTCGGAGGTTTTCAAGGTTACCTTTACAGATTCGTCCTTTTCCAGAATCGCCAGATCCGCATCCTCAATTTTCACGAAAAACCGCTTGCCGGCCTCCAACTTTTCCGCGTTGGTATCCTTGTCGCCCACCGCCGTGCCGACCTTTTCCAAGGCGGCAATCGCGCGTCCATAGTGTCCCTGCCGGAAATGACCGAGGCCAATATAATAGTAAGCTTCGTTTACGTGCTGCGAGACGGGGAACTCTTCAATGACCCGTCGCATAACCTTGAAGCACTGGCCATAATGCCGCCCCTCGAAAAAACAAACCCCTGTCTTGAGGATGGCCATTGCCCGCATGTCCTCGTCGCGGTTTTCCTCGTTCGACACCGCCTCAAAGCTCGCCCGCGCCTTGTCATACGCGTTTTTGCGGTTGAGAAAATGTTCTCCCAGTTTCATATGGGCCTCATAGCGCACGCGGCTGCGTGGATACCGCTCAATGACCGATTGCCAAATCTCCACGGCCTTTTCCATTTCGCCGGCATCATAACGGAGGTCGCCGGCCTGAATCAGTTTGCGTGCCGCGCGATCTTCCACAATGGATCCCCGCAAGGCTGGTCCGCCCGGGGCCGGCCCGGCGTGGAGAATTAAACTGGATGCAAAAATGGATAAGGCAATGATGAGGGGTGAGGGTCTGGCTGACATGACTTTCATCTGACGCATTGAAACAGACATCCCATCAACGGATTTGCTCAACCCGAAGACATGGGGCAACGCGACCGACCGTAAACCATAACCCAGTGAAATCAACCCCAATTGAGTCCACGGGATTTCAATTCGCCAAATTTTTAAGCAACGCGGCCCAGTGCTGCTCCCAGTCGAAATCCTCGCCGTTGAACCAGCCGATCTGGCGCGCATGATCCGCTGGCCATACTGTGCAGTCCTCTCCCCATTGCGCTGAGATCGCGGAGACCAATCCATCATTCGGCCCCTCGGTCTTTGCTACATGATCGTGGCACAGGCGAAGTGTCGGTAGCATTTGCTCGCGCGGGCATTCGCCAACAATAGAACGATAGCACACCCCAGCAACATCGGGTGTGTGCCGATTGAACTTTTCCATTCGTGTCGCGCCAAGGTCATGAAATGCCTCTGTGTCCAGCGGGCTGGCGGCCATCAATTGCAGCAACCCCGTTGCATCGGCCGCCGCCACCCCCCAATCCGCGATGGGTGACCCGCGATGCGGTGTGCCAATGGTCGTTAGGGAGATCACACGCTCCGCCATTCCCAAGTGCGTCACCATGTGACGCGCGTCCAGTCCGCCCTGACTGTGGCCGATCATATGCACCGGCATATCCGTTGCGGTCAGAATGCCCTCCCGCAAGGCCTCCGCCCTTCGCGCGATCGACCCGATGCCCGGCACTTCCGTGACGATCACCTCATTGCCAGCGGCTCGCAGCCAGTCGGGGATTCCATGAAAATAGTTCTCGATTCGACCACCGCCAAACAAACCCTGCATCAATCCCAACATCCCGTGCGCCAACACAATCGGTGCGTCCAGTTTGGAGGCATTCATGGGCTTACTGAAAACCGGGAACAGTGGGCTTAAATTATTTCTTCTCGTAACAAATCACCGTCCCGTCCGTGAGGGTGACGAGGATGCGGCCGAGGCTGTCGATGGCGGCACCGCCCTTGATCGGCTGGGCGGGGAGGCGTTGGACCCAATTGTTCTTGCCGGTCTCCAGATCGATGGAGGCGAGGAAAGGGATCTTCTGGTCGTGGCCGACGTCGCCGGCGGTGATCAGGGTTTTCTTGCCGACGATGAAGCTGGCAAAGCGGCGGGATTGCTTGTCGTTCCACAGCACCTTGCGCTGCTGGGCAAAGCCGCGGCGCTGGTTCCAGCGGGCGCGGTCCTTGGAGAGCTTGGCGACGCCGGGGGGCAGCGGGCCGAGCAGCGTGAGCCAGTTGAAGCGGTTGCCCTCGTAGCTGGCGTCGAAAACCAGCGATCGGCCATCGGGCAGCTCATGGTCCAGCGAGACGTAGCTGCCGTACTCGGGATAGTAGGGATAAAACGCGGTTCTGTAACCGGCGCGCACGTTCTCGATGGGGGTGTTGAGGCACTTGCCGTCCTTGAGGTCGAACTGCGCCACCTCCTGAACGCCGCCGCCCAGGAAGCACAGCTTGCCGTCCTGCAGAAACATGCTGCCCTGCATGCTCACGCCGCTGTTGACCTTCTCGTTGATGGCGCCGCTGGCGTCGTTGTGCCACTTGAGCTTGCCGGTGATGGCGTCCAGCGCGACGACGTGCGTGCCGTCGTAATGCGCGATGCCCGCGGCGGCGTAGACGGTGCCGTTCTCCACCAGCACACCGCCGGCGACGGGCCAAGTGGAGATGAGCTTGCCGAAGACGGCGATCCAGCGCTCGGTGGGCGCCACGCGGTAGCTCCACAACTTGCGTCCGGTGGCGGCCTCGTGGCAGTAGACGCGGCCGTCGGCGCTGCCGGTGTACACGCGGTCGTGGGCGATGGCGGGCGGGAAATAAATCGCGCCGCTAGTGTACTGCTCCCACTTCACCTTGCCGGCCTTGTCGAAGGCGCGAATGACGCCGCTGCGGTCGGCGATGAACGTGAGCCCGCCGGCGGTGACCGGTGCGGTGGGCATGGCACCGCTGGGGGATTGAAAACGCCACAACGGCTGCACGCCTGCGGGCAGGGGCAGCGCTGTGGTGGAGGTGCGCCGGTTGTTGCCCTGGTAAACGGCCCAGCCGCCTTTGCCCTTCTTGAGTTGATCAACGTTTTTGATGTCGCCCTCGCCGGACTCGTGCTGTGGGCGCGCGCTGCCAACGCTGGCGAGCTGGTCGGCGGCGGACGCAAGGCTGATGTGGCCGTAGAGCGAAAGCTGGCAGCCGCACATCCACGGGCCCCAGTATAGGTGGCCGTCGGAGATGATGACGCCATCCTGACAGGGCGGGCGCATGGGGGCGATATGTTGGGCGGTGTTGCTGGGGACATCCATGCGAACGGTGCCGCCGCTGGCGCGGAAGAAGACGCTGTCGATGCTGCCCGTCGCGCGCGTGCAGGCGCGCCGCCACGGCATCATGCTTTT
>PBVU01000142.1:0-8253 GCA_002728775.1 Verrucomicrobiales bacterium | reverse complement strand
TCCTCCTGCCCCGTCCGCTTCGTCACCACCGTCCCCACCCAGTCCCTCAACATGTTCAACGGCAAGTTCATGAACGACTCCGCCAAGACCTTCGCCCAACGCCTCCGGGCCGAAGCCGGAGACGACCCCGTCGAACAAGTCGCCCGCGCCTTCCGCATCACCTTCTCCCGGACACCCTCTCAAAAGGAAATTGCCGCCGGCCTCGCCATGCTCAAGGACATGCGGGAAAACGCCGGCCTCTCCGAGCAAATCGCCCTCGAACGCTTCGCCCTACTCGCCCTCAACCTCAACGAGTTCATCTACCTCGACTGAAACCCGCCCACGACCGAGCCCAAACGCCTTTACCACGAACCGCTTAACCGGACCACCACCATGAACAAGCCACAAAACACCTTCTGCGGACAAGTTCACCGCCGCGAATTCCTCCGCGACGTCGCGGGCGGCTTCGCCTCCCTCGGCCTCACCGGGATGCTCGCCCAAGACGGCTTCTTCTCCAGCAAGGCCAACGCCAAAATCGCCGAGTACGTGAACCCCCTCGCCCCCAGGGACCCCCACTACAAGGCCAAGGCCAAGTCCGTCATCTTCCTCTTCATGTACGGCGGCCCCAGCCACGTAGACACCTTCGACTACAAGCCCGACCTCTACCCCCTCGACGGCAAAACCATCAAGGTCAAGACCTTCGGACGCGGCGGCAAACGCAACCAAAGCCGCGTCGTCGGACCCAAGTGGCAGTTCAAGCAATACGGCGAGTGCGGCAAGCAAGTCTCCGACCTCTTCCCCAACCTCGGCACCTGCGTGGACGACATGGCCTTCGTCCACTCCATGACCGCCGAGTCCCCCATACACGGCTCCGCCATGCTCATGATGAACGCCGGCAACCTCCTCTCGGGACACCCCTCCATCGGCTCCTGGGTCAACTACGGACTCGGCAGCGTGAACGAGAACCTGCCCGGCTACGTCGTCATGCTCGACAGGACGGGCGGCCCCATCAGCGGAGCCAAAAACTGGTCCAGCGGCTACATGCCCGCCAGCTACCAAGGCACCGTGTTCCGCTCCCAAGGCACCCCCATCCTCGACCTCGAAAACTCCCACGGCATCCCCCGCTCCCAGCAGCGCACCCTCCTCGACCACCTACGCACCGTCAACGAAGGCCACCTCTCCGAGCGCTACGACAACACCAACCTCTCCGCCCGCGTCGCCTCCTACGAACTCGCCTACAAAATGCAGGCCACCGCCCCCGAAGCCGTGGACCTCGACACCGAGCCCGAACACGTCAAGAAACTCTACGGCATCGACGGCTCCCGCACCGACGACTTCGGCCGCAAATGCCTCCTCGCCCGCCGCCTCGTGGAACGCGGCGTCCGCTTCGTCCAAATCTATTCCGGCGGCAACCACAACGACGCCAACTGGGACGCCCACGGAGACCTCGTCAAGAACCACACCTACCACGCCGGCAACACAGACAAACCCATCGCCGGCCTCCTCAAGGACCTCAAGCAACGCGGCCTCCTGGAGGACACCCTCATCGTCTGGGGCGGCGAGTTCGGACGCCAACCCACCGCCGAATACGCCCGAGGCACGGGACGCGACCACAACTCCTACGGCTTCACCATGTGGCTCGCCGGCGGCGGCATCAAGGGCGGCATCAGCCTCGGCGAGACCGACGAACTAGGCAGCGCCGCCGTCACCGACCGCTACCACGTCCGCCGCCTCCACGCCACCATGCTCCACCTCCTCGGCCTCGACCCCAACCACCTAACCTACTTCCACGGCGGCCTGGACAAAAGACTCGTAGGCGTGGAAGGCGCCGAACCCATCCACAAGCTGATTGCCTGAGAGGCCAAAGGCCGCCGGAGCCGGATTTAGCTTTTTCGGCAAGGCCGCGCCTCCCCACCCACAAGCCCTTGCCCGCTCGCAACCGAGCCAGTTTGTCCTGTGGAATGAAAACATTCGAACACTTCCCTTTCTGATTCTGCTCCAACTTTGCTTTGCCAAGCGATTACGCGCTAAAAAGCCTCCATGCCATCCTCCAGCCTCCTCCCCCTCCTCACGGACATTCCACCGGAATCTTGGGAGATTCCCGCAGTTCCCGCCTATCGGGTGGAACAGGTACGGCAGTGGGTGTACGAAAAAGGCATCCTGTCCTTCGAGGGCATGACCAACCTGCCCGCCGAGCTTCGGCGAGCGTTGGCCGCGCAATGGGACCTGCTCCCGATGGAACGGGCCCGCCTGCAAGGTTCGGCGGACACCACCCGAAAGTTCCTGTGGCGCTTGCGGGACGGCCAATTCATCGAGAGCGTGCTCATTCCCGCCACCCCCGGCAAGGACGGAGACCGAGCCGCCCGCCTCACCTTGTGCGTGTCCACGCAAGTCGGCTGCGCCCTCGGGTGCAAATTCTGCGCAAGCGGGCTGGACGGACTGAAGCGCAACCTGACCACGGGCGAAATCGTGGGGCAAATCCTGCTCGCCCGCAACGAAGCGGGCCGCCGCATAGACAACCTCGTCTTCATGGGCATGGGCGAACCCCTCGCCAACCTGCCCGCCCTGCTCCCCGCCTTGGACGTCATTCTTTCGCCCAAGGGCCTCGGCATCGGCGCCCGCCACCTCACCTTGTCCACCAGCGGCCTCGTTCCGCGCATCATCGAACTGGCCGACTACCCCGCCCAGGTTCGCCTCGCCATCTCCCTGCACGGAGGAGACGACGCCACCCGGGAGCAAATCATGCCCATCAACAAACTCTACCCCGTGGCCGAACTGCTGGACGCCTGCGAAACCTTCGTGAACGCCCGCCGCAAGATGATTACCTTGGAGTACATCCTCATCGACGGCGTGAACGACTCCCCCGACCAAGCCGACCTTCTCGCCCGTCACGCCCGCCGCCTGCGGGCCAAGGTGAACCTCATACCCTACAACAAGGTGGAAGGCCTGAACTGGAAACGCCCGCCCGAAAACCGCATACGCGCCTTTCTCCGAACGGTGGAGAATGAACGCCCCTCCGCCGTCACCCTGCGCATGGAAAAGGGCCACGACATCGACGCCGCCTGCGGCCAGCTGCGCCTCAAGGAGGAGAAGAAAAGCTGAAGCACCGACGTTTTCACCACAGGTTCAGAAATCGGGCGAGGTCTTCTTCGGGTGTTGAAGAACGAGGTCGATGAGAACTACTACATCGAAGTATCGAACAAAATTGCCCGCATGGGCATCGGAGAACACGAAAAGATCGAGCCCGTTTGAAAAAGGAAAGGTATTCTCATCACTTCGTTAGAGTGCTGCAAATCCTATTCCAAACGTGCATGTGCAACAGCAACTCGGTTGTAGAGGAAAGTCCGGAGAAAGAAACGAGGGGCGCGGCTCGTTTTTGGTTTTGCCGCCGCCGGCAAAAAAAGTTCTCTGGGAGCCATGACTGCCTATCGTTCCCTTGTTCGTTTCCTCCCTCTCGTCTTTCTGCTTCAGGCCGAATTCCTCGCCGCCCAATCCGCTCCGCAATGGATTTGGAGCACGAAGGCGGCCAGCGGGAACCATCCGCACTTTTTCTCGAAAATCTTCGACCTCCCCGAAGCCATCAAGGAAGCCAAGCTCCTCTTCACCTGCGACAATCGATCGGAAGTCTTCCTGAACGGCAAGTCCGCGGGAAGCAACCCCGACTGGCAACAACCCGTGGGCGTGGAGGTGAAGAAGTTCCTCAAGCCGGGCGACAACCTCATCGTTGCGCGGGCCCAAAACCGGGGCGGCGTGGCGGGCTTCGCCCTGAAGTTGGAGGTGACCACCGCTTCGGGAAAAAAGCTTTCAGTAGTGACGGACGAATCCTGGCTCCTCTCGGAAAAGGAAACGAAGGGCTGGAAGACCCTAGGGGTGACGGACGGAAGAAAACCCGTCGTTCACGGCAAGATGGGCATGGGGCCGTGGGGAGACGTTTTCGCAGGCGGTGGGCGCAAACCCGCAGCGAGCGCCTTGTCCGGCAACACCATACGCCACACGGAAGGCTTCCGGGTGGAATTGGTGTACGACGTGCCTCGCTCGCAAGGTTCCTGGGTCAGCCTCGCGGTGGACGACAAGGGCCGCCTCTACGCCTCCGACCAAGGCAAAGCAGGTCTCTACCGCGTCACCCTCGACGAGGAAGGGAACGCCTCCGTTGAAAAGATGCAGGTGAACATGACGAGCGCCCAGGGCCTGACCTGGGCCTTCGACAGCCTGTATTTTTGCGCCAACGGCGGTCCCGGAAGCGGCCTCTATCGCCTCCGCGACACCACGGGAGACGACCGGTTCGACCAAGTGGACAAACTCCGAGCCCTCTCCGGAGGCGGCGAGCACGGTCCGCACGACGTGGAGCTGAGCCCGGACGGCAGACAGCTCTACGTGGTGGCGGGGAACATGACCCGTTCGCCCAACCACGAAAAAACCCTTGTGCCTCCCGTCTGGCAAGAAGACCAATTGCTCCCGCGCATGCCCGACGCCCGCGGACACGCCCGAGGCACGATGGCTCCGGGTGGCTGGATCTCCCGCACCGACCCGGAAGGCAAGCAGTGGGAGTTCTTCACCGCCGGCTTTCGCAACTCCTACGGCATCGCCTTCAACCAAGACGGCGAGCTGTTCACCTACGACTCCGACATGGAGTGGGACGCCGGAGCCCCGTGGTACCGCCCCACCCGCATTTGTCACGCCGTGAGCGGCGGCGAGTTCGGCTGGCGCAACGGCTCGGGCAAGTTTCCTCCCTACTACGCGGACACCCTCCCCGCCGTCGTGGACGTGGGCCCCGGTTCCCCCACGGGGGTCACCTCCGGAGCGGGCGCCAAGTTTCCCGCCAAGTACCAAAAGGCCGTGTACGCCCTGGACTGGACCTACGGCTCCATCTGGGCCATACACCTGAAGCCGGCCGGAGCCGGCTACGTGGCCGAGCGTGAGGAATTCGTAGGCGGCAAACCGCTTCCCGTGACCGACGCCGTAGTCCACCCCAAGGACGGCGCCCTCTACTTCGCGGTAGGCGGACGCGGCTCCAAATCCTTCCTCTACCGCGTCACCTACGTGGGCGAGGAGTCCACCGCGCCCGTTCCCGGAAAAAACGCGGCAGGCGCCCAAGCCCGCGCCCTGCGGCGCAAATTGGAAGCCCTACACCACCCCGGCGAGGCAAGCGACCTCGCCGCCATTTGGCCGAGCCTCGGCAGCGACGACCGCTACCTCCGCAACGCCGCCCGCATCGCTCTGGAGCACCAACCCGTCGATTCCTGGGCTAAGAAGGCTCTCGCCGAAAAAGACCCGCAGGCCCTCCTCTCCGCCCTCACCGCCTTGGCCCGCAACGGCTCCACCGACCTGCGCGACGACGCCTTGGCCGCCCTCGGGAGCCTCGACTGGCCGAAGCTCACGGAAACCCAACAACTGCACCTCCTGCGCAACTACGGCCTCGTCTTCCTTCGCCTCGGACGTCCCGACCCCAAGCAAGCCTCCGCCATCGTGAACAAGCTGGACCCCCACTACCCCGCCGGCACGGACGCCCTCAATCGCGAGCTTTGCACCGTCCTCACCTACCTGGAAGCGCCCACCTTGCCCGCCAAGACCATTCCCATGCTGGCCCAGAACCGCAACGAGCAGGACGAGTATCTGGACCAAAGCCTGCTCGTACGAAGCGGCTACGGCCGAGCCTTTCAAGCCACCCTCGCCTCACGCCCCGAGAAACAACAAATTCACTACGCCTACTGCCTCCGAGTGGCCAAGGCGGGCTGGACTCCCGCTCTGCGCAAGAGCTACTTCCGCTGGTTCAACAACGCCAAGCGCTTCAAAGGCGGCAACAGCTTCGCCGGCTTCCTCAACAACATCCGCAAAGATGCCCTCGCCCACGCCCCCGAAGCCGAGCGGGCCGCCCTCTCCTCCCTCAGCGGGGAACTTACCTCCTCCGCCCCCGCCGAACTGCCCCGCCCCAAGGGGCCCGGACGCATCTGGACCACGGAAGCCGTGGCCAAGCTCGTGGCCGACAAAAGCCTGGACGGACGAGACCTCGCCAACGGCCACGCCATGTTCCGGGCCGGCCTCTGCGCCAACTGCCACCGCTTCAAAGGCGAAGGCGGCATCGGCGGCCCGGACCTCACGGGCTCGGGCGGACGCTTTTCCCCGCGCGACCTCGCCGACGCCATCCTCAACCCCAACAACGTCATCTCCGACCAATACCACAACTCCCTCCTCACCCTCCGGGACGGTTCCGAGCAACTCGGCCGCATCCTCGGCGAGGAAGACGGCCACCTCCTCCTCATGCCCACCTCCATGGCCCCGGACCACGTCCTCCGCATCCCCAAGGCGGAAGTCAAGACCACCAAACCCTCCAAGATTTCCCCTATGATGCCCGGCCTCGTTAACGCCATGAACCCGGACGAAGTACTGGACCTCCTCGCCTACCTCCGCAGCGGCGTCCAATAACCTGCGCAAGGTATCTTCGCCTCGCGGAGGCACGGCATCGTTTTCGCTTGTCCCGAAGGAACGGGCCGGACAAGAGTTTACCGGTAATGAAACGCCTCTTTCTCCCGGTCCTCGCCATCTGCTCCGCCGCCGGCTCCCACGCCGCCGACAAGCTCACCGAAGCCACCCTCCTTTCCACCGAACTCCTCCTCCCGCTGGCCGACGGCCGGGAAGCCACCGCCAAACGCATCACGGAAACGGACCTCGGCAACGGCGCCTTTTCCTGGACGGGCTCCGTCACCGCTCCGACCCCCGGTTTCGCCACCCTCGCCCAAGTCCGCGGCCATTGGAACGGCTCCATTCACTTCAACGACGGCGCGGCGCACCTCCTGCGCGGCCCGGCGGAAAACCTCGTCGTCACCCCGGCCGCCCCCAAACCCCTCCCCTGCGCGGGCTGCCGAAACAACCGGGGTTCCCTTCCCGTCGATCCACGCCAACGCCGCGTAAAAACCTGGCGCAACGGCGACGGGAACCAAATCGACCTCCTCATCGTCTACCCCTCCGCCGTACGAACGGCGGCAGGCAACACCGCCGCCGTGGAAAGCGCCACCGCCAAGGCCGTGGCCGACACCAACCTCTGCTTCCGCAACAGCCTAGTGGACACGCGCGTGCGCCTCGTTCACCTCGCCGAAGTCACCTACGTGCCGAGCGGCCTCCTGCAAACGGACCTCGACCGCCTCGAGGCCACCAACGACGGCTACGTGGACGACGTCCACACCCTCCGCGACCAATACGGGGCGGACCTCGTCTCCCTCCTCGTCACCAACAGTGATTCGGGCGGCCTCGCCTCCACCATGCAGCACCCCTCGCTCTCCTTCGCCACGCAAGCGTTCAGCGTATGCGTGTGGGACCAAATCGGAGCGCCCTCCTACACCTTGGCTCACGAAATCGGCCACAACCTCGGCTGCCTCCACAACCGTGAAGACACCTCCGACGTCACCTCCGACTACGCCTTTCGAACCTTCAGCTACGGCAAACGCTGGCTCTCCGGCGCGCAAGGCTACGGCACCGTCATGTCCTACGACACCAAGCCCACCTCCACCTACCCCAACACCGTCCCCTATTTCTCCAACCCAAACGTCTCCCACAACGGAACGACCACGGGCAACGCGGACTCGGAGGACAACGCCCAAGTCCTGCGTTTCACCGCCCCCTTCGCCGCCAACTTCCGCTCCGCCACCGCGCAAGGCATCGTGGCGAGCCCCGGCGCCGCCACCGTCACGGAAGGCAACGCCACCACCCTTCAAGTCCGCCTCGCCGCCAAACCCACCTCCACCGTCACCGTCACCGCCGCCTTCGCCGCCGGCGGCGACGCCGACCTCACCCTCGCAGGCCCCGGCACCCTCACCTTCGACTCCACCAACTGGAACCTTCCCCACCCCCTCCAACTCGCCGCCAAGCCCGACACCGACACCGCCGCCGGCGCCGCCACCCCGTCCCTGACCGCAACCGGTCTCACGACCACCACCGTCACCGTAACGGAAAACGACACGGGAACCACCGCCACCTCCGGCCACCTCGTCTCGGGAGTCGTCACCAACGCCCTCGGGGTCGGCCTCCCGGGCGTCACCCTCACCTTCTCCAATTCGGGCGGCTCCGCCACCACCGACGCCAACGGTTCCTTCCTCCACACCGTGACCGCCGGCTGGTCCGGCTCCATCACCCCGGCGAGAAGCGGCTACACCTTCAACCCCGCCTCGACCAACCTCTCCGCCCTCTCGGGGGATTCCGGCGGGCACGCCTTCTCCGCCGCCCGCTCCACTGTCCTCTACGTGAACGCAAGCGCCACCGGATCGGGCGACGGCTCAAGCT
>PBVU01000141.1:0-10282 GCA_002728775.1 Verrucomicrobiales bacterium | reverse complement strand
TCGAGCGAGCCAAGGCTGCCTGCAGCAACATCGTCGAGACGCTCCCCCCCGGTTCGGCGGCCGCTTTCTACTTGGCCTCTGACAAACCCAAGCCCATTCAAGCCAACCCCTCCTCGGATCGTTTGGCGCTTTACGAGAGTATTGGTGCCGCCCCACTAAGCGACCGGGCGACGGCACTTTTTCCGTCGGTCGCTCAGGCGGTCAAGAAACTGGAAGGCTCCACCTCCATTCGGCGCGAAATTTATGTGGTTACGGACAATCAGGAAATTGGCTGGCGGCAATCCGCTGCGATGAAGAAACTGATTGAAGAGCAATCCAAGGATGAAGGGAAAAAGATTCGGGTGCACTTTGTTATCGTGGGAGGCACGGTGTCACCGGACAACATCGGCATCACGAGCCTGTCACCGGCCGAGGGCTTGGTGACGGCGGGCAAGCCGGTGAGAATCAACATGGCACTGCGCAATTTTTCCGGATCCGATCGGGAATCGATCGAGGTTAATCTTCGTGTGGGTGGCGATGAAACCGTGCAGGAACGTGTGGTCGTCCCCAATCTTGAGGCAGGTGACACCCAGACATTTCCTTTCCTGATCACCCTTGAAAAGCCGGGCCTGCATACCGTCACGGCCAGTATTGCACAAGGTGATGGCGATAATCTGGTGGCGGACAACAGCCGCAGTATCGTGGTTAACGCGCTGAAGAAGGTAAGTGTGCTGGTGA
This sequence comes from Verrucomicrobiales bacterium, assembly GCA_002728775.1. Lineage (GTDB taxonomy): Bacteria > Verrucomicrobiota > Verrucomicrobiia > Limisphaerales > UBA1100 > UBA6614. Next base: position 9,565 of record PBVU01000141.1, on the reverse strand, counting down.
TCAACGGCGATCCAAGCGATGAATTTGACCGGGATGAGACCAAGCTCTTGGAGGCGGCGATGGTGCCGGCCGCCGTAGGGAAGGAAGCCGAGTTTTACATCAGCACGGTTACTCGTCAGCCGCGTGACATTGTTGGCGGCCAAGTTATCGACTGGGCGTCCTACCGCGCCGTGGTATTGGCCAATGTCCAGCTCGCGCAATTCCCGGATGAATTCGTCACGGAACTGGCTTCGTTTGTAGGGCGTGGAAACGGACTCTTGGTCTTTCCCGGCTCCAAACTGGATCGGGAGTTTTATAACGAGAATCTCCACGAAAAACTGGGCCTCCTCCCGGCGTCATTTGGCACGGCGCAGGGGGATGAGGGGCAGCTGGGTATTTACACCTCACTGCAGGATTCCAACTACGAGCATCCCGTGGTTGAAATGTGGAACAGTGCCGATAGTGGTTCCTTGGGGGGACGTGGCCGAGGTCCGCGTTTTTTCCGGCGCCAACTCTTGAACGTGCCGGCTGCGGTGGCGGCATCGAGGACGGAGGTCAAGGACGGCGCCTTGTTCGCCAAGGGTGATTCTGCCCCCTTCACTGGCTGGGTGGTGGGCGACGAGGGCGAGACTGCGGTGCGCTATGCCAACGGGGAAAAGGTTGAATTGAATGAGGAAATTGGCTTGGCCAAGACCGTGCTGGCCTTCGCCGAGGGGCGGCATGCGCTCCAAGAGGGGGAGAATTTGGCCAGTGTGGCGGATGCTTATGGGAGTGATGCCGAGACGTTGGCGAAGCTGAACCCTGTGGAGACGGCGGTGGGGGATGAGGTGATTCTCCCATCAGGTTCCCCGGCCATCGTGGAGCACACGTGGGGCTTGGGTCGCGTCTATCAATTCGCCTACACGGCGGATACTGACTGGAGCGAACTTCCCGCCAGCCCACACTCGGTGCCGCTTTATGACAAGATCATCGGTTCCATCCTTCTGAATCAGGACGCGAATTTGAATCTCGTGGCGGGCGGGTCATTCACGCGCGAATTGGGCCCCGTGGGAGCCAATTTGCAGGCAAAGATTGTCTCGCCTGGCCAGGATTTAAAGCAGGCCAAGCCAGTGGCCATCGGTAATGAAAACGGTCTGGGTACCCTGCAGTTTGATGAGACGGATCGTGCGGGTGTTTATGAAGTGATTTATGAATACCCGGAAGGCACGGAGGGGGATGTGGTGGCGCCGCCAAATGTGCGCTTTGCGACACAGCCGGACACCAGTGAGTCGAATATGACCGGGATAGCATCGGCCACACGCGAAGAACTGGAGGATGTGGCGGGGATTCACGAGTGGAAGAATGCCGACTTGGGGCCGGCGTTGAAGAAGGATCGCATTGGCGCTGAATTCTGGCTGCCAGTGATCCTGATTGTGCTCCTGTTCGCCGCGCTGGAAATCTGGCTCGCGCAAAAATTCAGCCGACCGAAATAATGAACGAATGGTTGTTAACATTACTGGGAGTTGAGGCACCGGAAGGGGCCAGAATTTCCGATGTGACCGTTGCCGTCCAAAGCGGTGTGGAGGTTGGCTGGATTGTGATTCTCGGGGTCGTGGCGGCGTTGGTGACCTTCGTGTCTTACCGGTGGCTCCCGGCTGAGATCACGTTGTTTCGTCGTTCGGTCCTAACCGGGCTGCGGCTGCTATTTTTCACCTTGCTGCTGGGGCTTTTGCTTATGCCGGTTGCCCGCTTCAATCTCGAGAGCGACAAGCGGTTGCCGCTACTGGTCTTGGCGGATACCAGCGACAGCATGGCCTTGGCCGAGCCTCGGACCGAGGCCATGGATATCCGGCGCGCAGCGTTGGCGCTCGGAAGCATTGAGCCCGGTGAAGAGGGCAATGCCAGTGGCGCGGATTTTGGGCGGGTTCCTCGCATCGAACTGATGCGCGCGGCTTTGACCAACGAGAATTACAACCTGCTGCCAAGCTTGGCCAAGCGTTTCGATGTCGTGCCCTTTGGCTTCGGACTGGAACCCGCGGCGCTGGGGGGCAGTGGCAATGGCACCTCGGCGGATTGGGTGGCGAGTCTGAATGTTGGTGCCTCGGCAACAGCCATTGGCGGTAGTTTGGCCAAAGCGTTGGGAAAACAGCGCGAATCGGTGATCGATGCGAACGGCGCTGGTTCAAGCCAGATTGCCGGTGTGGTGATGGCAACGGACGGGGCGAACAATGCAGGGCTGCCGCCCGGAGAACTGGTGGCCCGTCTGCAGCGCGAAGGTGTGCCTCTCTATATATACGGCGTGGGCATCACAAATCCGCGGGATATTCAGGTTCACACCTTGGAGGCACCGGATGCAGCGTTCGTGAACGATACTGTGCCCATTCAGGTGCGCGTGCGATCCCAAGGCATGGCGGGTAAATCGGCAGAATTACGGATGGATATCAATGGTGAAGTGCAGATCAAGCCGATTGAATTTACCGGGGACGGCGAGCAGGTGGTGGATTTGCTGCACACACCGACCGTGGCTGGCGACTTTGATCTGACGGTGTCCATTGAACCTCGTGAGGACGAGACAGAGGCAGACAACAACAGTTTGCGGCAGCGTTTTCGAGTTGTGGATCGGGAGATTAATGTGCTGCTGATTGAGCAGTCTCCCCGGTGGGAGTTTCGGTATTTATTTGAAATGTTGCGGCGGGACAAGCGGGTGAACTTTAAGACTTGGCTGATCGATGGGGATGACTCGTTGGCGGAAGGGTTCGTCGGCAACTCGGAGTCGCCCTACGTCAAGGAATTCCCAGACACGGAGAAGCTGCGTGAGTACGATGTAATCATTCTGGGCGACGTGGCGCGTTCGCGGATGGAAGGCGCTGCCGGCCCTCTGGAGCTTCTTCGTAAATTCGTTGGGGAGCAGGGGGGAAGCCTTCTGGTGCTGGCCGGCAAGCAACATTGCCCGGTACGTTATGTCGGGACGGATCTGGATGCCATGTTGCCGGTTGTCTTGTCGAGTAGCCCGCAGGTGCAGGGAGCAGAGCTTTATGGGGCGCGTGAGGTCAAGTTGGAGCGAACCCCAAGGGGCATGGCAAGCCCGTTGATGCGGCTGGATCAGGATGAAGAGGAGAATGAGAATGTATGGAACGATCTTCCGGGGGTTTACTGGGTGGCCGATGTTGAACGCGCCAAGCCGTCGGCGCAGGTGTTCATGGTGGTGGCCGACGCGGACGCCGAAAATGAACGCGAGAAGAATCCCGTGCTGGCCATGCATTCCTTTGGCGCGGGCAACGTGATGTATCTGGGTACGGACAACCTTTGGCGTTGGCGTGCGAACACGGGCGACCTGCATCATACCACGATCTGGAGTCAGCTGGTGCAGCGGATGGCTTTGCCTCGCCTGATGGGTTTTTCGCGCGATGTCCAGTTGAAGGTGGCCAAGCGCACGTACCGCACCGGAGACCGTGTGAAGGTGCAGGCGCGTTTGTTCGACCAAAACATCCTTGCGACGGACGATCTTCAGTTGGTTTATCGACTGCAGGGCAAGGGGGGGGCAGGCCGGGTGGTTCGAATGCAGTCGGATGAGCCGGGCGTTTTCACCGGGGAATTTCTGGCGCCGGATGCGGGCCAGTATGAACTGAATCTACAGGATCCGAGAGGCCAGAGTGAGGTGTTGAGAAACGAAAAGCGCTATTTCGCGGTGCGTGAATACAACTTGGAGAAGACGCAAACCGCCATGAACGAGTCACTGCTTCGGGGCATGGCGGAAAAGACTGGCGGCGCATTTTTCCGCGAGGAAAACCTGCACGAGTTGCCATCGGTGATCCCCGACCGGATGGGTGTGCTGGTGGAAGCTCGCGAAAAAGAGCTTTGGTCGTCCTGGATTTACTTCCTGCTCCTGCTATTGGTGATCACCGTGGAATGGGTGATCCGAAAACTGTCTTACTTGAAATAAAATGCCTGGAACCTCCGCCATGCTGTTGAGGCGCGTGCACGCGGTGCGCGCAAAGTTGCTGCGTGTGGCGCTGATCCATGGTCTGGCGCGGCTGGTCGTCGCGGCGGTGTTACTGGTGGGCGGCGGCATGCTGCTGGACTGGGCTTTGAACCTGCCGCAGGAAGTGCGCGGGTTGTTGTGTGTGGGTTACGTGGCTGTATTTGTGGCCTTGATTTGGCAGGGGATTTTGCAGCCGCTCATGGAGCAGCCGGACGATGACACCGTGGCCTTGATGGTGGAACATGGTGAGTCTGGGTTCCGAAGCCGGCTGATCGCCAGCCTTCAGTTGACCCGGTCAGACTTGCCGGAGGGTGTTTCTGAAGATTTGGTTGAGAAGATGGTGAGTGACACGGAGAAGATGGCCAAGCCGATCGATTTTGGCCGGGTAGTGCCGATGGAAGCCATGTTTGCGGCACTCGCCCTCTCGCTGGTTCTGGCTGGCGCGGGCGGCACGCTGTACAAGCAGGCGACGGACGGGGAGGTGTTTCTGCGGCGCGCCTTTATGGGCAGTGATGAGTACCCGTTCAAGACCAAACTTGTGCTGGTGCCGGAGGATGGAGTGATCGCCGTGGCCCGCGGGGAAGACGTGACGATCAAGGCCATCGCGCGTGGTGAACGGCCGAGTGCCGGGCAAGTGCTGGTTTATTTTAACGAGGGTTCGGAGGATCATGAGATCCGCGAACTTCCCCAAGTGGAGTCCAGTGGCGACAGCGCGACGTATCAATTGATGGAGAAGAATGTCCACCAGTCGTTCCGGTATGTCGTGAAGGTGAATGATGGCCGCAAGGAGGGTTCGGTGGTGGTACGGCCCCGGCCCAAGGTGGCGGTTCTGAATTGTGTTGAGGCGTTTCCCGAGTACACGGGCAAGGGTGAAGTGAAGAGAAATGTTCGCGGACAGCAAATTGGTTCCGTGCTGAAGGGCAGCACGTTGAAGTTTGCGGTGGAGCCATCCCGGGCGGTGAAAGAGGCCAAAATGCGCGTACATTATTCGGATGGAACGGAGGACAGGGAGGTTGAGGCCAAGATTGAGTCGGGCAGGGATGGTAAGCCGGGGATGATCTTGGCGGATTTGAGGGCGGACAATGAACGCATTGTCTCGGTCAGCTTTTTCATGGAGGCGGAAGATGGCATTTTGTCCATGGATGAGGCGCGCTTTCGTCTCGGTGTTGAGCCGGATGGAAAACCCATGGTGGCGTTGTCCAGCCCGCCGGATCTTTTGCAGGTGACGTCTCGGGCTTATCCGCAGATTCGCTTTCGTGTGAAGGATGACTTCGGCCTGTCCAAACTCGAGTTGAAATACCGGATTGACGATGGCGTTGAGAAAACAATTCCCGTGAGTTTGCCGCCCAGAAGCGGTGAGGAGTATGACCGCGGCGGCTTGGATTTCGACTTGGATAAGCTCGAGGAAAAGCCGACTGAGGGCAGCTTGATTTTTTATCGCCTGGTGGCGACGGACAACAACAAGGATACCGGCCCCGGGGTGGGCATCAGTCGCGTCAACCGATTGGAGGTGGTCAGTGCGCAGGTGAAGGAACTCGCGTTGATCAAGCGCGCGGACAGGATCATTCAGCGCATCAAGCTGACTCAGGGGGATCAGGAAAAGGCTCGTGAGGAGTTAGCGGAAATACTGGCGGCTTTGGCGCGCATTCGGGATGAACAAAACCCCGAAAACCGGAGTCCAAATCCTGACAATTAGGAATTGTTTTTTTGCCCGAGATTGGGGACAATTCGCCACTTCCAGCCGGGAAGCTGGATTACTAGAGTTTTGCCTAAAAAGGTGAAAAGAAGGGGAAATATCATGATGAAGAATATCACTCGCGGCACCCTCCAAACAGCTTTGGCGCTGATGTTGTCTGCAGGCGCGGCTGTGGCTGCGCCCAACAGCCCAAAGCCCAACCTGCGTGGCATTGAAAGCCGGCAGGAAACCATCCGGGATGCCGTTGGCCAACGGGACAAGTCCTTGGAGACCTTGCTTGAGGAATTCCGCCGCAATCGAATTGATGACCGCGAAGAGGTGGGGGCTTTCCGCGGCTATCGTTCTGTCCTGCAGGGATTGAACGCCAAGGAACTGCGCAGCGTTATCGCCAGCCTGCAGACCGCCCAAGGAGAGGACGCGCTTGCCCCGCAAAGCTCCATCTCGCACAAGCTTGATGCAATCTACATGGACTGGCAGCGTCGCAACGCGTTACTGAAACTTTCGGCCCAGTTCCGTATGCTGGCCGATGATCAGCGGGCCAACATGGTCAAGACCCGCGACTTGGCCACTGGCACGGGCAGTGTTCGCACGGCACAGGATCGTGAGTTTGCCATGACCGCGCGCTCCTTCCGTCAGCGCGATGTGGTGGAAAAGACCCGTCGCCTGTGTGATGCCTTTGTGATGTATCTCGACCAAAATCCGAGCGTTGCCGCCAAGCCAAACGTCCGCGCGGCCCGCGACTTGGCAGTGGGCGGGCAAAGCCCGTTGTCCGCGTTTTATGTGGTTGGCGTGGGCGCGGCGGATTACAAGGATGCGGCCGCGGTGGCCATTCCCATCCGCGAGTATTTCAGCCATGATCCCAAGGGGCGCGCCGAGGCGCTGTCTTTCATCACGGAAAATCAGGCGGATGTTGGCAAACTGGAACTGCAGTTGCGTTCCTCGCAAACCGCCCCGCTGCTCGGGCATGAGGCGCCGGAAGAGAGTGCGGCTTTTGTTGGCACAGTGAATGAAGCGGCCTTGTCCTTGGAGCGCAAGCAAGTGGAAAGCTCCACCAGCACGCAGTTGAGGGCGTTTGAAACCATGCGCGACATCGCCCGTTTGCTGGATCCCCGTGAGAAGAAAGAAAAACTGGAGCAAGCGCTTGAGGACTTGAGCAAGGCGATTAAGGATCAAGAGGGAGTGGCTGGAGAGACCAAGGAACTGAAGGATCCGGATGATGATACCCGCGAGTTGGTGAATGGACAGGCGGACGTGGTTCTGGACACGGATCTGGTCAAAAAGGACGTGCAGAATCTCGTGCCCAATGCCTCCGAGAGCTTGGGCAAGGCGATTGACCGCCAACAGGAGGCTCGCGCGGCACTTCAGGAAACCGCCAAGGATCCCAAGGTGCGCGGTGAAACGGCCAACCCGGAGCAGGTTAAGGCCCTCGAGCTGATGGAGGAAGCCAAGGAAGCCATCATCGAAGAGCTGGAAGAGCTGGAGAAGGCCGAGAATGGCGAGGAGAAGGATTCTATTGAGACTCTCGAGGAACTCAGGAAGAAGGTCGAGGAACTCAAGAAACAGGAGGAGGAAATCAAACGCGACTCCGAGAAAGCCAAGGAGGCACCTGCTCCCAGTGAAGATCAGAAAAAGGCTGCAGAGGAAGCAAAAAACTCTGCCCAGGAAGTTTTCGAGGCGGCCAAGGAGCTTGCCCTCAAGGCTGATGCCATCGAGGAGGCCAAGAAGGATGTGCCCGCTGAGTTGGCCAAGGAAATTGCCGAGGAAGCCGCTAAACTTGCGGATGAGCCGATTAAGAACGCAGGCAAGGAAGCTGAGGAATCCCAAAAGCTGGCTGACATTGCGGTCAAGGGAGAGGAGAACGTTGGTGAGGAGGTTAAAGCTATCTCTGAGGAAGCCTTGACTGATGCCAAGTTTGCCTTGGAAGAAGCCGCCGAAAAGGCTGCTGATGCCGCTGAGAATGCCCAGAAGAATGATGATCTGGGTGCGGCCGCTGAGCCGTTGGAGGAAGCCGCCAAGCAGCTCGCTGAGGCAGCGAAGGAAGCCGCCAAGGCTGCGGAGAACACGGACAAGGCCGAGGAAAAGGATGCCGCTGAGGCCGCCAAGAAGGACGCGGAGAAGATTGCCGCATTGGCCAAGTCCATGGCGCAACAGGCCAAGGGCGAGATTCCCGATGACATCGCCAAACAACTGGGAGACACGGCCAAGGATTTGGCCGAGCAGATTGCCGGGATCGAGAAGAAAGCTGAAGAAGGCAACGCGGACGCCAAGGATCAATTGGATGGAGCCAAGAAAGCCTTGGACGAAGCCATCAAGGCGGCGGCGGAATCAGCCGCCAATAACAACCAAAACTTGGAGAATGCCGCCAAGCCGCTCGAGAAAGCTGCTGAGGAATTCGCCAAGGCCGCCAAGCAAGCTGCTGAAGCCGCTCGGGATGCCGTGACGCTAGACGAAAAGCAGGCAGCCGACAAGGCACAGGAAGATTCTGAGAAAGCCGCCGAGGCCGCCAAGGAAATGGCCCAGAAGGCCCGTGGTGAAATTCCGGATGACTTGGCTCAAAGGCTTGCCGATGCGGCAAAGGAATTGGCTGAGAAGAGCGTCGAGGACATCAAGAAGAACGCGGAGAACGCACAAGCCCAGGCCGGGGAGCAGTTGAACAACGCCCAGAAGGCCCTTGAGGAAGCGGCGAAAAAGGCGGGTGAGGCGGCACAAGCCAATGAGTTGAAGAACCTTGCTAAGGAACAGTTGAGTCAGGCTGCGGAGGCCTTGAAGGAGGCGGCGCAGGCGGCCCAAAAAGCAGCGCAGCAATCAGGCGAGCAGGGCGAGCCAGGCGCGAACCAGAGAAACGAGTTGCGTCGCCAAGGTGAAAAGCAGGGCGAAGTGAAGGAAGGAACGCAGGACGCCCAGCGCGCCGCGAACGATCTTGCCCCCGAGGCCGCGGATACCTTGGGACAGGCCGCTCGTCAAATGGACAAGTCCAAGGAAAATTTGGACGACGGCGAAAATGCCCCCGATGCGCAGCAGGCCGCCATCGACGCCTTGGAACGCGCGCTTGAGCAAATCGATCAAAAGATCGCTGAATTGGAGGCAGCTCGTGATCAAAAAGCCGCCTTGGAAGAGGTGAGCAAGGCCTTGGAACAAATCATTGAGGATCAGCAGGATCTAAATCTGGACACCGCCAAGGCAGCCGAGCAGGCCAAGGCGAAGGCTCAAGAAGCCGGCAAGCCTACGGAGAATCCTCCCGGCAACCCCGAGGAGTCCAAGCAGCAGGCTCAAGAGCAATCTCAGATTGGCCAAGATGTGAACGAGGTGCAGGTTCAGGCAGCAGCAGCCCAAGCGCCACAGCAGGCGTTGCAGTCACTATCTGCGGCGGACGGAAACATTGCCCAAGCCAAGCAAGATTTGGGAGCGAATCAACCTAAAGCAGCACGACCTGATCAGGCGGAGGCATTGGAAAATCTTCAGGACGCAAAATCGGCTATTGATAATGCCATCGCCGATTTGGCTGAACAGTTGGGTGAAGAAACGGACAATACGAACGCATTGGCAGATGCAGCGGAGGCAATTGCTGAGGCCCAAGCCCAGACCGGGGCGGGTCAGGAACAATTGCCGGCGGATGCGGGTCAAGCGGGAGAGTCATTTGAGCAGGCTGGAGAGGCCATTCAGCCGTTTACCAACGAGGCGCAACTGCCAGCCGCGGCGCAGGAAGCTCTGCAGGCCGCAGCAGGTGAATTGACCAACGCAGCTGCGCAGGCCGCTGCCGGCCAACAGCCGGGTGCCGGAGAAGCCGCCCAAGCTGCCCAGCAGGCATTGGCCGCTGCGGCTGCTGCTGTCGAGCTGGCCCAAGCCGCAGCAGAAGGTCAGGGCGAAGGTCAGGGCGAAGGTCAGGGCGAAGGTCAGGGCGAAGGTCAGGGCGAAGGTCAGGGCGAAGG
>PBVU01000140.1:0-13805 GCA_002728775.1 Verrucomicrobiales bacterium | reverse complement strand
TCGAGCCCTCGGCGGATTGGCCGATGCCATCGAGGCTGGTGGTGCTGATGTTTAAAACAACCTCATTGCCGACCGTCTGCCAGTCGCCGGCGGAGACATTGGCCTTCAACGCGGTGTAGCCGACGTTGATGCTGTTGTCGGCAGAGCGCGTCTCGCCGGTGGTGTCGGTGACATCGGCGTGAATCTTGTAGTGAAAGGTCGGCTCATCCTTCTCTGGCACGGAGAGGTCTGGCAGCGCGTTGAACTCGATGTCAAACGAGCCGTCCGGCTTGGTTCCGGTGGTGCCGTGGGCGATCTCCTGACTCTTGCCCTGCGGTATTGGGCGCCACCAGTAGCACCAGCCCCACCAGCGGGGATAACGCACCTCACGCACCACGCGCCACTTGACCTGCGCGTCGTTGATGGCCGCGCCAGTGTAGGCGGTGGCCTTGCCGGTGATGTTCACCTTGCCGTGCAGCTTGGCGGCGACCTTGGGGTCGTCAATGGCCACCTGGAATTTGGGCCGCTTGTATTCCTCCACGTTGAAGGTGGTGGAGCCGCTGGGTCCGCCCTGCACCTGAAGGCTCATGCGGCCCATCAACCGATCGCGTGGCGCGGTAAACTTGCCGCTGAACGAGCCGTACTCGTTGGCGCGCTGCTGCTGCTTGTCGATTTCCTTGCCGTTGCGGTCTCGGAAGACGACAGTGACAAACTGGTTCTTCATCACCTGATAATTATTGCCGTGTTGATCGACGTTGTAGCTGATGCCCTTGTACTCAATCGTCTGGCCCGGGCGGTACAGCGAGCGGTCGGTAAAGAACACTGTGCGCGAGTACGGGCGCGGGTTGTGGAAGCGGTTGCTGTTGTAGTAGTCGCGCGCGGTCGAGAGCGTGTCGCCCCCCTTGCTGGCAAGGATGAGGTAGCCGCGGTTGGCGGCGGGGAAGCTAAACTTGCCGTTGGCATCGGACACGGTTGGCGCTACCTCCACGCGGTTGCGGCCCTGTCGCCACCAGCCGCGAAGCTTGGCGCCGCCCACCGGTTCACCGGAGATGGCGTCGAGCACGAAGCCCTCCACGCGGCCCTCGCCGCTGCGGTTGCGCATAACGATGGCCAGGTCGCTAACCCAGAAGTCGCTGAAGTAAACGCGGTTGTTATTCTCGCCAAAGTTCTTGTTGTGGCTGGTAATCAGGAAGTAGAAGCCCTTGGGCATGCCCTTGGGCACGTCGAGCTTTACGACCTGCTCCTGATAGTCGTCGGCCGGCTTGAGTTTCACAGACCATTCCTTGATGATCTCCTTGTTTAAAAGCGCGAGCTGCTCGTTGCGGATGAGGCGCTCGGGACGCCAATTGCGCGTGCGGATGAGGCGCTCGTAATTGTCGGCCACCACCCGGAAGTGGATCTGGTCGACATTGCGGTACTTCACTTGAATCTTCGGCTGGGGGTCGTTCCAGATGCGCTCGACGGTCACCTGCGATTCCTTGGCCTCGATCTGCTGAATGAGGTTGTGGCACATCGCGCCGCCGGGGCTGTTGGGGTAGGTGTCCACGCCCTGCTTGGCGATCTTGTGCGCGGCGACGAACTCGCCCTCGCCATGCAGCACGCTGGCCTGCTGATGACGGGCGCGCGCGGAAATCTGATGGTCCGCCCATTGGGTGATAAACCGGCCGAGCGCCTTCTTGTAATTCGCGTTCTTCGTCTCGCCAAAGGCCTGTGCCTTGCCAAACTGCAGCCGCCAGAGGTCGACGTCGATGAGCGCGTCCTTCTTGGCATCACCGCGGTGAAAGCGGATGAGTTCCTGGTAGAGCTTAATGGCGCGGAGCTTGCGGGAGTTGGTGTCTGTGGTCTTGGGGTTCCACTTTACGAACTCGTCGGCGTCGGCGAAGATGGGGCTTTCGGCGGAGATTTCAAACGCATCGGACGCCTTCGCGCCGGCCTGCTCGGGTGCTTGGTAAAATTGAAGCGCGTTGTGCGCCACAAAATCGAACATCGTCGGCCGGTAGCTGTCGGGCGTGGATCCCTTCTGCAACAGTTCCTCATAATCGGCCACCGGCGTCTTCTTTAACACCACCCGCGCAGCGAGGGCTTTCTGAAACTTGCCGTCAATCTCTTCAAGAATGCGCGGAAGCGACCATTCCTTGATATCCTTGCCGCCCGCGCCGCCTGTGCGCTGCGAGTAGCGCCAGCGATTTCGCTGGAAGTAATGCCAGTACCAGTTGGCGAGAATGGCGTCCATCACCGGCACCATCTCCTTGGGCGCCTTGGCGATCTCAACCTCGAGACGGGTGATTTTTTCCTCCGGCAAATTTCCCTGAATGTTGCCCTCCAGCGATATCTTCTTGCCGATGGCCTTGATGGCCTCGTCGTAGTTCTTGTCCTTCATCGCACCAGCGATGATCGGTTCCAAGTGTGTAATGGCGGTCTTGGGCAGGCCCTTTTTCAAAGCCTCGTCGTACTGTTTCCACAGTGTCTTGTTGTCTTTTGCAACCGGCGGTGGGGCCACGGAGAAGAGCGTGACCGCAAAGGTGGCGAGAATGAGAGAAGCAATGATCTTTTTCATGTTTTTGACTCCAGCGCGTCAGTGTCCATTGGACGGAGGCAGACCCCTGAATGCTCCGGCCCTAATAGCTGAAATGGACAATACCGTCCCCCACTTTATGCCTGAAAAATCACGCTGGCGAATGTTTTTTGCGCCTCTTGCGGCACATCCGCCCCTCATTTCAGTTTCTTCTTTCCCATCCGACGCATCTCGGAATTCAGCTTCCGGAAATTACCCTCCTCACAGCGACGCACAAATCCTTCCGTCGTACCCTTCAACGCCTCCCATGTCTGGCGAATTTTCTCGGATTCCTCGCGCGAAATCCTGTTGTCACTCGCTGCATGCGCCACCACCCCCAGCAACTCCGCAAACTCACTGACAACCCGGTTCGTAGCCGGAATAATGTCCTCGGCCTCCTGCTCCGTCTTGGGATTCTCAATAAAATAGCCATCGGACTGCTCACAAATCCAGTTGATCACACGCCGGTCGCCAGTGATTTCGTACAACAAGGCAGCCCGGTCCAGAGGATTGCGAATGCCATTGCCGCGCGTAGGCGACTCAGCCCATTTGTAGACGGTGGAAATCGAGAGCTGCATCGCACTGGCGATTTCCTTGGCACTGGTTTTCTTGAGAATCCGCTTGAGCAGCGCGTGGGATTTCATGCGAGCGAAAATACTGAAACCATTTATTAATGCAACACCAACCCCGCGCATGCATTAAAAAACGGGGCCGGTTTCCCGGCCCCGCGTGAATTTTAACTGATTGTCCAGTAGCCTACATGTGGTCGTGGCCGTGGTCCGGGGCGGGCTTCTCCTCCTCGGGCACGTCAGTGATGAGGCACTCCGTGGTGAGCAGCAGGGCCGCGATGGAGGAGGCGTTTTGCAGCGCACTCCGCGTCACCTTAGCCGGGTCTACAACACCCGCCTTGATGAGGTCGGTGTACTTCTCATTGGCCACGTCGTACCCGGTGCTGCCCTTGGTCTCAAGCACACCCTGCACAATCACGGCACCCTCCAGGCCGGCGTTGCTCGCCAACGCGCGAAGTGGAGACTCAATGGCATGACGCACAATGTCGACACCCACCTGCTCGTCGCCCTTAAGCTTGAGCTTGTCGATAGCACCAGCACAACGCAGAAGCGCAGTGCCACCGCCGGCAACGATGCCTTCCTCAACCGCCGCGCGGGTGGCGTGCAACGCGTCCTCGACGCGCGCCTTTTTCTCCTTCATCTCGCTCTCGGTCGCAGCGCCGACGTTGATAACAGCCACGCCACCGGCGAGCTTGGCGAGACGCTCTTGGAGCTTCTCGCGGTCGTAGTCGGAGGTGGTCTCCTCGATCTGGCGCCGGATCTGGTCGATGCGCCCCTTGATCTCCTTGGCCTTGCCGCCGCCGTCGATGATGATGGTATTCTCCTTCTCAACGGTCACGTTGGCCGCACTGCCGAGGTCGCCCAGCTCGATGTTCTCGAGTTGCAGGCCGAGGTCCTCGGTGATGAACTTGCCGCCGGTGAGGATGGCAATGTCTTCCATCATGGCCTTGCGGCGGTCGCCGAAACCAGGGGCCTTGACGGCACAAACCTTGATGGTGCCGCGAATACGGTTGACCACGAGGGTGGCCAGCGCCTCGCCCTCGATGTCCTCGGCGACGATCAGCAGCGGCTTGTTGCCCGCGGCCACGACCTTCTCGAGGATGGGCTGGATGTCCTTCACGCTGCTGATCTTCTTCTCGTAGAGAAGGATCTTGCACTCTTCCATCTTGCATTCCTGCGTGTCGGCGTCGGTCATGAAGTAGGGCGAAAGGTAGCCCTTGTCGAACTGCATGCCCTCGACAACCTCCAGGGTCGTCTCGATGGAACGGGCTTCCTCGACGGTGATGGTGCCGTCCTTGCCCACTTGGTCCATGGCGTCGGCGATGATGTCGCCGATGGTCTCGTCCCAGTTAGCGGACACGGTGGCGACCTGCTTGATCTCCTTCTTGTCCTTCACCTTGTTGGCGATGTTGGCCAACTGGCCCACGGCCACGTCAACGGCCTTTTGCACACCACGCTGGATGTGGATGGGGCTGGCGCCGGCGGTGACGCTGCGCAGGCCTTCGCGGTAGATCGCCTCGGCCAAGACCGTCGCGGTCGTGGTGCCGTCGCCGGCCACGTCGCTGGTCTTGCTGGCGGTCTCGCGCACCATCTGCGCGCCCATGTTCTCGTAGGGATCCTCCAGCTCAATTTCCTTGGCCACGGTCACGCCGTCCTTGGTGGCGGTCGGCGAGCCGAACTTCTTGTCGATGAGCACGTTGCGGCCCTTGGGCCCGAGGGTCACCTTGACGGCGCGGGCAAGTTTCTCCACGCCGGACAGGATCTTCTGCCGGGCGGCTTGGTCAAATGCGAGTTGTTTTGCTGACATGTTTTTCGTTCCTTTTAATCGTTACTTGATGATGGCCAGGATGTCGTCGGAGCTCAGGATCTTGTACTCCTTGCCGTCGAGCTTGATCTCGGTGCCGCCATACTTGCTGGCCAGCACGGTGTCCCCCTTCTTCACCTCGAAGGGAATCTTCTTGCCGTCGTCATCGGTCTTGCCGGTGCCGAGCGCCACCACCTTGCTCTCCTGGGGTTTTTCTTTCGCGGAATCAGGAATGATGATCCCGCCCTTTTTCACTTCTGCCTCCTCGACCGGTTCCACGAGGACCCGATCGCCGAGGGGTTGGATTTTCAGTGCCATATTTTGTCTATGTTTGTTGTTTGGGTTTGGTGTGAATGCATCCGCGACACTCGCCGCGGCGAAATTATTTCTTCTCCTCGTCGACCACCTCGGCATCAACCACGGGGCCCTCCTCCTTGGCCTCTTCCTCGGCCGGCTTCTCGTCACTGTCACCGGCCTTGGCGTTCTCCGCCTCCTCCGTGGCAGCCTTGTACATATCCGCTGAGGCATCCTGCAAAGCCGACTGCAACTTGTCGGACTGTTCCTTGATCTTCTCAATGTCATCGCCCTTCAAGGTGTCCTTCAGGGCCTCCACCTCGGACTCGATGGAATTCTTCTTTTCATCAGAAATCTTGCCCGCATTGTCCTTTAACAGTTTTTCCGAGGCGTAAACAAGATTCTCGCCCGTATTCCTGGCTTCCGCTGCCTCGAATTGCCGTTTGTCCTCCTCGGCATGTTCCTCGGCATCTTTGCGCATGGATTCAATTTCATCCTCACTCAGGCCACTGGAATGAGTGATGGTAATTTTTTGTTCCTTGCCCGTGCCCTTGTCCTTGGCGGATACGTGCAGAATGCCGTTGGCATCGATATCAAATGTCACCTCGATTTGCGGCACGCCTCGCGGTGCGGGCGGAATTTCGTCCAGCTTAAAATTCCCAATCTGCTTGTTGGCACTGGCCATGCGGCGCTCGCCTTGGAGCACCTTGATATCCACGCCCGGTTGATTGTCCGCCGCCGTCGAGAAAATCTGGGACTTCTTCGTGGGAATGGTGGAATTGCGCTCAATCAGGGTGGTAAAAATCCCCCCCTCAGTCTCGATGCCCAGCGACAACGGGGTCACATCCAGTAACAGGACACTATCCAGTCCCTCCTCCTTATTCAACACGCCACCTTGGATCGCCGCGCCAATGGCCACCACTTCATCCGGGTTAACGCCTTGGTTCGGCTGTTTGCCCAACAGTGCCTTGGCGGTATCCACAACGCGCGGCATGCGCGTCATTCCGCCAACAAGCACCAGCTCATCCACGTCGCCCGAGGTCAGACCCGCATCCTTCAGGCAGGCTTTCACCGGGCCTGAAGTGCGCTCAAACAGGTCATCACAAAGCTGCTCCAGCTTGGCGCGGCTAAGATCCTGCTTGATATGCTTCGGCCCTGACTGATCCGCCGTGATGAATGGCAGGCTGATCTCGTAGGATTGCGAACTGGACAGTGCGATCTTCGCTTTCTCGGCCTCCTCCTTGATGCGCTGCATGGCATCAGGCTGGCCCGTAAGATCGATGCTCGTCTCGTTTTTAAACTCATCCACCACCCAGTCAATGATGGCATTGTCCCAGTCATCACCTCCAAGGTGGGTATCACCATTGGTGGCTTTGACTTCAAACACCTTGTCACCGATTTCCAAGACCGAGATGTCGAAGGTACCACCGCCCAAGTCATAGACCGCGATCTTTTCGTCACTCTTCTTGTCCAGCCCGTAGGCCAGCGAGGCCGCTGTCGGCTCGTTGATAATACGGAGAACATCCAAACCCGCGATCTTACCCGCGTCCTTGGTAGCCTGCCGTTGGGAGTCATTGAAGTACGCGGGCACGGTGATGACCGCCTGCGTGATGGTTTCACCCAGTCTCATTTCCGCGTCGGCTTTCAGCTTGGAAAGAATCATCGCGGAAATTTCCTGCGGGCTAAAAGTCTTCCTTTCGCCCTCGACCTCCACCTCGATCACCGCATCGCCGTTCTTGCCGTCGACAATCTTGTATGGCATGCGCTTGGATTCCTCGCCCACCTCACCATGCTTGCGGCCAATGAAACGCTTGGCTGAAAAAACTGTGTTGGCGGGATTGGTTACCGCCTGCCGCTTGGCGGCATCTCCCACCAGCCGCTCGCCATTTTTTCCAAAAGCCACCACCGAAGGCGTCGTGCGCTTGCCCTCGGAATTCTCCAGCACAGTCGGCTCCCCTCCGTCCATGACAGCCATGCACGAGTTCGTCGTTCCCAAATCAATGCCTAAAATCTTTCCCATATCTTTACCCTGAATGTGTCAATTCACGGAGTGCCACACCTCCTTGAGCAATCGTTGTGCCATCATGGTAATCCCGGTATTGTGGGGAATAATTCAATTTAAACCCGTAAGACCGACCCAAAAAAGCGCCATACTGACACACCTGTGTCTCATTTTTAAAACCTATGTGTCACACCCCAAAAATGCGGTGGACTTGAACTATCCAACAAAAGGCTTATGTTCGCGGGGAGGCATTCTTCAATGACAATGAAATGGATCACTTTGTTTTCGATGGTGATTTCTGCGGGGCAAATTGATGCCGCGCCACTGATCGTCAAGGCCCCCGTTGAGCAAATCCAAAAAGGGCGGGCGTTGCAAATGCGACTGCTGCGAATGCAGCCAAGGGAAGAATTCGACGGCAAGGCCGTCTTGCATCGCCGTGATGCCAAAGGGAAGCCGTTGCCAGAATTACAGGCCAGTTTCCAGTCCTATCGGCCCGACCCCAAAAAACCCGACGAATGGATCCAGTATTATCAGGCCATTAATCTCGACGGCGGACCCGCTGGCGCTGTCACCCAACTGGTTGTCTACCGCAAGGCGGGGGAGCCCGGCGAATACGCAATTCTTAACCGTGAGCATCCTCGCATCTCCACCGCCCCGCGCTTCCAGGGCAACGCGTCCATGAAACCTTATGCCGGCTCCGATTTTTGGCTGGCGGATTTTGGGTTCGAGTTTTTCAACTGGAAAGACCAGCGACTTGTCGAGGAAGGCATGCACCGCAGCCAGTGGTGCCTCATTCTCGAAAGCCGCAACCCAAAGCCCGTCGCCGGCACCTATGCCCGGGTCAAAAGTTGGATCGACAAGGACACTCTCGGCTTGGTCCAAGCCAACGCCTACGACCACCAAGGCCGGCTCCTCAAAATTTTCAAACCCATCTCCTTTAAGAAGGTCAAGGGCCAATACCACTTGGAATCGATGGAAATCCGCAACGCACAGACCCGCACGCGGACCACTGCAAAGTTTGATCTCCGGCCGCGCCGTTAAAGCGACGCATGAGCTGGACCTTCACGATTGTCCTCCTGCTCGCACTGGCAGGATTTGGCGGCTACCAGTTGATGGCCGGCGGCCGCGAAAACCAGCTCTTCCTCTCCATCAAGATTGCCTTCTCGTTTTTCATGATCATCACCATGAAATACCTCTCCGGCTTGGGCGCAATGTCTCTTCTGGCCATTCTGCCCGCCATCTTGCTGGCGTTGGCCTGGGCGGGATCCTTGGGAGAATTTCTCGGTGGTGGAATGTCGGGCCTGCTAACGGGCGGCAGACAGGAAATTGAACCCAAACCCTTTTACTCCATAGCCGAAAGCCGGCGCATGAAGGGCGACCTCGACGGTGCCTTGTGTGAAATCAACGAGCAACTGGAAAAATTCCCCGGCGACTTTGACGGGCAAATGCTTCGCGCCTCCATCCAAATGGAAAACCAGCGGGACTTAACGGCCGCACAGATCACCATTGAGGTGTTAATCGCGCAGGACCATCACCCACGCGGTAAGATTGCCTATGCCCTGACCACGTTGGCAGACTGGCACCTCAAGTACGAACGCGACCAAACTGCTGCCCGCAAGGTGTTTGAGTCCATCATGAATCGATTTCCCGGCACAGGAGTGGAACTGCGCGCCGCCCAACGTGTCGCCAGAATGGACGCCACCTTTGACGCCCATGACCGGCGCGACACCGGCTCATTGGTTTCCGACTGCCTCAAGCATCTGGAACAACATCCACTGGACAATCTCACCCGCGAAACGCTGGCCCAGATTTACCAGGACCGCTATGGCCGGCCGGACCTCGCCATGGAAGAATTGAATAAGCTCATCGCCATCCCCTTCCAGACTCGCAAGGATATTTCAAGATGGATGAACCTCGCCGCCGACTGGCACATCAAAGGCGGCGACATGGCCACCGCGCGAAAGTGCCTGACGGGAATCACCGAACGCATGCCCGATTCGGTCCACTCCGAAAAAGCACAACAACGCCTCGCGCGAATGCGCGACGCAAAACCCACGTGAGGCACTCTACAGTTTCGCAGCCCGATTTACGGCTGCGGATTCTCCTGAACGACCAGGTTCTGGAAGGTGCCCTCCGCCAACTCAGCGGCCATCCGCACGTCCGGGTTGCGGCCCGCCACAACCCAGGATGATTTTGTGCGCACCTGATAGGTGACTCTGGAAATATTGTCAGACTCCGTATCCGACTCCACTTTCACCCAGACATACCGGGTGTTGACGCGTGCGCTGATGACATTGGTGGTCGCATCCTCCGCCGTGATCACCCCGGCATCCGCCAAGGTCTTGCGCACCGCGGGCAACACCACATCTACCGGGCGGTCGTAGCGTCGCACCAGCTTGTCGTCGCTGAACACGTTTAGCGTGTAATTCGACTCTCCGCTCTGCGTGGCGTAACAACCGGTCAAACAAAACGCGGCCAACAGTCCAGCTTGTAGAATGGTTTTCTTTAACCTCATGGCGTGGCCATGGCAACACGCACCCCCCTGTTGAGTCCAGCGGGGAGTGTTCACATTCGATTCACTCACGGCCCGCCATTGGTGAAAAACCCTCGCCTTTCCCGGGAAAACTTCAAGGAACTTCCCCAGTTATCCACCGGAGTGAATCGGCTTCACCTGCAGCGTGGGCTTAGCCTCAAATCGCGCGGCTTGTTCGCGGGCCACCGCCACTTGCGCCGGCGTCAACTCCCGCGCAATCTCCTCGCAATACTTAGCCGCCTTCTCGTGCCCGTTGCCCGCGGACAACAGCAGCCATTTGTAAGCTTTCACTGGATCCTTCTCCACGCCCGCACCATGGAAGTAAAACAAGCCCAGACTGATCTGCCCCACCGAGAGCCCCTGCAACGCCGCCCGCCGATACCATTCCGCCGCCAAGGCAAAATTCTGTTTCACGCCCCGTCCATTCTCGTACATCCAGCCCAGCATCGCCTGCGAATAGGCGTTCCCACGGTGAGCCGCCTTCTCGTACCACTCAGCGGCAATGATCAAGTCCGCGTCCGCCCCTTTCCCATCCCGGTACAGGGTGGCCACGTTATGCATCGCCAGCGCGTATCCACGATGCGCAGACTGAAGATACCAGAAGATGGCCTTTTCATAGTCACGCGAAGTGCCCAATCCTTTCTCAAACAACCACCCCAAGCTGTTCATGGCGTACACGTTGCCGAGCGTCGCCGCCTCCAGATACAACGTGCCCGCCTCGCGCGGATCACGTTTCAGTCCCAGTCCCTGTTCATATAACAGGCCAAGATTGTGGAGCGCATCCGTGTTCTTGGCCTTGGCGGCGCGGCGGAATAGCCGAATCGCCTTGGCAAGATCCTTCTCCACCCCGCGTCCATCCCGATACAGGCAGGCCAGATTATTCTGGGCAAAGGGATGTCCGGATCTTGCCTTGTTTGTCAAAACGTCCCGTTTGTCCTTGGCGGCAAATTCGTAGAGTTGCGCGGCCTCGCGCAGGTTTCGAGGCACTCCCAGCCCGTGTTCATGCAACCAACCCAAGTTGTTGCGCGCATGATCGTTGCCCTGCTTGGCCGCCTTCCGAAACCACTCGGCTGCCTTCGCGTAGTCCTGAATCGTTCCTCGTCCATCCCGAAACAGGCAACCCAAATTGTTCTGCGCCAACGAATGACCCTCCTCGGCGGCAAATTGATACCACTGTGCCGCCTTGACTGGATTCTTTGGCACCCCCCGCCCCGTGTCGTAACGCCACCCCAAGTGCGCCATCGCCGCCGAGCTGCCCAATTCCGCCTGTGTGTACAAGTCCTCAAGACTGATCTGGTCATTGAACGGTGGGTCATTGTAGGAATAGCCCGGCTGGTCGAGAACACCACACGCAGCGAAGAAAGCCATGGCACACGCCAAGGCCACCGGGGGCAATATCTTGAGCAAACCTCCCTTCACTCGCCGCCATTCTCTCCGGGGCACCCCCAAATGCAAGCAAGAGCTATTCACCAGACTTGCCGCCGAAAACCTCCGCTGATACCGTTCGCCGCCTTGGTGATGAAGCGATTTCTTTTTTTAACAATTCTCTGCCTTACCGTGTTGCCAACACATGCCCAGCGCGGCGACCGTAGAGGCCAAGTCCAACCCGAGGTATGGCGCGACATGAACGTGCCACCCGCCCCCATCCTCACACCGGAAGAAGCGCTAAAATCCTTCAAGCTGGCTCCTCCCTTCCGTATTGAAATTGCCGCAGCCGACCCCCTCCTGCATGACCCCGTGGCCATGGCTATCGATGCTGCCGGCCGCATGTGGGTGGTGGAGATGCGCGCCTACATGCCCAACGTGGACGGCACTGGCGAGGATGCCAAGACCGGCCGGGTCGGCGTGCTGGAGGACACCAACGGCGACGGGCGCATGGACAAGCGAATTGATTTTCTCACCGGCCTGCAAATGCCCCGTGCCATTGCCTTGGTCAAGGGCGGCATACTCGTAGCCGAACCCCCCAACCTCCTTTTCTGCGAGGACACCGACGGCGACTTAAAAGCCGACAAGAAAACCGTCATCCTCACCGGGTATGCGCGTCAGGGCCCGGTCGAACACACAGACAACGGCCTCATGCCGGGTCTCGACAATTGGCTGTACAACGCCAAGTCCACCAAACGCATCCGCCAAATTGACGGCAAATGGGTTGTGCAGAACACCGTCTTCCGGGGCCAATGGGGCATCACTCAGGATGATTATGGGCGTCTTTACTATAACAGCAATTCCGCCCCGCTGTTTGGCGACCTCATTCCCGGAATTTACACCACCCGCAATCCCCACTACGGCACCCGCAATGGCATCGGCCTGAGATTGTGGGGAAGCAGCGAGGTGTGGACCAGCCGCGTCAATCCCGGCATCAACCGCGGCTACCAAAAGAACATGCTTCGCAACGGCCACCTTGCGGTCTGGACCGGCGCGTCCGGCCCCGTCATTTACCGCGGCGACCAATATCCCGCATCCATGATCGGTGATGCATTCATACCCGAGCCTTGTGGAAACATGGTCCGCCATCAGCGCATCACTTGGAAAGATGGTCAGCCGCGCGGCGAAAACGCCTACGACAAGACCGAGTGGCTCACCTCAACCGATGAACGCTTTCGGCCAGTCAACCTCTACAACGGCCCCGACGGTTGCGTATACATTGTCGACCTCTATCGCGGCATCCTGCAACACAAGCACTACGTTACCACATTTCTTCGCAAACAAATCATCGAGCGCAAACTCGACCAACCCATCGGCTTGGGCCGCATTTATCGAATTGTTCATGGCCCGAAGCCGCCACACAAACCCGCACAGGTGAAAGGCGACTTGGTTGCCCACTTGGAATCCCCAAACGGATGGACTCGCGACACGGCCCAAAGGCTGATTGTTCAAAGCGCCGACGCCAAACTAGCCCCCGCCCTGCGCAAGACCGCCACATCCGGTAAGAGTCACCTTGCCCGTCAACATGCCCTGTGGGCGCTGGAGGGACTCAGCCAACTCGACGCCGAAACAATCAAGATTGCCTTAAGCGATGAACATCCGCGCGTGCGCATCGCCGCCCTCCGGACATTGGAAACCTATATCGCCGGCCCTCGAAAGGACTCCCCCGAGACTGAGGCTGAACTGGTCTCCGCGCTTCTGCCTCTCCGCAGTGACAAAAATCTGGATGTCCGCCGCCAACTGGCGCTTTCGCTGCCCGCCATTCCCCTGCCCGGCAGTGAACCCTTGCTGCGCGACTTTGTGCTCGCCAACGCGAGAGACAGTATTGTCCGCGATGGCCTCATCACGGGCTTGGCTGGCCGGGAACTGGAATTTCTCCAGCGCACAGCCGCACATCCAAAATGGCGCGGCGATGATAATGGGTGGAGGGCTATCGTGCGAACCCTTGCTGGATGCGTGGCACGTGAACGCAGCGCCCCACGGATCGACCGTTTGCTTCACCTTGCCGCGGCCACCACGCCACACGAACATTTCCAACGAGCCTTGATCGACGGCCTCGTTTCCGCCGCTCTTCCCAACGGTCGAGCGCTCAAGCCGGTCGCCTTCAAATCCCAACCCTTGGCAATGGCCGCGCTGGCCCAATCCAAGAACAACGCGATCCAAAACCAAATCAAGAAGCTGGAAAAATTTGTGGTCTGGGGCGAGGCCGCCAAGCCCCCGCCACCGCCCAGAGCCTTGACTAACGCCGAGTCCAAGCGCTTCGAGACGGGTAAGTTGCTTTACCAAGCCACCTGTGCCGCCTCCCATCATGCAAACGGCCTCGGCGAGGAAGGCAAAGCACCTCCACTGATCGATTCCCCCTTCCTTGTCGGACCGGCAGACCGGGCCATTGGTATTGTGCTTCACGGGGTCACGGGGCCCATTACCGTGCATGGACGCACTTACCGCATGAGTATGCCGGCACTGCAGGGTTTCAATGACGAGCAAATTGCCTCCATCCTCACCTATGCGCGACGTGAGTGGGAGCATCGCGCAGACCCGGTCACACCAGCCGACGTCATGCGCGTCAAGCAGGCCAACGCAAACCGAGAAGCCCCGTGGACAGAAGCGGAGTTACTGAAGCTCAAGTAACTAGTGCGGAATTG
>PBVU01000139.1:0-9217 GCA_002728775.1 Verrucomicrobiales bacterium | reverse complement strand
TGCGGAGCCGGCTACGCGGCCATACAATCCCAAGCACCTCATGAGCACCATCATGCACGCGCTTTTTGACATCGGCCAACTGCGTGTCACCGATGGCGTTCCCAAGCCAGTGGTGGATGTCATTACCGCCGGGACGCCGATCGGGGAACTGGTGTAACCGGAATCTGTAGTCGGGGACGGGGGCCCCGGTAGTCGGTTTAGGTTTGCGTTCCGGGGCCACCGGCCCCGGCGACAGTTGGATCACAGTTTCCTGAATTCCCCGTACGGTTGGGGCGTCTTCCTAACGGAGATTTGTCGAAAAACACGTGTTTTGAGTTGCGTGTGCCGTCGGCTTTCTGTAGAAAATTCGTAGTTTAAGGAGGTTGTTTTTCTGCTTGGCGCCTACGCGACAGTGGTCGTGTGCGGGTGTGGTGTAGTGTAATGAAGTCAATTGGTCGCATCTGGCTGCCCGCGGCGGTGTTCGCGGCGTTCCTGCTGGCGCTTTTGAATCGGCAGGAGCTGGTCGACCAATTCCTCGTCAACGCGAACTTTCTCACGCGCAACCTCTTCACCTATGGCGTGCAGGTGGGCGTGTGGCTCTCGGCGGCGTTTCTTTTAAACCGCGTCCTCGCGGTCTTTTTCTGGGATGGTTTCATCGGGCGCATCTCGGAGCGGCGCGTGCCGCGGCTGCCCAAGGACATCACTGGCATCATCGTGTTCATCCTCGCGGGGCTGGCCATCATGTCGACGGTGTTCCAGCAGGACATTCGCGGCATGCTCGCCGCCTCGGGCGTCATCGGCGTCATCATCGGGCTGGCGCTGCGCACGGTCATCCTCGACCTCTTCATGGGGCTGGCCATCCACGTGGAGCGGCCGTTCAAGATCGGCGACTGGGTGATGCTGCACCAGAACCGCGTGGAGACGCACATCATTGCCGAGATCATCGAGGTGAACTGGCGCACCACACGCCTGCGCACCACGCGCAATAACATGGTCGTCATCCCCAACAGCCGGCTGGGCGAGACGATCGTCACCAACTACATGGAGCCCAAGCCGCACTTCCGCATCGACCTGGACTTCACCATCGATTTCGACGTGCCACCCGGGCGCGTCATCCGCGTGATGACCGCTGGCGTGCTGGCCACCGCCGACGGCGAGGGCGTGCTCGAGGATCCCGAGCCCGAGGTGCGCATGAAGGAATCCACCCTCGAGGGCATGGAGTACGAGGTGCGGTTTTTCATTTTGCCCGCCAAGATTTCCCCCAACGAGGCGCGCCACGTCGTCAACCGAAGCGTGCTTGAACATTTGGCGCATTCTGGTATCATGCCCGCGCATTCGAAGGAGGAGGTGTTCATCGCGCGGCGCGAACGGCGCACGCTCGACGCGTCGCTGGACGAGGACTTGTATCAACTGCTCACGCGCACGGACTTGTTCCGCAGCCTGAGCGCCAAGGAGTTCAAGCAGGTGTTTCCCAAGATGCGCAAACATGCGCTGGGCGAGGGCGAGGTGCTTTACCGGCAGGGTGCCGAGGGCCGGTCGATGTTCGTGTGCCTGGAGGGCCTGTTGACCAGCACCGTGTCCATGCGCGGTCAGGACGACGCCAAGGTGGAGACCTACCGCGCCGGTCAGCACTTCGGCGAGGGCAACATATTAAACGGCAGCGGCCGCGCCAGCACCGTGATGGCCAACACCGACGCACTGGTCTACGAGATCGACCACACCGACCTCGCCCCGCTGCTGAAGAAGCACGATGATTTAAGGGAGAAGCTCGAGCAGGGCGCCGGCGAGCAGAAGGAGAAAATCAAGGAGCAGAAAAAGGCCGCCCGCAAGAAGCGGGACTCCAGCCCCAAGGAGAAAAAGGCGGCGAAACGGTCTGTCATGCAGACATTCTTTACGGGCATTTTTGATGCACCACGCGAGGGGAATGAGAGTAATGGGAAATAGAGCACTGGGGGTTTTCATTTTGGGATTCGGGTTGGTGGCCGCTCAGGCACAGACGCCGCCGCGCAGTCCGGTCAAACCATGGCTCTCCAAAGCGCTAGCGGAGTTGTCCGCCCGCAACAGCACGAATGCGGTTCGCGTAGTATCCAAGAGGTTGTCGCTCAGCTATGTGGATGCCTTGAGGGCGTCACAGATGCTTACGCTGCATGGGTTTAATGTCGGCAAACTTGAGGAGGCCATTGACCCAGCCAAGCTGCCCCTGATTGTGGCTTTACCAAGCACGGCTAATCACGAATCGATCCCGAAGGAGGGTGAAAAATTTCCGCTAACCGAGACGGATCCCATAGGGGAGTTGATGGTGTTTTATGACGGCAACAAGCCGGCGCAGGTCAGTTCCGTGGTTGCTGCGTTGAGCAAAACCATTGATGTGCCCGCACGGCAGATCATTATCGAGGCCATGATCCTTGAGATTTCCTCCAATGCCCTGAAGGAGTTTGGGGTTCAATGGTCACGCTCGGGCAGTAATTCGGGCGGCGTGGCCAATGACAAGTTCAGTACGCTTACTATCGGCACCCTGAAATATCCCGGCTCGGCGGCAACGGATGTTGTGGTGAATGCCGCCACTCAGGGGGTCTTTGGCGGTATCAACGCGCAGCTCAAGGCGCTGGTGCGTGATGGCAAGGCGGAGATTCTTTCCCGGCCCAGCGTCCTCGCGCTCAACAATCGCATGGCCTACATCAACGTGGGTGAGCAGATTCCCTTTGCCAAGACGCGCTTCTTGAACAATGGCAATATTGCCTCTGTGGATTTCGAGATAAAGAACGCGGGCATCAAACTTTACGTCCGGCCGCGCATCAGTGCGGATGACCGCGAGGTGAGCATGCAGGTGAACGCGTCAGTCACGGCCAAGGTGCCGGATGGCGACGTGACAGTGAAGGACAATAGCGGAAATGTACTAGCAACCTCGCCGACCATTTCCCAGCGCGAGGTGCGCACCTATGTGCGAGTGGCCAACAACACACCGTTTATCATTGGTGGCCTCATCGCCAACGACAAGGAGCAAAAGGTTGACAAAGTGCCGTTGCTTGGGGATGTGCCGCTGCTCGGCGGTTTTTTCCGAAGCCGCCAGGACAAGGCGGTGAAGCGTGAGGTCATCATCGTGCTGACCCCGTTCGTGTTGCCTGAGGACCAAACCGCGGGTCGCAACATGCCCAAGGATGAGGACGCGTTTGACAGTTCTGGCAACCAGCTTTTTCGCGATGCCTATCGAATACGGGCCGAGGACACTTTTGATCTTCGTTACCTGACTGAAAATCACCAGTTGCACAGCATGAAGGCACTGACCCGGGCTCTCGTGGCGGGCAACGTCAAGTTGGCGGATCAATATCCCTACAGCCGGTTCGTCGGACGGGCCGTGCCCGGTGAGGATATTCTCTGCCATCGCCAGATTTATGAAGTCCTGAAACGACGCAAGGCGGCGGAAAAGCTGGATGCAGCCAAGCTGATCTTTTTCCGCGCCGACCAGAATGTTCAGTCCGGTTTTCAGGTCCAGTTCCTGAGTGAATATCTCCAGGCACAGGCACCGCACATCCTGACAAGAAAGGGCGGACGCACTGCCCTCGCCGTGACGTATGTTCTTCAGCGCGCCAGCGATGCCGCGCAGAGCATTTTAAAGGAACCGGTTCCCGCCGTGCGCCTTATCGATTGTCCTGATGAGGATAGTTATGGCCGGTTGCTTTGGGATATGAACAAGCCGTCGGCAAACGGCAAGCCCAGCTTCACGGTATTGTTGCGCAACATGGACGACTTGGAGCGGCTGAAGTATGCGGTGCTGATGAAAAAAACCATCGATCTGAACACCAGGAGCCAGGTGCTCAAGCTCAGCAACTTTACCCGTGGCCGATTGTTGCTCATGCCGACGGTCAAGCCTCAGGATGTGGAACTGGTGGACGGTGATGTCGCCCGCGCTTTTTTCTATTCCGAGCAATATTATCAAGCCCTCCA
This sequence comes from Verrucomicrobiales bacterium, assembly GCA_002728775.1. Classification (GTDB taxonomy): domain Bacteria; phylum Verrucomicrobiota; class Verrucomicrobiia; order Limisphaerales; family UBA1100; genus UBA6614. The sequence continues at coordinate 5,293 of PBVU01000139.1, read as the reverse complement.
GTATGCCATGGAGAAGGATATCAATGCCTTTCGGGAGGCGATTGAGGAGGGGGATCACCTGAAGAAATTAGTCAACCCGCCGCGCAATTAGGCGACCACAAGGAACAGTCATGCAAAACAAACGTGCTGAGATGATACTGGCTGGCATTCTGCTTGTCGGCATTCTAGCCTGTTTCATATTCAAGCCCGCGCCCACTCAGGAGGCGCCGGTAATCCAGGCGCAACCGGTTGAGCCAAAGATCACGCCGGAACCGGAGCCGGAACCCGTTCAACAAAAGGCGAAGGCCGAACCCGAAGAGCCCAAGGAAGCGGACGAGGTCGTCCAGGGCGATGCGTCCGTGTCTGCCGAGCCGATTGAGGAGCCGGGCGAAGAACCAGTCGTTGAGGTGGAGCCTCCCAAGGATCCGGCACTTGCTTTGATCGAGACCGTTGATGCCCCGGAAGACAAGGTGCGTGTCCTGTGTAATCTGGCCGGCACACTGGCGGAGGCGGGTGAAATGGATCGTGCCGCCATAATTTTGGTCCACGCCAAGGTAATCATCGAAACCCTCAAGACGGATGCCGAGCGTGCCCCGGCGTTGACCTATTTGGTTGGAGCGTTAATCAAAATCGACCAGACCGATGAGGCCAAGAACATCCTGAAGAGCGCGCTTGCGGCCGTTTCAGCCATTGAGAATACAGAAGAGAAGGTTGCGGTTTTGGCGGACATTACGGGTGCGATGAAGGAGGTTGGCGACTCCGCTCAAGCCAAGGAGGTCTTGGCCCAGTCGCTTGTCCTTGCCCGCCAAATCCAGGAACAATCCCAAGCGGTTTTAAACCAGTCGCTCAAGCTTGCCGATCAACTGGCAGATAATGCCGAGAAGGCTGAGGCGTTGAAAGCCATCGCCTTGGCCATGGCCCAGCCGGGGGATCCACGGCAGGCTGAGGATGCGTTTGTGCAAGCCCTCACGTTCGCCACGCAAATTCCTGAGCCGGACAAAAAGGCGGCGGCGCTTGAGGATGTGGCCAGTGCTTTTACACGATCGGAGCCTGGGGCGGCCTTTGCCCAGTTGCAGTTCAGCATCGGCTGGATGTATTACGAGGGCAAGAATCTGCCGCGCGATCCGGCCTTGGCGGCGCGCTGGTATCGCAAGGCTGCCGAGCACGGCCATCCGCAGGCGCAGGTCAACCTAGGCGTCATGTATACCGAAGGCCAGGGAGTTCCCTCCAACAACGCGGAGGCGTTCAACCTTTTCTCACAAGCCGCCGAGCAGGGCCACGCCGAGGGGCAAACCGCTCTGGGCATGATGCTTGCCTTGGGGCAGACCGGTGATCCGGATTTCATTCAGGCCACCAAGTGGTTCACCTTGGCGGCCAGTGCCGGGGACGATGCTGCCAAACAGGCCCAAGCGGAATTATCCAAGAAAATGACACCCAGCCAAGTGGCCGAGGGCCAGAAGTTGGCTCAAGCTTGGGCGGATTCACAGAAGGTGGAAGAGTAAGGCCGGGGAGGACGTGTTATTCGCCAGCGATAATTTCGCGGACAGCGGATAAAAGCGCCTCGGTATCCTTGGGGAACAGGTGACCGATGTGGCCGATCCGGAAACAGGCCGCCTGCGTGACCTTGCCGGGGTAGATGACGAAGCCCTTTTCGTTGAGGCGATCATAAAAATCTTCAAAATCGAAATTCTCGCTGGGATAAAGAAATGACGTGATGATGTGTCCTTGAAGGGGTTCGGGCACGTATTCTCGAAAGCCCAGAGCGCGCATGCCTTCCAGACAAATTTTGTGGTTGGCTTGGTAACGTGTGGCGCGGGCAGCGACGCCGCCTTCGGCATCGAGTTCCCTCAAGGCTTGGTCGAAGGCAAGGATTGCGTGGGTGGGTGGGGTGAACCGGAATTGGCCGTTGGTTTCAAGGCCATGCCATTGATCGGCAAGATCGAGACTGAGGGTTCGGGCATGGCTGTGCTCAAGCAGGGGACGGTGGCAGAGGGTAAAGGCAAAACCGGGGACACCTTGAATGCATTTGTTTGCACTGGAGACGAGGCAGTCGATATGGGTGAATTCAAACTCAACACCGCCGAAGGCGCTCATGGAATCGACCAAGTGCATGCAGCCGTGTTGCCGGGCAATGGCGCCGATCTCGTTGACGGGGTTGAGGACGCCGGAGGTGGTTTCGCAGTGGATGGTCGCGACGTGTGTGAAGCCGCCCTGACGGAGTGCAGTATCGACGGCGTCGAGGCAAGGTTGTTGGTTTTCGGCACAGCGCAGGGGGACGGCGGAAATGTTGTTGCGGTCGGCAATTTTGAGAATACGTTCCCCGTAGGCGCCGTTGATGATGACGAGCCATTTGCCGTCGGGCGGAGTCAGGGTGGCCAGGGCGGACTCGATGGCAAAGGTGCCACTGCCCTGCATGGGAACGGCTTCCCAGCCATTGGCGGTGGTGAGGTCGGCCAATTTTAACAGCGACTGCCGAATACCGGCGACAATGTTGATAAATTCGCTGTCCCGCGAGCCAAGATCGCGCAGCATGGACTGCTTGACCGTTGGGCTGGTTGTCAGTGGCCCGGGGGTGAAGAGGGGCTTATCGCTGATCTTGGACACGCCCGACGAAACCCTGAACAGTAGTGAGTGGCAAGTATGAACGGTCCTCGGGAAGCTTGCATGTGGTGCCGGGCGCTGGCGCCTTGTGTGGTGCTAGCGGATCAAAAGGTCAAGCCGTTGAACTTTGTTTTTTCCTGGTGGATGACTTGGGGTGGACGGACTTGAAGTGCTTTGGGAGCACGTTTTACGACACGTCGAATTGTGACCGGCTGGCGGCAACGGGAATGCGGTTTACACACGGCAACTGGAACTGAAGGAATTCACGATTGCCGAGGCATTGAAGGAGCACGGGTACGCAACTTTTTTCGCGGGGAAATGGCATCTGGGCAACGAGGGGTTTTGGCCGGAGGATCAGGGGTTTGACGTGAATCAGGGCGGGCATCAACGAGGGGGGGCATATGGGGGAAAAAGTATTTTTCCCCGTACGGAAATCCTCGTTTGAAGGACGGTCCGGATGGAGAGCATTTGCCGGACCGATTGGCGAGTGAGACGGTGAAATTCATGGCGGCCAACAAGACCAAGCCCTTTCTGGCCTATCTTTCCTTCTACTCGGTGCACACGCCGTTGATGGCGCGCAAGGATCTGACGGCCAAGTATCAAAAGCGCAAGCAGGAGCGGGGATTGGAGGCAAAGTGGGGTCAGGAACATTCGCGCAGGGTGCGGCTGGTGCAGGAACATGCGGTGTATGGGGGCATGGTTGAGGCGATGGATCTGGCGGTGGGAAAGGTGCTGGATGGATTGAAGAATTTGGGGCTGGAGCAAAACACGGTGGTATTTTTCATGAGTGACAATGGGGGCTTGTCGACGAGTGAAGGGCATCCGACGAGCAACTTGCCCCTACGCGGTGGAAAGGGCTGGATGTATGAGGGGGGAATACGCGAGCCGATGATGGTGCGTTGGCCGGGAGTGACCCGACCGGGGAGCGTGAGTGATGCGCCGGTGACGAGTACGGACTTTTTCCCCACCATCTTGGAGATAGCCGGGGTCAAGCCGCAGTTGCCCGCGCGGATTGACGGGGTGAGTTTTACGGCGGCTTTACGTGGGAAGGCGCATGATCGGGGCCCGTTGTTCTGGCATTATCCGCACTATGGCAATCAGGGAATTGCCCCGACCGGCGCGGTCCGGGAGAGGGACTGGAAGTTGATCGAGTGGTACGAGGACGGGCGGCTGGAGCTGTTTAGCCTGGCGAAGGACGTTGGAGAAAAGAAGAATCTGGCCAAGGAGGAGCCCGAACGGGTGAAGGCCTTGGCAGCAAAGCTGGCGGCGTGGCGCAGGGAGACGGGGGCGAAAATGTCGGTGCGCAATGAACGTTTTGACGCGGCAAAACGGGAAGGGCGCTAGGGTTTTCGCTTGCTCACGGCGGCGGGGGGGGGTACTCGGCGGTGGATGAGTTTGTTTGAAAATCAAGTGGCGGTGGTGACGGGCGCGGGGCGCGGTATTGGCCGTGCAGTGGCGTTGGCCTTGGCGGAAGCTGGGGCGGATGTGGCGTGTGTGTCGCGGACGGAGGCGAATTCGGCTTCGGTGGCGGATGAGGTAAAGGCGCTGGGCCGTCGGGCATGGGCGTTGGCGGTGGATGTGGCAGATGCATCGGCGGTAAATGGGGCGGTGGAAGGTTTGCTGGAGGAGACGGGCGGGGTGCATGTGTTGGTCAACAATGCGGGTGTGACGCGGGACGGGTTGTTGATGCGGATGGGGGACGAGGATTGGGACTTGGTTTTAAACACCAACCTGAAGGGAGCGTTCCTGTTCACCAAGGCGTTGACGCGGAATTTCATGAAGCTGCGGACGGGTCGGATCATCAATGTGGCTTCGGTGGTGGGGCTGATGGGCAACGCGGGCCAGGCCAATTACGCGGCGAGTAAGGCGGGTTTGGTGGGTTTCACCAAGAGCGTGGCGAAGGAGTTGGCGTCTCGGGGTGTTACGGCCAATGTAATTGCGCCGGGCTTTATTGACACGGACATGACGGCGGAGTTGAAAGAGGAAACGAAGGAGGTGGCGCGGTCACATATTCCGCTGGGGGCATTTGGCAAACCGGAAGATGTTGCGGCGGCGGCCGTGTTTTTGGCAGGGCCGGGCGCGGGGTATATCACGGGCCAAGTGTTGACGGTGGATGGCGGAATGGTGATGTGACTTGTGAATAAGAAATGCCGATTCCGGGCTTGACGGTGGGGACGATTTGGCTGACAAGCAGCACCAAAATTCAAGAGTAATATGTCTGACGAAAACAACACTGCGGCCAAGGTAAAGACGATCATTGAGCAGCAACTGCAGGTGTCGGCGGAGCAAATCACGCCCGAGGCCAAGTTCATCGAGGACTTGGGCGCGGACTCGCTGGACACGGTGGAACTGGTGATGGCGCTGGAGGAGGAGTTTGGCCAGGAGATTCCCGATGAGGAGGCCGAGAAGCTCACGACCGTGGGTGCGGTCATTGAGTACATCGAGGGCAATCAAGGCTAGGCCCGCACGGTTTTTCAGGCAGCGGGCGCTTGGGTGCCGGCTGCCTTCTTTTTTTAATAATGGGCATTGCGGACAGGCGAGTTGTGGTGACCGGGATGGGGGTGACATCCGCCCTTGGATCGGATACTGAAGAACTTTGGTCAAATATCATCGCGGGGCGGTGTGGGATTGAACGCATCTCGGCGTTTGAGGTGGCGGACTATGCCTGCCAGATTGCGGCCGAGGTGAAGGATTTTGACCCAACTCCGGCTTT
>PBVU01000138.1:0-20159 GCA_002728775.1 Verrucomicrobiales bacterium | reverse complement strand
CGCCATGAGCCGCCGGTGCTGGGCCGGCTTGGGCAGAAAACCACTGGGCGAGAACGAGGCTGGCAATAATTGTTTTCTTCATGCGTCGCTCCATTCTTTAAAAGGGGCTTACGGTGTCCCAAAATCTTTTGAACCAACCCTTGCGCTGGCCGTCGGTTACGGAGCCGGTGTTGATGTAGCGTAGGCTTAGGTCTGCGATCTGGTTGCTGTTCACCTTGTTTGAGCCGGCAATGTCGATCCGCCGAACTACGCCGCGCAGAATCACATCCTGGGTTTCACGCGCATAAGATGTCCGGCGCAGCCCTTCGATGATCAGGTTGTCATTGGGCAAAACGTCAATGACGCGCACCGTGAACGTCGCCGAAATATCGTCACTGTTGGCCACCGTGCCTTCACCCTTGAAACTGTTGCTGATCGAAAACTTCATCGCCGGGTAGGCACCCTTGTGCTTTAGTGCTTGGCTGCCGGAATTGGTCCCCGCCGACGTACCGAACAGGAAACTCTCAATTTTCGCATCGTCCGAGCTGGATTTCTTATTTTCCGTCTTGGCCGACTTGTTGATCACGTTTTTCTCAAACACCACTACTGTCAAAAGATCGCCCACGTTGCGTGCGGTCTTGTCTGTTGCGTGGTTGCGGCTGATGCCCGGTTTCCACAATGAGTCCGCGGCCGCCGGCGTGGCGGACAGCAGCAGCGCGAGCAGGGTTCCAGTGCTAAAGATTGATGCGAATGAAGTTTTCATTAATGACCGTTCCACGAATGACCTTGTTGTTTTGCAGGTTGCGCATCCGTACGGTTTCGCCAGGGGCTCCATCCTCCAGCACTTCTACTTTCATCCGCACGGAAAGCGCGCGGATTTGAACAAACGCCTGTACCACCTGCCCGCGCTTGACCACGGGAGTGGATTTCAGCATCCGCTCATAAATCAACGATCCGCTCGCCACGCCCTGCCGCAGGCTGAGGCGTGCCTCGGGCTTGGCGCCATTCCACAACGGCTGACGCACATTGATCACGTCACGCCGTTCGCGGCGTAGTTCCACCTCGTTCAACAACGTGCCCGTCTGGGCCGGTGCGTTTGCCACCCATACGTCCCGGTACAACTTGGTGCGATAATAAACCGTCCATTCGCCCAGCCGTTGCTCATTTGCGCTAAGCGCGAATTTCACCCGCATGTACGCCATGGGCGTGCCGGGGTGATAAATCATTTTCAGGTTCAATGCGCTGTTCGCCGGCACCTCGATTTCCGGCAACGGCCGCGTGGGGGTCAATTCCAGCTCGCCCGGTTTGCCCTTGGTCAACAGCAATGCGCGCAGTTCGCTTTTCAGCATGGCGCCCAACTCGGCGGCCGGCAGTGGCTCGGCCTTGGCCGCGGCCAGCATTGTGGCGGCAGCAGCCCATTGCAGCAGGATCCCTCCCAGTCGTTTCATTATCGTTCCTTCGTTTTAAAATTAACCGCGCAGGCGGTTGCTCATCTGCATCATCTCATCCGCTGCCTGAATGGCCTTGGAATTGATTTCGTAGGCGCGTTGGGCTTTAATGAGATTCACCATTTCCTCCACGACTTTCACGTTGGACAACTCGAGGTATCCTTGTGCCAACGAACCAAATCCAGTTGCTCCGGGATTACCGGTTTCCTCCGTGCCCGAGGCCGGTGTTTCCACGAACAAGTTGTTGCCGATGCTCTGCAGGCCTGCCGGGTTGGCAAAGCGGCTCAGGACGATTGTTCCCGCCTGTGTAGGCAGCTCATTGCCGCGCTGGATTGTCACCTCGCCCGTCTCGGCGATGGTGAGGTGCGCCGTCTGGCTGTCGATGGTGATGCCCGCGAAGCTCAAGACCGGCAGGCCATCGCTGGTGACCACCGAGCCCGTGCTGTTGAGCTTGAACGCGCCATCCCGAGTCCAGGCGTTGGTGCCGTCCGGACGCTGCACCTTGAAAAAGCCGCTGCCTTGAATGGCGATGTCCAGCCGTTCGCCGGTTTGGGACATCTCGCCGGTGGTGAAAACCTTGGAGGTGGCCACCGGGCGTGCGCCATGGCCGACCTGCAGGCTGGTGGGCACCTGGTTGCCTGCGCCCTGCTCCGCGCCGGCCTGACGCTTGGTTTGATAGAGCAGGTCTTGGAACTCCATCTTGCTCTTTTTAAAGCCCGTGGTGTTCACGTTCGCCAGATTGTTGGCGATAATGTCCAGATTCATCTGCTGGGCCTCCATGCCGGAAGCGGATGAGTAGAGTGCGCGTAACATGTTTGTCTCCTAGTTCAAGTTGCTCAATTCCTGGATGAGCTTGCCCAAGTGTTCGTCCTGAAGTTGCATGATCCGCTGATTGGCCTCGTAGTGGCGTAGCGTGGTCATTAGCTCGCTCATCTCGCTGACGGGCGAAGTGTTGGCCCCTTCCAAAAATCCTTGCCTTACACTCGTGGAGGAAAGATCCGCGGCTTGAGGCGCCTGATTGCCCGGCTCAAAGTAACCGGCGGCCACCCGTTGCAACTGGGTTGGGTCGTTAAAGTTTATCACTTGCAGCCGGCCCAATCCCGCCCCGCCCTGGCTGACGTCGCCCGTGTTCGAGATGGTCACCGGCTCGGCCATGGCGGAGTCTACGCGAATGGTGCCGGTTTCACCGAGGAGCGGATAACCTTCCTTGGTGGCAAGCAAGCCGTCCTGATTGGGCCGGAAGGTGCCGTCGCGGGTGTAAAGAATCTTGTTGTCCGGGCCTTGCACGGCAAAAAAACCGGGGCCGTCAATCGCCACGTCGGTGTCAACACCTGTGGAAACCAGTGTGCCCTGCTGGAAATTGATTTGCTTCTCAAAGGAAGGAAACATGTATTGCAACTGCGACTTGTCCTCCACCTTGTCGAGTTGGTTCTTGAACATGTCAGGTGAAATGGCCGAGAAACCCACCTCAGATTTCTTGAACCCAGGCACCGAGGTCGCCGAGAGATTCTCGGCAATCGCCTGCTGGCGCAACAAATTGCCTTCCAGCGCTGCGGCGGCTTGGTACAACATCACATTCATCGCGAGTCACGTAGCATTTAGTATGCCACTATATATTGGGCGAACGTGTGTTTTTGTAAAAAAGTCGATTATCGGGGAAAAAAGTCCAAATAATCCAGAATAAAGAAGGTATTTTTATTTGCTGTGCAATTTGAGCGCCAAAATGGCACTCATAAAACAGGCAAAATATACCAGTTTTATGGGGCCCACGCGTTAAGTGACTTGGTGCCAAATGGGTTTGGATTGGCGCTCGTTGATCGGCTGGTGGCCGTAGGCGCGATGGACTTTTTGGATGTTACCCATGGATCTGCCTTCCTCGTTCAACTGCAGTTGCAACTCTTCCATCTTTCCCTGCAACAGGTAATGGTTGTGCTGCTCGCGCGCGATCAAGGCGCTGGCCCATTTTGGGTTTACCTCAGAGAAATCCATTGGCTCCATTTGAGCGCGAAGGTCGTCCTTTTGGCCTTGAAACTGGATGAGTTCTGCCAGATTCCCATTCTTGATGACCTCGGTTTCCGCGTCGGACAAGCGTCGCCATGTCTCCAAGGCAGCGCTTGGGGTCAGGGTTTGCATGTCTTGTGAGAAACCCATGGTCTCAACCCATCATGGAAAGGCGGGATCCGCCGTTTTCGGGGGTTTTCGGTTGCAAGGACGATTCCTTATGCTCGTTTTCCTTGGCGTATGACTCGGCCCATGCGGATCGCAGGTCTGTCATACGCTCGATGACTTCATGCACGATTTCCCGTTTTTTCTTCACATTTGCTTCCTGCAAACGCCTGTCAAAGTAGTCGTAAAGCGCGATGAGGTTATTGACTAAATCCTGCCCCTCTCCTTCCCCTTTGGAGATGAGCGCACTGCGAAGCTCGCGGACAATATTTTGGGACTTAACCAGATTGTTGTGTATTGTTTGGTTGTATTCCAGAGGATCTTCGCAATCGAAAGCCTTGTCGGCAATATGCATGAACTTGATCGCTCCATCATAAAGCATCAACAGAAGACTACCTGGGGTGGCCGTATGCACCGCAGCGGCTTTGTATGTATGGGCATGCCTTAATGCACTCATAATCTCAGGCAGCTAGACTCAGCAATTTTCGTGCCTATATAGATAGATATTGAATGGGAGAGCTAACTTTCCCCACGATCTGATTTATCGGAGCTTCCAGCAATCAAGTGGGAAAGGGCATCAATCGTGGCCAAAGGAGGATATTGCTCGGAATGGACTTCATTTCTAAGTCGAGCCTTGATCGCGTCAAATCGGGCCTCGGTATCTTCCTCAACCATGGAAAAATCAGGCGTGCGAGTGAGGTTGGCCTCGATGGAGTCGGTGGGAGCGACTGAATTCACCTCGCTCTGGCGCTGCGCCTTGGCAGATACGATCCGCTGCGCGCCCTGTGCTTGGCTGCTGGTGTTAAGTCCGACTTCTTTCATGGCAAACCTCTGTATTTTTCGTGTTTTTTGCCAAAAATCAACCTATTTCTCGTGTAGTGGCCGAGGTGCCTGCCCGGCAAAATTCAATGTACCGGCGCTAACCAGTTACTCTCTAACACTATTGTCGGCAGTCTGCTGGATTTCTTTAGGCATTTTTTTTCGCATGGTTTCCAAGGCCTCGGTCAGCGAATACCGGGCCAACACACGGGGGGAATCCACCACCAGACTGTCACGAAAGACGTCCATGTGGGTCATGCGTTGGGTGCGCATATAACGGCGGACACTGTTGTTTACGCGCGGGTCACCCGAGTTGAAGACTTCATCGAACGCCCAGACCACCTCTCCGGTTTCCAGATTGAAAAGGCGAAATTTCCAACCCACCGCCAGTGGCGGATAAGGGCGGAAGGTATCTATTTCGCAGAACAACACCGCGTCGCACACCTTGCGGTCCGTGCGTTGTTTATCAAGAGCGGCAATGATAGCCGGAAATTTGTTGGGCAAAAAATCGTGCGGCCGAACCTGTTCCGTTCCTGTCAGTGCATGCAGTTTTGCGGGAGTGATGGTGATGGCCTCGAACAGGTCAAAGCGTGCCAACTCCTCGGTGAGGATTTGCTGCATCAATTCAACCCCCTGCTCTGTCCATTGATCGCCCCGACCAGGAGCGAGAGGCATCACCGCCACGACATCAATTTCGTCCGGCCAATTATTGTTGGCCAAGTGGTGATTGTGGGATTCATAGAAGGGGCCACGGATTGATCCATCCATGGCATCCCGAAGTTGGCCGCAACCTGACAGCAACATGCTGGCAAAAAGAATCACCCCGGTACTCGAGAGTCGGTTGGTCAATAATTGTGCAATTAGAGTCCGCGGGGCAGGCATGCGTTTCCGCCAAGTGGTCGATTCATGAATTTTCATGTTGGTCTATTTTTTGTTATTTGAAAATCGAGACATGATAAACTGCATCTGCTGATTTATCTTGGCTTGAGCTTTTTCCATGTTTACAAAACTTCTTATCATTTTATCCCGATTGCTCTGCACCTGCTTCTCAAGATTGACTATTTGCTCGTCAATATTCTTCGAAAGTTTGGCAAGGTTGTCAGTGCGGTCTACAAGGGACCCCGAATCCATTGACTCGCCTACGATAGTTTCCAAATAATCATCAATTATATTGGCATATCCATAGGTTGTGGTGGAAAAAAATGATTTTACATCACCAATTTTCTCCCGGATTGCAGTGTCCAATGTGGTGGAGAAGACTAGGGAAATGGTGTTGTCATAACCGTTGGATTTGTATCCCAGTGATTCCAGTCTTTTTACTGTCCCGGTAATTTGAGTGTTGTCGACGTCACCCATGACCTTAGACCTCAGGCTTGCGGCGATTTCAGCAATTAATCGTTCATCGGAGAGGGTTGAGGTGCTCACTTTCCCATCTGCGGAACTGGCAATCATGGTTTGTTCCGTGATGGTTTTTTGGATGTCATTATATTCCGTGACAAAGGATTCAATGGCCTTTTTTATTTTTGAAGCGTCCTTTGAGATGGAAACTGTTGCGGCATCAGGGTTGGCACCGAGAAAATAGACATCACCGGTGCCGGCGTCTGAAATATCCACCTTGCTGGTGTTGTTGGTGGCATCACTTTCGGTGGTGTGGAGGGTAAATGTGTTGCTGCCCGTGACGCGCGCATAATAGGTGGTGGAGTTCGCTGTCAGGCCGCTGGGAGCTGTTCCAGGGGTAAATACCGTGATCGCTTCGCCAGTCTTGTAGCCATGTGCTGACTGTGTGGTTACTTGATCGGAGCTTGTGTCAATGCTGCTGGTAAAGCTTGCGCCAGACCCCTTGGATGGTTTGACTGTGAGTCCTGAAATGCCCGTGTTGGTTTCCGTGATAGTGTTGCCTTGGTTGAGCACAGGATCACCGCCATTTAGTCGATAAATCAGGTTTTTTCCGCGTTCCAACGACCCGCTGATAATGCCACTGTTTGTGAGGAAACTACCGGAAACATCTTCCAAGGTCATGCCTAGATCGCCGTCGGTTTTATTAGTCAACTTGAGGCGGTCATTGACTGCGTCATAGCTCGCAAATGTGCCTGCACTGCTACTGTTAATTTTTGACAGTATGTCCGCCACTGTGTCGGTGGCCTCGTAGCTGATGGTGACTCCATTTATTTTGAAACTTCCCGAAGCGGATGTTCCCGCAGTTTGGAATGTGGCTTCGTTTGCCTTGTGCCCCAAATTGATTCCGCCCAATTTATGCGTGCTGCTGACGCTACTTGTTCCATTGTTTGTCAGGTGGGTGGCTTGAAGGAAGTTGCTGGTATCGGTTGATGCACCGAGTACAAGTGTTCCGCTAGATTTTGTAATGGTTAATTTATCGTTCGTGCTGTCGTAGGTTGCCGTAACATTTGCCACGTTAGTCGTTATATTGCTGACCACGGCATCGACTGTGTCTGTGGTTGCAATTGTGATTTGAGTGCCGTCAACCGTGAAAGTACCTGCGGTAACGGTTGTGGAAAAACCTGCGGTAGCCAGGGAGTTTGCGCTAACAAGTTTGTTTCCGATGTCAGCAGTTCCCAGTTGTTTGGCGGCGGTTGCCATTTGGTAAATTTGAAATTGGTAATCTCCACTTGCAGTACCCGCATCTGCGCTCGCGGAAAGATGGGTTTCTGTGCTGTTGACGGTGCGGCTGTCGTATAAATCCGTCTTTGACAGTGCCTCAGCCTTGTCTTCCAAGGATGTTAGTTTGTTGCCGATCGCCGAAAGGAGGCTTTTTTTGAGATTATATTTCGCCTGATCGGTTTGCAGTACTTTCTGCTTGCTGCGTTCAATATCGGCGATCTGGTCGACCATAGTCTTCCAGTCGAAGCCTGATGCCAATCCTGCAACATTCAGTTCCATTGTCTTAACCCTTCAAAATGGGAGGGTACACCTCGCCCGCAGTTACACAGCAATAAGGATGCCAATGTGGGTGAATGAAGGAGGGCTGCGCTAATAATCGCAGTCCATGACGATGGTCTCTCCGCAGACGCAGTCGACTTTGATTCGCGTGACTTTGTCGCCGTCTTTATCCAACGATAATTCGGGTTGGGATCGCGCGGGGGCTTCCTCGCCTTCGGCGGGTTCGACAGGGGGAATTTCTTGAAGCCTAAGATCGGGCAGGGTCAGACGTGAAGGGGCTGCCTGCACGGTGGCGAGGATGGTTCGAACCGCGGTATTGAGGGCATCTTCTGGGATATCCCCGGTCAGATCGGCCAAAACGGTGCGAACGGCTCCGGCGGGATCATTCGCCTCGGCGGGAACGACCGGCGGGGTATCGGCTGGGCCGGAAAGTGGGGTGGTGTCAGGTTCAGTTTTGCCGAAACCGATGAAATCTGCCGCCGGTTTCACTTCCCCCATTTCGCCTCCAAACGGGACAAAGCCATCGTTGCTCATCCGTCTTCCTCCTCCGGCGCGAACCCGGCGCGAACCCGGATGCTGACACGATTGTTCTGTGGCGCGTTGTGCGGGCGCTGGGGCAGAGGGCGTTTGTCGGCGTAGCCGGCCACCTTTAGCACTTGCTGTTCCTCGACTCCCTTGGCCATCAGGATTTCCCGGGCCTTGTGGGCACGCGAGGTGGAAGCGTCCCATTTTTCGTCGACATCGCCGGGGTAACTGTTGGCGGTGTGTCCTTCAATTTCCACCTGAGTGTCGTCATACTGGGCAATGGTCCAGGATATGTTGTTAAAAACCAGCTGGCCATACTCTGTCAGCTCAGCAGCGGATCCTTCCTTGAAGATGGGTTTGTCAGGATTGTTTAAAATGTTGATCAACAACCCCTCCGAATCCATCTGCATTTCCATGGTTTTCATGTCCATTTCATTGGGGTTTTGGACGAATACCTTGACGAGATCCTCGTTGAGCCGGCGCACCTGTTCCAATGGGATGACGGAGGCGTGCTCGAAGATGTCTTTCTTGGCTTCCACCAGTCGCATGGCGTCGTTGGGGATGATGCCGGGGGATTGCTGGGTGAGGGTGTTGTAGCGCGTTTGGAAATACAACTGCACATCGCCCTTCACGGTTTCGTCCTGCGAAAGGATCCAAAGGACAAGGAACATGGCCATCATCGCGGTCACGAGGTCCGCGTAGGCCACTTTCCATGCTCCACCTCCTCCACCTGCCATCGTTCAATCTCCTTTTTAGCTCGATGTCTTGAGCATGGTTTCCAGATCGCCGGCCGATGGACGGACATCCTCGGTCAGGACGCGCCGCGCGACTTCACAGGCCACCAGAGGTGGTAACCCATTGGCGAAGCTCAACACGCCTTCCTTGATGCATTTCATGTAAACCATCTCGGCGTGTCCAATAAATTCGCAGTTGATCTTGACGGGGGCGATGACGCAGTAGGATCCGAAGATTCCAAAAAACGTTCCCGCCAATGCGGTTGCAATGCCTTGACCCACCAGGGTGGTGTCACCGCCCAAGCGGTACATCATAACCACGATAATGCCCAAGACCGCCGCCACAATGCCGAAGGCAGGCAGGGCATCACCCACGTTTTGCATTACGAAGATGGGCTCATGGTGCTCTTCTTCCATCACATGAAGGGACTTGTTGAGTAGCGGCGGCAACTGGTCGGGCTTGAGCCGGCCATCGACAATTGGCCGCAGCGCGTCACATAGGAACTCCAGTGCATGATGGTTGCCGTGGAATTTTGGATACTTGGAGAAAAGGCTGCTGCCCTCGGGATTCATCACGTGTTCCTCCAGGGCAATCATGCCGCCGCGTCGGCCGAGCTGGAACAGCTCATACATGCACTTCATTAGCTCCTCATAATCCTCCTTGCTGTAAGGCGTGCCCTTGAGTGTGCCCAGCACTTGGGCGAAGACGCCCTTGATGACCTTGATGGGCGCCATGATGATCATGCTGCCAAAGACCATGCCGCCCAGAGAGATGAACTCGTTGGCATGCACCAAGCCGCCAACGGCGCTGAAATTCATGTTGGCGATCATCTCGCCCAACCCGTGGCCACCGCCCGCCGCCATGGCAAAGCCGACAACAACACATCCTATGAGCAGCACGAATCCAATGATTACAAACATAATGACCTCCTTGTGAGCCTATTCCTTAAACAGGTTCAAATCCTCTCCTTTTTGGTGAGATACGAGCGCAGGGACAGCACCGCCTCCGTGTTGATCTGGCAGATCCGCGATTCGCTGACCCCCAGCAGCTCGGCGATGTCTTTCATACGCAATCCTTCATAATAAAACAATGTCAAAACCTTCTGGTGCTGCTTGGGCAGTTCCAAGATGCGCTCCCGGATCATCTCGTGTAGCTCGCGCGCAATCGTCTGATCGGAGGGATCACGCTGGTTCAAATCCTCGACCTGATGCCCCACTGCGCCAAAATCGTCATCCCCTTCCAGCATCTGGTGGATGGGCACGAAGATCACCGGCTGAAGCTGATCCAGCAGGGCGCGATACTGTGGCACCGTTGTGCCCAAGCGCGCGGCAATCTCCTCCTCCGAAGGCTGCCGGTTCAGCTCAATGCGCAAATCCTCAATGGTGCGTTCCAAATCCTTGCGGCGCGAATATACTGTCCTGGAAAGCGGTTGCTGCTTGCGGATTTCATCCAGGATGGCCCCGCGAATGCGCATCCGTGCATAGACCTCAAACGGGACGCCTTGACTCGCATCAAACGAATGCGCCGCCTGCAGCAACGCCATGCACGCAATGTTGCGCAAATCATCCGCGTCCACCGCCACGCGCACCAGTGGTGCAAACCGATGCACCATCTGGTTGATCACTTGGGCATAATTCTGCAGCAGATCCTCCTCCGTCGCCTCCGTCAGGGACGTCTTCTGGTAGGCCTTTGCAGCGCGGGCGGCCGGGGCGCGTTGCGGCGTTTCTGCCTCATGCTCCTCGGCGGCCAACTCCGGCGGCTCCAGATCTGTGTACGGTTCATTCATCATTCAACAGGGAGCTGTAAGCCCTTCTTCTCCTTGGCGGCGGGGAACTCCGTTTCTGCTTCGGCCTTCGCTTCCTCGTGCGCCGCGGCTTGTCGGGCTAGCAGCGAGTCTTCCAGTCCCTTTAAAATCATTTCCATCCAGAGGCGCGCCATGAGGCCGAATCCCACGGCCGCAAGCAAGCCACCCAATAGGGCCGTGGGCCACGCTACTCCACGCCACAGGCCAAGCCCCAACACGAGGGCAAACCCCGCTGCGCCTGCCATGGACATGATGTATCTCATAACCTCCTTATTCCGCAACCTGAACTAGAACCAGCGACGCCCTAGATCGGGAGAGCATGGGTGAGTTGACGCATTCCAAGGCAAGGTTGCAGGCGTTTAAATTTACGCGCACCAGCGGATCTGGATGTATATGGGGCGCGAGGGAAAAGCCGGCACTGGGTGGCGTCCATGCGCCCGGACGATAGGATAACAAGCCCGCGCCCGGCTGGCTCGTCAACCGTAGGCGGGGCGACACCGAAGGATCCGCGGGCCGCTGCTCAACCAGTCGCAACCCTGGGCGTTGGCGCAACGCGGCCGCCAATGAGTCAATTTTCAGGACATAACGATCGTAGGTATTGAAATTTGGGTAGTCGTGGTCCGCACCGGGTCGCATCGGCGGATAATGGATGGCCACGGCCTGACCGGCTGTATTCAGGAGGGCCATGCCACGCAGACCCGGCTGGAAGGAATCCCGTGTCAGCCCCGATTCCCAAAAAGCCTGCCGCAAAGCCGCTTCAGCCGGGCGCGCCAAACCGGTGGGAGCGAGCAAGCGCAGGAGCGGCCGGCCGGCATTCCCAAGCTTGTTCACTGGGGGCGGTGTGCGGATTACCTCACCATCAATCACCACAAACCTGCCTTTTGGGAAATGCAGATCATCCTCGCTGTTGGGTGTGGCGGACCATTGGCCCGTGGCAGGATCATACCACATTTCAACCGCCAATCGGTAGCCATAAGACTGTGCCCGAGCGAGATTTTCGTTTTTCGCGATCAAGGTGTCTCCAATCGCCGAGAGCGACCGTTTTTGCACGGAAGCCCGGCCCTCGTGATGGCCGGCCAATACGAGGGAGCGACGCGTGTCGGCGTATTTGTTAAAGCGTAGGAAGAGCCGGTCTCCCATCACGCTGTCCGTCAGTGAAAGGAAGCGTGAATCGGCCTGGTTGCCGAGCGTACTGAACACGTGGGTGAGAATGGAACACGCCTCGGGCTCCTCTCGGTCGTCCTTTAAGGGCTTGAAACCCACCACGTAAACCTCGTCCTGCTCCTTGACCGTGCGTGAAGATGCTAGGGGCAGGGGACGGAATCGGTAGTTGCCATCCACTTTCAGAAGAGCAAACCCGTTCAAGGAATGCCCCGCATCGACAACGCGCGCCTTGAAGTTGGCACCTGTCTCCGTCACAACGCGGAATCGTTTGCCCATGGAGGCAATATCCTGGCTGGTGATCAGGTAGCCATCCATCGTCACCATGAAACCCGCGGCCCACGTCTTGGGTTTAAACACCTCGGGCAGTACTGTCAGTTGGCTCTTGCGCGGCTGGGTGATCTTCACCAGCCGTTGCCGCATTTGTCCGGCCATCAGCCCGGTTTCGGTGAGTTGCTTGGGCTGGATGAACTTCTCCAGATATTCTCGGCCGCGCCGAGCTTCATCCAGTTGATTCAGTTCCGCCAGGCGCCACCAATGCCAGGCGCGTTCATTGCTCGACTGTTGGCGATCGACCGAGGAGGTATACGCATGGCGCAATGGATCGCGTGGCATTTCAATGCCACCCACCCAGTTAAACTCGGCCAAGGGAAACGCCTTGCGCAGTGCGGCGTACAGGGCATGTGCGTTGCGGTTGGGCGATTCAATCAGCAGAACCTCACCACCTTGAACGAGATCACGCACATACTGGACTGTCCCGGCACGGATCAACAATGCATCCACAAACTGGAGTTCCTGCAGCAAATCCAGCAACGCTGGCTTGTGGGTGGGATTGAAACTCAGTTCAAACCGCCGCGCGGGAGGTGCGCCCGGTTCAACTGCTCCCAAGCGTGCGCCTTGGTAGTACAACAAACCAAGATTGTATTGTGCCCGGCCGTGGTTTAACAGCGCCGCCTCCAAGTAATGGGCACGGGCTTGCTGGAGATTTTGCCCGACCCCAAGGCCGTTGTGGTACAAGTAACCGAGGAGGAAATGAGCATCGGGTTGTTGGAAAGGGATCGAGCTGGCGAACCATTCCGCCGCCTTGCCGGGGTTGGCCGGTTGACCGGCACCTTCCAGCGCCATGCGCCCAAGAGTGAGCATGGCCTC
The DNA here is from genome assembly GCA_002728775.1 of Verrucomicrobiales bacterium. Classification (GTDB taxonomy): domain Bacteria; phylum Verrucomicrobiota; class Verrucomicrobiia; order Limisphaerales; family UBA1100; genus UBA6614. Next base: position 7,475 of record PBVU01000138.1, on the reverse strand, counting down.
GGGCGCACCGGGAATGCTCAGGGTGGCACCGATGGAAAGACGATCCAGATCAATGCCGGGATTGGCCGCCTCCAGCCAGTCACGTGGCAGGCCATAGCTCTCGGCGATGGCCGTGGCATTGCGATCGGAAACCGTGTGCTTAAAAGGCGCGGCGGCGCGCTCGAACATCAGCAGGGCGCCGCGATAATCAAGATTGCCCGCGGGCGCCACGGGAGGCTTGGCGTCAGAGGCCGCGCCTTCGTTCTCGGCGGCATATTGTTGTTGGCGTCGCGGATCCGTGGCCAACTCCAAATGCAGGTGGCCGAGTGCCAGCCAAGCATCGCGGACTCCACCGTGGCCGGCGGTTTCCAGAAAGTGATAAGCCAGTGAACGATATCGCCGCGATGCGTTTCCAGCATCGAGCGCGACGCCTTGGCCTTGGGCTTCAAGCCATGCGAGCGCGTGTGCAGCCAAATTGTGTTTGGCGTCAGCGGCAGCCTTCCACAAGCGGGCAGCGCGATTGAGGTTCACAGTGCCAGCTGCTCCATGAAAATGGAGCAAGCCCAGTTGATATTGGGCTTCGGAATTGTTTTGGCTGGCTTCTGTTTCCCATGGCGCCAACAGGTTTTCGGGTATTCCCGGATGATAGAATTTCGGCGGTGGAGCGGGGCTGAATGCGTGACGGCGACTTTGCGCCATGCGGAGGTAAATGCGGCCAAGGTTGTATTGCGCACCCACATGTCCTTGCCGAGCGGCTTGATGATACCAGTGGATGGCCTCTGCTAGGTCAGCCTGCAGACGTTTCCAGCGGTCAGCCAAATGTTTCGCGCGAACAGGATCGCCACTGGCTTTCGCCCTGCGAAGCTCGTCGGCCACGATCTCACGAAAATCGAGAAGTGTGGCATCAGCGGATTCCACTTTGCGACCATCAGGCATGATGAGCCACGGGGTGTTATCCTTGCCGGGCCGGACTTGGTCATGCTCGTAAAGCATGGCCAAATTGGCTTGGGCCAAGGCGTAACCTTGTTCCGCGGCGCGCCGGTACCATTTAGCGGCTTTGGAATAGTTTTCTGCCTGTTCCCAAGCTTCACCGACTTGGAAACACTCGCAAGCCTGACCTTCCCACGCGCCCTTGATGACATCGCGCGAAAGTCCGGCCGGCTGGGGCAGAATGGAAAAGGGTGCCGGTGCATCGTTGTTAGCGCTGGCAGTAGAAGGATGCACCGGCGGGGCAGGGTTGCTGGGCACAGGAGGAGTGTCCCCACCCAGGACGCCATGGGGAATGGCGCCCAAAGCGATCACCAGCCACAGAGGCTGGATGTGCCCACATTTACTCCTCATTTTAAATCCGTTTGTCGTGCCCAAACCATGGCGGCTCGGGCGATTTCGATTGTTCCTCGGCGTAGCAGCAAGACCCGGGCCAACTCATAAAAACGCCAATAATAAGCAATTTTATTGCGATTATAGGGGAAAAATTAAAATTTAGGAAGAAGTCAGGGCGAAGAAAAGGGTTGATTGGGAAAAAAATGCCATTTCGCAGGGGTTGGGAAGCCTTTCAAGGGTGTTTATTCGGAAAAATAGACAAAAAAAATCAATTTTTAGGACTTTTTTCTGTGTGGCATGCGGCATGCTGCACGCGGGGCATGATCGATGGGCTGTTTGCCAGCGCAAACTATGAGGGCGTGAAAAAGATGCTCGATGCTACGGTACTCCGGCACAAGGCGATATCGAGCAACATCGCCAACGTCGAGACGCCGCATTATCAGCGGGTCGATGTAAACTCGTCGTTTGATATGGAGTTGAAACGGGCCATCGCGAGCAATCAAACGGGCAATGTGAACAGCATTCAGCCCCGAATTGAGGTGGATCAACAGGCCGTGGCACAAAACCGCGATGGAAACAGTGTGCAGTTGGAAAAGGAGTTGGTGTCTATGCAGAAGAACATGGTGGCACATCAACTGCAGACTCAAATGATCACGGGCAAACTGAGCAAGCTGCGCAAGGCGATCAGTGGGCAGGCTTAACATTGGAGAGTGAACGATGATTGAAATCATGCCAGGTGTGGAAAGTGCGGCTTCGGCGCTTCAAGCCGAGAAGACGCGCATGGAGGTGATTGGCCAAAATATTGCCAATGCCAACACCACCCGCACGGAGAAGGGTGGGCCGTACCAGCGGCAGGTGGTTCAGTTCCAGACTTACTTGGAAGGCAAGCTGGGTGTGGATCCGAGCGATGCGGGACAGAAGGTGCGCATTTCTGAAATCATGTCCGACCCGCGGCCACCCCGTGAGATTTACCAGCCGGGTCATCCGGATGCGGATGACAACGGGATTGTAAAATACCCCAACGTGCGCGTGCACGAGGAGATGGCCGACTTGATTGCGTCGTCACGAGCGATGGAAGCCAATTTGGCAATCATCCGCACGGCGCGCTCGATGGCCTTGCAGACCCTGAACATTGGTAGGGCATAAACAACCTGACCCGGAACAACCTCCATGAGCCCCGTACAACTCAACGCCGCCTCAATGATGAATCTGGCGGATGTGTATCGTCAGCAACAGGCGGCGGCCGAGGCGGCCAAGCAGCTTGAGATGCCCTCCACGGTGGGCGGTTCCGCGGCTGCTCGTCCTGCGGAAGGGCCATTTGGGCGGATCATGACGCAGTTCGTCAATGAGGTGAACGATAAGCAGAACGTCTCCACCCAGATGGTAAATGGGATGCTGAGTGGGGAGGAGATTCCCCTGCATCGTGTGATGATCGCCATGGAGGAGGCGGGCGTGGCTTTCCAAATGATGGTGGAGGTTCGCAACAAATTGTTGGAAGGCTATCAGGAGTTGATGAGGATGCAGGTTTAACAAATTTAAAAAAACAAAGGACGATAACGCATGGAAGCATTACGAGCATTGGGAGAACAACTGGCCGCGATTTGGGGTCAGTTGGGAGTGGGCCAGCGGGTTTCGGTGACCTTGTCTGGCTTGGTCCTCTTGGCAGGGTTGGCGACGGTGGTTTATTTCACCAGTCGCACGGATTTTGCCCCGTTGTACGGGCGCTTGGATGCAGAGGAATCTGGGAAAGTGATCTCCGCGCTGGATGAGCAGGGAGTCAAGTATCAGGTGGGTGCGGGCGGTAGCATAGTCATGGTGCCGCGGGAAATGGTGCACAAACTGCGGGCGCAACTGGCGTTGCAGGATATTCCCAGCTCGGGCGGGGAAGGCTATTCGTTGATCGACAAGCCTGGGATTGGGCAATCGACTTTTCGGGAGACCAAGAACTGGCAGCGCGCGGTTCAAGGCGAATTGGCCAAGACGGTAGCGGCTTTTGACGGGGTGGAATCGGCTCGGGTGATGGTGACGATGCCCGAGACACGGTTGATCGTGGATGAAACACGCAAGCCCACGGCCTCGGTGTTCGTGAAACTGCGGGCTGCGGGCATTCTCGACCAGGAGGCGGTGAGTGCGATCCGTTTTTTCGTGGCCAATGCGATTCGCGGGCTGAAATACAACAACGTGACCGTGGTGGACAATGGCGGAAACCGGTTGGCGGGCAACGATGACGAAGGCTCGGTGACGGCGATGTCGGGCAACCGTCTCGCGGCACAAAAGAATTTGGAAAAGTACCTAGCCAACAAGGTGCAGGTGATGCTGGACCGCGCGTTGGGTGCGGGTGAGTCGACCGTGACCATCAATGCGGAGATTGACCATACCCAGAGCACGAGCATCGACCAGAAGGTAGACACGGTGCCGCAGACAGTGACCTCGAAATCAGAACACACCGGCTCGGCGGCGGTGCAGCCCTCGGGGACGCCCGGCACACCGGTGAATATCAACACGGCCACCAACGCGGCGGCCAACATGGCGAACAATTCTCTGAATAAGACGGAATTCACGACGAATTACGCGCCTTTCAATCTTCACAAGACCAATTCCGTGCACATGGCGGGCAGGGTGAAGCGGTTGGCTGCAGCAGTGTTCGTGAACCAGCGTGTCGTGGACGGTACGCCTGCGGCCCGTACGGCCGTGGAGATGGAGCAGTTGACAAACATGGTGCAAACAGCGCTGGGATTGAGGCTGGGCGAGGGAGAAGTCGGGACGGATGCCTTGGCGGTCAACGAGGTGGCTTTTAATGCCGAGCAGGCGACGCAACTGGCCGCGCAGCTTGAGAGTGATGAGCGTTCGGGATTTATTTGGGAAATTGTGATGAGCGTGTTGTACGTTCTTCTGGGGGGTGCGGCGTTGTTTGCCTTCTGGAAGCTGGTCCAGCGCAGTTCGGAAGAGGTGATTCCCACCGGTGTGCCGGTGAGTCAGTTGCTGGGAGGTGAAGTAGCCATGGCGGCTCCGAGTGCAGCCATGATGGCACCCGCGGCAACAGTAGCCGCTCCGGGAGCGGTCGGCATGCCGGCTGCAGCTGCTGGCCCCGCGGCGGGTGCTGCTGAGATCAGCTTTGAGGGAGCCTCCCTGACGATGGAAGAGATCGATGAAAAGTTGAAGAATCCAGATGTCTTGACGGTTGACCAAATCAAGCAACTGCGCCAGGCCAAGAAGGACTTGATTGAGAAACGCAGGGCCTTGGCTGAGTTGGATGAAGGGGACGAGGAAGATGTCGAGGTCATCCAGCAGCAGAAGCAGAAGCTGATCATGGACTTTGGGGGCAGCAAGCAGCAGCCGGAGCGCGTGAATCTGGAGGTCTTGCGCGACATGGTGACAGACCAGCCCGAGTTGATGAGCGGCGCGGCCCGCAAATGGCTGACGCAGGTTTCTGAAGATGAAGAGGATTATTCCGCAGGAGGCGAAGCCTAAAACCAATCCAAGGAAGGATATAAGATGGCGCAAGCAACAATAAATCCAAGGAGACAGGAAGAGCCGGACATGACACCGACACAAAAGTTGGCGGCGTTGATGATCCTCTTGGGCGAGGATACGGCGGCCAACATGCTCAAGTCATTTGACGATAACGAGCGCGAGTTGGTGTGCGCGGAGATGGCCAACCTGCCGATGCTGACGCAGGAACAGCAGGGCAAGGTGCTTCAGGAGTTCACCGAGATGGCCATTGCCGCCAGCTCGGGTGTCTCGGGCTCGGTGGATTACACGCGCCGCGTGCTGGAGAAATCGGTGGGCTTGTTTAAGGCGGCGGAGATTATCGGCCGTGTGGGCACCGCGCGCACATCGGTGTCGACCATGCAGCAAATCATCGACTTGGACCCGGTGGCTATTTGTAACTTGATTAAGGATGAGGAGCCCCAAGCGATTGCATTGGTGGTCAGTTATCTTTCCGCGCAGAAAGGATCGGAGGTGCTTATCTCGCTTCCCGAGTCCGTGTGTGAATTGGTGGTGGAGAAATTGGCCACGCTGGAATCGACCCCCATCGAGGTGGTTGAGACGCTGGGCGAAGTGCTATCCGGCAAGGTTGGCGAGCGCGTCAGCCGGGCGTTGAACCAGACCGGTGGTGAGAAATCCGCCGCCGCTGTGCTCAACGCGATGGGCAAGGACCATCGCGCGGACATTTTGAACAACATCGACGAACGCAACCCGGATCTGGTGCGATCCATCCGGATGAAGATGTTCACGTTTGATGATCTTGGCACACTGGATACCAAGACGCTTCAGACCATCATGCGCGAGGTGGACGCGAGCAAACTGGCTGTGGCCTTGTCCGCCGCCACCGAGTCGCTCAAGGGCGCTCTGCTCGGCGCACTTTCCGCACGCGCGGCCGAGACTGTGGCAGACGAGATCGAGAACTTGCCCAAGGTTTCCTTGCGCGAAATCGAGGCCAGCCAGAACTCCATTATCGACATTGTTCGCCAGCTCGAGTCTGACGGCGAAATTTCACTGGAAAGCGACTAGTCCATGGTCAAACCTGTTAATAGTATAGCCACTGCAGAACCGCTACGAGATGTGCGTTTGGCGGATGCCCCCGCGCCTGCCGAGCCGGGTCGTGTGCCCGAGGAGCTTTTGCGCGAGCACGAGGAAGCCGGCTACAATCGCGGCCGAGAGGAAGCTGCCGCCGAATACGAAACCCGTCTGCAGGCGCTTCGTGCGGAGATGGATACCGCCAGCCGCAATGGCGTCACGAATCTTCTGGCTAATCTAGAGGAAACCGTGCAGGCCCAGCTTACGCGTCGTCTGCAAGATCTTGAGGGTGAACTCATCGAGTTTTCCACCGAGGCAGCCATCCGGCTGGTCAACAGCGTCCCCATTACCACCGAGATAATCGAGGCTTCCATTCGCGAAGCTGTCGCCAATGCGGAACAAAACACCGAGGTGGTTGTCTTCGTCAATCCAGAGGACATCAAGATGCTGCGAGCCGATGAATCAGAAATTCTGGAACAGTCACCCCACGAGCGTCGCATGCAGTTTGTCGTGGATCCAAAAATCAGTCAGGGCGGCTGTGTGGTGGAAACCAATTGCGGCCTCATTGACGGCCAGCGTGAGACGCGCATTGAGCTTTTAAAACAAACCGTGAACACCTGATGGACTTTGCCGCAAATACCAAGCCAGCCTCGGGCATCCGCGAATTGCGCTCTCGGATCGCAGACGCGCGCCTCGTGCAAAACTGCGGACGCGTGACGCAGATGATCGGCTTGGTTATTGAGTCCGATGGTCCCATGGCCTCGGTTGGCGAAATTTGCAGCATCCAGCAACAAGGTCGCGGTGAAGGGCTGCTGGCCGAGGTGGTGGGTTTTCGCGACAAGAAATTGCTCTTAATGCCGCTTGGTGACGTGCACGGCATTTGCCCGGGTAGCGAGGTGGTGGCCACGGGCCATTCCCTGCGTGTGCCGGTGGGGGACGAGCTCATGGGCCGCGTGATCGACGGCATGGGACATCCATTGGATGAAATGGGCGACATTCCCAAGCTGCCCTTGGCCGAACTGGATCTCACCGCGCCGCACCCGCTCAAGCGGTCTCGCATCGAGCATACTTTCGAGACAGGCATCAAGGCGATCGATACATTCGTTCCCATGGGTCGTGGTCAGCGCCTTGGCATTTTCTCGGGCAGCGGCGTGGGCAAATCCACGCTGATGGGCATGATGGCCAGCAAGGCCGAGGCGGATGTGAACGTGATTGCGCTGATTGGTGAACGCGGCCGTGAGGTTCGAGAATTTTTGGAAAAGGACCTGGATGAGTCGGGCCGCAAGAAATCCGTGGTGGTTGTGGCGACTTCCAACCAGCCGGCCTTGATGCGTGTGAAAGGCACCTTTCTGGCGATGACCATCGCGGAATACTTCCGCGCGCAGGGCCGCAACGTGCTTTTGATGATGGATTCCATAACGCGTTTTGCCATGGCTCAACGCGAGATTGGTCTGGCCATTGGGGAGCCACCTTCGTCGCGTGGGTATCCGCCCTCGGTCTTTTCGCTGCTGCCGCAGCTTTTGGAGCGCGCTGGTAACAGTGACCGTGGCTCGATCACGGGCCTGTTCAGTTTGCTGGTGGAGGCGGATGACATGAACGATCCCATCGGCGACGCAACCCGGTCCGTGCTGGATGGGCACTTGGTGCTATCG
>PBVU01000048.1:0-5191 GCA_002728775.1 Verrucomicrobiales bacterium | reverse complement strand
GCGCATCCTTCAAACCGCGCGGGCCGGTGCAGGCATTGGCGTTGCCGGAATTGATCACCACCGCCTGAGCTTTGCCGTCAGCGATATGTCCCACACACACCTTTACCGGCGCGGCGCAAATCTGGTTGGTCGTAAACATCCCCGCCGCCGTCGCCGGCACTTCGGAGACAATCACGGCGAGATCCCGTTTTTGGCCCGCGCGACTGGCTTTGCCGCGCTGAAACACATCGCAGTGCAATCCCGCGGCAAGAAAACCGGCGGGGGCAGTGATTGATCCATCAATGGAATGAAAAGAGTTCATCTGTGGGAACAGCGACGGGGAATCAAAAAGGAAAAACCCGGCGCAGCGTTAACGGCTGCGTCGACGAACGGACTTGTGTTTCGTCTGATGGGTCATGTGAGCGGGGAGTTTGGGGAAGGGGAGGAAAAGTGTCAATTTTCAATTCTCAATTTTCAAGGAAGGATCAATGATCATTGTAAATTGAAAATTCCTTGAGCCTTGAAATTTGATCATTGAGAATTTGTCATCATCACCATCCCCACTACGCCGGCCACCGCGAGCACTCCACCCGCCAGCGAGCGCCAACTGGGTTTTTCTTCTTTCATGTAAATGGCGAAGGGGATGACCACTAGCGGGGTGGTGGCGACGATGGGGAGGATGACGCCGGTGGGGTTGTTGAGCAGGGCCCACTGATAACAGGTGACGCCGAAGGCGGGGCCGGCGAGGGCGTTGAGGATGAGCCAGCGGCGGCCGGCGCGCCAGTCGCTGGCGGAGTTGGTCAGGGCGCGGGCGTTGGGAGAATCGGGATTGCCCTTTATATAAGTGCGCAAGGCCCAGAGACAAAGGCCGGTAAAGACCATGCCGCCGAGCTGGCGTTGGGCGGCGACGGTGAGGCCGGCGTGAAAGGCGTCGCTGCCGGTGAGTTGATTGAACTGGGTGTATTTTTCCGTGATGACGCGGACCATCACGCCGGCACCGAAGCCTTGGCCGAAGGCGGCGATGAGTCCCCAGCCGATGCCGCTCCAGAGGGTGCGTTTTTCGAGGTGCGGGTTTTCCTTGGGCGCAAGGGCGATGGTGACGCCGGCGAGGATGATGACGGCACAGATGATCTGCGGCAGGGTGGGGAGGTCGCCGAGCCATGCGTATTCAATGCCCACAGCAAGCGGCACGGCCACGCAGTGGACGATGAGCACGGTGAGTCTCGAACCGATCCGTTGAAAGGCCTGAAAAAGGGCAATGTCACCCAAGCCAAAGCCGATGGCACCGCTGGCGAACAAGAGCCAGAAGATGTTGGGCTGAAAATGAGCTGAGACGTTTTCAAAAAACAAAAACGCAAATACCATGAGCACGAGTGGGGCAATGATGAGTCGTGCAAAATTGGCCTCGGTGCCGCCCATGAATTCAGTGGTTCGCCTTGCTGTTACGGCAGATAGGCTGAACAGGAGAGTGCAAAGGAGGGCTGCGAGCATGGGCGCAAAGGGGTACGGTGGTGGGGCGGATTTGTCACGGATTTTGAAGGGCGCTTGGCCGCATGCCCAAAGGGGTTGCATCAGTTTGGGAGATGTTTACCCTCGGGGCATGAAGCGGGTTTTGATTATCTTGTTAATTGCGATGGGTTTAAACATTGAAGGGTTTGCCAATGACGACGCGGCGGCGCGCAAGCTGGCGGGCGAGGTGCGTACAGCGTATTCGGCGGGGCAAAATGACAAGGCACTGAAGCTGGCGGCGAAACTGGTGGAGATGGCACCGAAGGATCCGTTTACCCACATGCTGCGGGGCAATCTGCACTCGGCACTGCGCATGCACGCGAAGGCGGTGCAGGATTTCTCGAGGGTGATCGAGCTGAAGCCACCACAGGGAATCCTTGGCGAGGCTTATCAGGAACGGGGTGAGAGTCACTTCCGGTTGGCGAAAGCAAAGGAGTCGGTGGCGGATTTTGATGCGTATTTGAAACTTAATCCGCGGCGTGATCCGCATCATTGGATGCGCGGCATCTCGTATTATTACACGAAGGAATTCCAGAAAGGCTACGAGCAGTTTGAGCGGCATCAGACAGTGAACACCAACGACGTGGAAAATGCCGTGTGGCATTTCCTCTGCCTCGCGCGGGCGAAGGGCATTGCCGAGGCGAAGAAAAAGCTCATCCCCATTGTGGGTGACGGCCGCATTCCGATGATGGAGGTGCATGCGCTTTTCGCCGGCAAAAGCACGCCGGAGAAAGTCCTCGCCAAGGCCAAGGCAGACGCCGCGAAAGGGCCGCGACTGGAGCGGCAGTTGTTTTACGCACATCTATATCTTGGCATTTGGTATGAGGCTACGGGTGAACTGAAGCTGCGCGACAAATACATCGGGCTTGCCGCAGCGGTGGCGGATAACCACGGTTACATGGGCGACGTGGCGCGGGTGCATGCAGTGCTGAACAAGGTGAAGGTGCCGAAGAAGGAATAATAATAGTGCTGATGATGTGAATATGTCTGGGTTGCGCGGGGCGGCAGCGGATTCTAGGCTGGGTGCGTGAGGAGGGGGGTATTTTTTCTGTTTCTGGTTGTGATGACGTGTGTCGGACTGGGGCAGACACGCCGGCCGAATCCTGCGGAGGTGATTGTTTCCGCCGAGCAGGAAGAATTTTTGCGGCAGTCGCGCGACGCTGTTTTGCAGGGGGAGATGGATGAGGCGTTGCGTCTGGCTACACGGGCGGTGATGGCGGATCAAACAAATTTCGTGGGGTATCATTTTCGCGGAGAACTGAACGACCGGCTGCGAAGGTTTGACGCGGCGGTTTTGGATTTTGGAATGGGTTATCAATATGCACCGCATCGGCTAGACTTGCTACGCATGCGGGCACGGGCACAGTTCAAGGCGGGGCGTTTGCAGGATGCCATCTCGGACTGGAAATTGTTTGTGGAGCGGCAACAGGACGCATCGCAGGCCCCCTATCTCTTCACGCTGGGCATTGCGCAGGCGATCGTGGGGGACAATGAGGCAGCGCGAAAACAATTTGAGTGGTACGACGTGGTGCAAAGCAATGATGCGGAGGCGGCAGCTTGGCATTTCCTGACGGTGGCACGGCACTCGGGGCTGGGGGCGGCGCGCGAGCGGATGCTGGAAGTTTCGGAGGAGGAAAAGCGGATTCCGATGATGCAGGTTTACTCGATGTTCAAGGGGGAACTTCGGCCGGGCCGGGTGTTGGCGGCGGCCCGTTCAGGAGAGCCCACGGAGAAGGAACTGGCGCGGGCGATGTTTTATGCGAATCTTTACTTGGGGATTTTTTATGAGGCTACGGGAGAGCCGGGGCTGGCGCGCCTTTATCTGCGGCGGGCGGAAGAAGCGAAGGAGTTTGGCGACATGACTCTGGACTACATGCGCGAGGTAGCGCGGGTGTTTGGGGATGAAATGGAACGGCGCGAGGCAGTGGCAATGGAAGCGGAAATGGCATCTTCGCCGGAGCATGCGGCGGTAATGAAATGGCGCAAGCGATCCATCGCGGCGGGGATTGGCGTGCTCCTGTGGCTGGGTATCCGGCTTTATCCTTGGGTGCGGCAGTGGCAGCCCCAGCGGGGCCGGCGGCGGAATGAGCTGGTGGAAGATTCCACGAAAGACCGATTGGAGCGGGAGCCGGAGTTGGTTGCCGCCGGCGAAGAAGGCTCGACATAATCCCGAGATTCCGCTTCAACGACCTTCACCCGCCGCTCCTCACGGGCGGCTTTTTTATCGTCGCGACAAATGGGCAAGGCCACAGACATTCGAGTCGTTGGGGCGCGGTTGTATTTTCTGCCGGTCCACACACGCATGCCTTTAAAGTTTGGGGGGGAAACGGTGACCTTTGTCACCTGCGCCCGGGCCTGTCTGACGGTGCGGGGCAAGGATGGCCGTACGGCGGTGGGTTGGGGGGAAACGCCCCTTATCGTGACGTGGGTATGGCCGAGCACGCTGGGTTATGAGGAGCGCCATCAGGCGATGCGTGTCCTTTGCGAGAAGCTGGCCCGGGCTTGGGCGGACTGGGATTGCTGGGGGCACGCAGTGGAGGTGGGGCAGGATTTTATTGATGAGGCGCTGCCCGGTCTTTTGGCGGAATTAAATGAAGGGCGCCCGGAGCCGATGCCTTGGTTGGGGGCCTTGGTGTGTTGCTCGGTTTTTGATCAGGCACTTCACGACGCATTTGGAAAAATCCACGGGAAAGATGTGTACGGGATGTATGATGCGGAACACATGAGCCGGTCGCTGGAGGATTTTCTGGAAGCGGAAGGGGCCGTTTCGTTCAAGGGGCTGCATCCGGCTGATTTCATGGTGGCATCACCACCAGCCCGGCTTCCGGCGTGGCACTTGGTGGGAGGAGTGGATCCACTGAGCAAGGAAGACCTGACGGGGAGCGAACCGGAGGATGGATATCCGGTCTTGTTGGCCGACTGGATTCAGGAGGACGGCTTGAAATGTTTAAAGATAAAGCTACGTGGAAACGACGCGGCCTGGGACTATGAGCGGGTGACAAGAGTGGGGGAGATCGCGGGGGCACATGGAGTGGACTGGTTGACAACCGATTTCAATTGCATGGTGACCGAACCGGCCTACGTGAACGAAATCTTGGACCGGCTGTGCGTGGAGTATCCGCGTATTTATGGAATGCTGTTATACGTGGAGCAGCCTTTTCCATATGAGTTGGAAAAGGAACGGATCGATACCCACAGTTGCAGCGCGCGCAAGCCGCTGTTTCTGGATGAAAGTGCGCATGACTGGAAGCATGTGCGGCTGGGGCGGGAGTTGGGCTGGACGGGGGTGGCCTTGAAAACCTGCAAGACACAGACGGGCGCGTTGCTGAGTGCCTGTTGGGCCAAGGCTCACGGGATGACGTTGATGGTGCAGGATTTGACCAATCCCATGCTGGCGCAGGTGCCTCATGTTCGATTGGCGGCGCACGTGGGAACGATCATGGGGGTGGAGACGAATGCGATGCAGTTTTACCCGGAGGCATCGACGGCGGAGGCCGCGGTCTTGCCGGGCATTTATCGACGCCGCAATGGGTGTGTGGATGTTGGGGAGTTGGCGGGAGCAGGCTTTGGCTATGGCGCCGCGGTTGAGGGCAGGGAATTGCCGGAGGTGGCTTTGGCGTGTGGAGAGCAGGGGGATTCCGGCTTGTGAATAAGTTTGGAATAGAAAAGTGCTGATGTACAATGGGTGGTGCCGACTAATGGG
>PBVU01000137.1:0-9118 GCA_002728775.1 Verrucomicrobiales bacterium | reverse complement strand
TTTACTGGACGTGAAAAATGTTGACGCCGCCCACAAAGTCCGCGACCGTGTCCGGGAACTGACCACGAGGTTTCCACTCCCGTACTAAACGACGCGTGGTGGCCTGAATTGGGTTCCCATCACGATTCCCCCTGAATGCCTTGGGCGTGGCCGGCACATGATTTTCCCTGCGCAAACTTAACAAGGGACGGACAATGCCAAGAGTAGCCAAGAAACCCGCGAAGAAGAACTTCCGCCGCAAGCGACCGGGCGCGAAGAAGGAGACCGGCCTGCCCAACAACGCCGAGCTGGCGGCGGAGGCGGCGGCGCTGGAGGAAGAGGACATCGATATCGATGAACTCGAGGCCACCGGCGAGGTGGTGAACATCAGCGAGCTGCAGAAGAAGGATATCGCCGAGCTGAACGAGATGGCCCGCGAGGCGGGCATCGAGAACTTCGGCACAATGCGCAAGCAGGACGTGATCTTCAACATCCTGCGCCGGCACGCGGCCGAGGGCGGAGTACTTCTCGCCGATGGCGTGCTGGAAATTCTGGGAGAAGGCTTCGGGTTCCTTCGTTCAGCCAGCTACAATTACCTTTCCAGCCCGGAAGACGTTTACGTTTCACCCTCGCAAATCCGCCGGTTCGACCTGCAGTCCGGCGACATGATTACCGGCCGCATCCGCCCCCCAAAGGAGAAGGAAAAGTTCTTTGCGCTCCTGAAAGTGGAAACCGTGGGTGGAGAAGACCCTGATGTCGCGAAGGACAAGATCCACTTTGACAACCTCACTCCGCTGTTCCCGGAGGAACGGTTCCTGCTCGAAAATGACCCGGAAGAAATGTGCACGCGGGTGGTGGACCTCGTCTGCCCCATCGGCAAGGGCACACGCGGGATCATTGTGGCGCCGCCGCGCACGGGCAAAACGGTCCTCATGCAAAAGCTGGCCAACGCCATTCTCGCCACGGCCAAGGACACCTATCTGATTATCCTCCTGATCGATGAGCGACCGGAGGAAGTCACCGACATGGAGCGCACCTGCGTGGGCGCGGAGGTGATCAGCAGCACCTTTGACGAGCCACCCGAGCGCCATGTGCAGGTGGCCGAAATGGTCATTGAGAAGGCGCGCCGGATGGTGGAACACAAGAAGGATGTGGTGATCCTGCTCGACTCCATCACCCGCCTCGCGCGCGCCTACAACACCGTGCAGCCGCACAGTGGCAAGATCCTCTCCGGCGGAGTGGACGCAAACGCGCTGCACAAGCCCAAGCGCTTCTTTGGCGCGGCGCGCAACATCGAGGAGGGTGGCTCGCTGACTATTATGTCCACTGCCTTGGTGGACACCGGCAGCCGGATGGACGAGGTGATCTTTGAGGAATTTAAGGGCACGGGCAACATGGAAGTGCACTTGGATCGATCGCTTGTGGACCGGCGCATTTTCCCGAGCATCAATATCCCCATTAGCGGCACGCGCAAGGAGGAACTGTTATATCATCCGGAAGAATACGAAAAAGTTGCCGTCCTGCGCCGCGCACTCACCGAGGTTCCTCCGGTGGAGGCCATGGAACTACTGCTGTCCAAGCTGAAGCAAAATCCAAACAACATTGCCTTCTTCATGTCGATGGACATGAAGTAGATGAATCGCTTTTCCATCCGGCACGTCCGAACTGGCGGCGTTCCCTAAACATGCACCGTCGACATTACAAATTCTTCAACGTGATTTTGCTGGGTTGTTGTTTTGGCTTTTTCACCGCCTGCAACAAGCCACAAATCGAGGCATATGGAATTCCTGCGGAGCCCCCCCCGCCCGAAGGTTGGGTTGAAATGCAGACCATTGGCCCGGAGAAAATACGGTACGGTGTGTTTGAGGGGGACGATTATACTGGCATCACCGCCACCGTGACCGTGCTGGAAGGGGATGGTGGCGGCTTGGAGCCAAACATCAACCGTTGGCGCGGCCAACTTGGCTTGGGAAAAATTGAGGGCGCAGACCTAAACGCCACTCTGGAGGAAGTGCCGAGTCTAGGCAAAGACGCACGCATGGTGGATGTCAATGGAACGAGTGTAAGATCGTTTCGGGAATCCAGAACAGTTGGCGTCATCGTGCCCCGCACGGAGCTGACCTGGTTCTACAAATTTTCCGGCCCCCCAGCCAATTTGGAGGTTCACAAGGCGGATTTTCTTGATTTCATTCAGCACTGGCAATGAGGAATACAAAGCTATTTAAAGCACTCACCTCGCTGAAGCTCACGGTCACAACCCTGAGCCTGTCCATGGTAGTGGTATTTCTCGGCACCATGGCCCAGGAAAACATGGGCCTAAAAATGGCGGTCGACCGTTACTTTAAATCGTTTTTCATCGACCACATCGCCATTGAAGCAGCATGGAACAAGACCACACAGCTCTTTGGCTCACAGCCGGATCCGTTGACCCCGGAGGAATTGCGAAATGCCAAGCGGTGGCCAGTGTTCCCCGGCGGCTATTTGCTGGGCACAGTACTGCTGGTCAACCTCCTGTCTGCCTATTACGCACGATTCAAATGGACCTGGAGCAAGCTGGGAATTCTAGCCACGCACGTGGGCATCGTCATGCTGCTGGTGGGACAGTTGCTGACCGACCTGTTGTCGGTGGAAAGTTTTTTGTCCCTGCGCGTGGGGGATCGAAAAAATTACTCGGAATCCTTCGACTATACTGAACTGGCGTTTGTTTCGAGCCTAAACAGCAAATCCAACCAGGTCATGTCCGTGCCGGGATGGAAATTGCGGCAGGATAAGAAAATCGCGGACCCCACGCTAGGCAATCTGGAATTAAAAGTTAACCAGTATTGGGTCAACGGGGTGCCTCAAGGACCACGATCACTGGCGGATGCATTCAAGATGCGACAGCCTTCGCACCACGGGGAAGATAGCCCCGCGGCCATGGCGGTGGATGAGTTCAAGGCATTTGCAAGGGATCAGGATCCTCCTCCTCGAACAGTCAAAGACCTGAAGGCCCTGATCGACGATTTTGGCCGGGTTGACCGGAGATTAACCGCCGCAGAATGGCTGGGCATTTACCAGAACCAAAGAGGGCAAGGTGGAGATTTTGTCATCCGAATGATCACGGGGCAAATCGCCGAGTTCATCGCCACTCGAGGAAAGGAAGGTCCGTTGACCCCGCGTGAAATGGCCAATGAATGCCGGCGTTTTGTTGAAGCCCTGAAACATCGGGAAAACCCGCCTGATGAAAACGTTTTGCGGAATTTGACTTCCCTGATCAATGACGTAGCCGCGTTTTGTCAGCAAAGGGACATGACGCGTTTTGTGCGCGATTTTTCAGCGTTTGTGGAAGACAAGAAACTACAACCCTCAGGCGCGGATTCCGGTTTGATAGCGAAGCGTTATCCTTGGGTGGAGGAAAGCCCGGAGTCATTGAGCATGGACAGTCGAAATTTGCCTGTGACTTCAGTTGAACTGGTGGATAATGGGAAATCACTCGGAACCTACCTGTTTTCAGCCCGAATGATATCCCAAGAAATTGAAATCGGCGGCAAAGACACAAAAGTGTCTCTCCGACCCAAGCGGCATTACCACAACCTGTACATGACCTTGATCAAGTTGCAGTTCGAAAAATACAGGGGAACCGATATCCCCAAGAATTTTGAGAGCCGTACTCTCGTTGAGCCCAGCAACGGCGGTGCCTCACGCGTGGTTGATATTTACATGAACCATCCGTTGCGATATGAGGGGGATACCTTTTACCAGTACCAAATGGACTCGGACCAAATGCGCCAAGCATCACGATCCTCGGCTTTTCAAGTGGTGGAAAACCCGAACTGGCTCACGCCTTATCTGGGCTGTCTGATCGTGGCGTTTGGCTTGGTCTATCAGTTCATGGCCCACTTGGTCGGGTTTGTTAAAAAACGGAAAGCGGCATGAGCCAAAAAAAGAAAAAACAATCCCGGAAACCAGCCAAACCGGACAACTCGCCGGCTGAAAAGCGCGAGAACCCCGAGGACAGCCCCCAGCACAATGTGCTCCGGCATTGGCCTTGGGCCTTCTTTGCA
Organism: Verrucomicrobiales bacterium; assembly: GCA_002728775.1. GTDB lineage: Bacteria > Verrucomicrobiota > Verrucomicrobiia > Limisphaerales > UBA1100 > UBA6614. The sequence goes on along the minus strand of PBVU01000137.1, from coordinate 5,096 downwards.
CTGGCCCTGCTGTATGTGATTGGCGGCTTGATGCCCCCTAAATCGCGCGTGGAGCTGGACCATGTGGAATGGGGCAAATTCCCCGTTTTGAAAGGTGGCCGAACCAAGCCGGTGGACTCCTTGGCGCGCAACACTCTCCGCAAAATATCCCACCGCGAAGTCGTGCCCCTTGAAGGCAACGCGCCCAACGGGGAATGGGGAAACCTGATCGAGTTAAAAGAGAAACATCCCGAGGGAATGTACTACCGCCGCTGGTATCAATTCGGCAAACGGCCGAAAAAGCTCCAAGCCACTCAATGGTTACTGGAGTTGTTTTACCAACCAGAGATCGCGGATCAACGGTTTATCTTCCGTGTGGATCACCCGGACCTTGCCGGCGAGTTGAACCTGAACCGCAAAGGCATCGACTTGTCTGGAATCCAGTTTTTTTCCTTCCGGCAATTGCAGCCTTCCCTAGGTTTACTCAGCGAAAAATCAGGCAAGATAAGCCAAAAAAATCCCATGCAGCGGGATCCCCACGAGAATGCCACCTACAAGCTCGCCGAGGCGTTGCATACCTACATGAAAATGCGTGTCTCCCTGCAGGCGAATTTCCCTAATATTGAAGGGGGATTGAAAGATCATCTGGACGCGCTGAAGGAAGTCGTACCCAACGCTGCAGAAGAATCCCGCAAGGCATCCGCTGGGGAGGAACATAATCAGGATCAACTCAAGCGAATTGAGTCCATCATGCGACCATACGCGGCGATGGCGGATGATTCCTCGCCTAGGGAAAAATCCGACAAGATCATGATCGTGCCTCCCATGGAGGCAAACAAAAATCCAGACGACTGGCACAAGGTGGGGGAAAGCGTGTTAAACAGCGTTCGCTCCAACATGCAAGCGGAGGCGGAAGACAATTCAACCCGAGCCCTGACCTTTCATCCGGCCTTGGAATTTTACGGCCGCATGGGCGCCGCGTTCACTTCCAACAACCCCAAGTCCTTTAATGCCGCGGTGGTAGATTACAAGGAGTGGCTGCATAAAAATCACCTGGGCCCTGAACTGGCCAAGGTCGACAAGGAACACTACTTCAACCACTTTGGGCCTTTCGGCAAAAGCAAGCGTCTTTACGTGATTGCGCTGGTCTTGGCGTGCCTCTCTTGGCTAAGCATCAAGAAGGGAAATGGCGCCGGAAGCGCGGCTTTTTACCTGGTGGGCCTCGCCTTTGTGATTCACACGACGGGCATCATGTTTCGAATGTGGCTGGAAGGACGCCCACCGGTCACCAACCTATATTCATCAGCCATCTTCGTGGGCTGGGGTGCCGTGATTCTGGGCTGGTTGCTCGAGCGCATGTACCGGAACGGCATTGGCAGTTTTGTGGCCAGCATCATCGGCTTTTGCACGCTATTGATTGCCGATAAGTTGGCCATGGAAAAGGACACGATGGAAATGATGCGCGCCGTGCTGGACACCAACTTTTGGCTAGCAACCCATGTGGTTATTATTTCACTCGGATACGCTGCCACTTTCCTGGCGGGCTTCCTGGCCATCGTATACATCCTGCGTGGCACGCTGACCAAGTCGATGTCCCAAGAAATTGGACAATCCTTGTGCAAATTGATTTATGGCACAGTTTGTTTTGCAACCTTGTTCAGCTTTGTGGGCACCGTTCTGGGAGGAATTTGGGCGGATCAATCATGGGGACGTTTCTGGGGATGGGATGCCAAAGAAAATGGCGCCCTGCTGATTGTCATCTGGAACGCCATCATCCTGCACTGCCGCTGGGGCGGTTTCGTGAAGGACCGTGGCTTGGCGGCGCTGGCGATTGTCGGCAACATTGTCACGGCTTGGTCTTGGTTTGGGGTCAATATGCTCGGCATCGGGCTGCATTCCTATGGGTTCATGGGCGCAGCTTTTAACGCACTGAAGTGGTTTGCCATCAGCCAACTGGTCATCGTGGCCGCAGGTTGTCTGCCGTTGCAGTACTGGGCCAGCGGCAAGCAGTTGACGGGCAAAACGGACTCGGCGGCTTGAGCGGGGCAGAGCCAGCAAAATGGCCGGCAGGGGTGAACCATCTGTTCACCTTTTTTGTTTTCAACTTCCTGTCGGTCATGATCGTGATGGACAGCCCCATTTTTCTCTATGTGGAAAGCCTGGGTGCGAGCGCAACGGTGATGGGGGTAATCGCAGGTTTGACGCCGTTGATGGTGGTGTTCCAATTACCGGCTGCGGATCATGTGAACCGCGTCGGCTACAAGCGCTTCATCACCACGGGGTGGACGGTGCGACTGCTGTTCATCGCAGGGCTGGCGATCGTGCCGTTTCTGGGCGGAGCAGCCTTTGATGATCGAAACAAGCTGGCGATGGTGCTGGCGATGTTGTTCCTGTTCAACCTCGTGCGGGGCATTTCCAGTTGCGGATGGTACCCTTGGATCACGGGGTTGATTCCCGAGAAGGTGCGGGGCCGCTATCTGACCATCGAGAATGCCTGCAACAACGTGGGCAGCCTGCTGGCTTTTCTGTTAGTGGCCTTCTATTTGGGCTCAGAACCCGAAGGGCGACAGTTCGGAATGTTGTTCCTGATGAGCCTGGGGTTCGGGCTGGTGAGTCTGATTTTCATTTTCAAGGTGCCGGAAGTTCCCGCACCACAGGAAGAAGCGGAAGTGGCACAGGCGGTGCCGTGGGGTGAGATTGTAAGGCACCCGCCATTCCGCAAGTTGTTGTGGGTGGCTTTCGCATGGGCAATGGCCATGGGCGGACTGATGGCATTCTTGGTTAAATTTTTAAAGGCTGACGGAACGGGAATGGCGGATAACCAAGTGATGCTTGCAACATCCTCAAAGTTCGTTGGCGGACTGTTGACCCTGTGGTTCTTGTCATCCCGACTGGACCGGATGGGAAGCCGGCCGGTAATGCACATGGCGATTGGCCTCTGGGCCGTGATCTTGGCGGGCTGGACGGCCATGGCGGGTGGTGCCTTGGAAATGGGCTTCGGCGTGGTGCTGGGCCTGCACTTGGCCATGGGTTTTGGGTTCTCAATGTTCGGAATGGCTCTCTCGAAGCTGGCCATGGCGACGGTGCCGAAACTGGGGCGAAGCCATTTTTTCGCGTTGTTCTCCGTTGTGGGTAGCTTGACGGCGGGACTGTTTCCAATCGTATGGGGGCTCCTGATTGATGTCTTGAGACCTGTGCAAAAAGAGTGGCTGGGGCTGGAGTGGAATCAGTTCAGCATCTATTTTGCGGGCTTGATTGGAGTGCTGTTTGGGGCCGTGTTCCTGATACAAAGGTTGGAGGAAGAAAAGGCGGCCCGGATGGATGAGTTTGTTGCGGATTTGGTGCGCAATTCGCCGCTGCGCTACTGGCTGCGGGACTAGGGCTCCACGAGGACCCGGGTGCCGATGGCAACCATGGACAGGAGCCGTTTGGCATTCCAGTTGGCCAGACGAAAACAACCCAGGGACTCGGTGCGCCCAATCTTGTCTGGGCTGGGCGTTCCGTGTATGCCGTAGCCCGGCCGATCCAAACCAATCCAGACGGTTCCCACGGGGTTATTGGGTCCGGGATTGACGATGAGCCGCCCGCTCCCGGATTGGGCCTCTGGAGAGGTTGGAAACTTGGCGGGATCAAAGGTGTAATTTGGGTTGGGGGCAATGGTTGAAATCTTCAGCTCACCCAAGGGCCGTTTACCCACCTGTGCGGCAATGCTGCAGGGACAGTGCATCAGCACCCCGCCCGTATCATCCAAGACCTGCAGAATGCGTTCAGCCAAGCGAATGCGGATCAGAGTCGCGCGGCCCTGAAATTGCGGCTCTCTCACGGCGGGCACCCTCACGGTGGAACCGGGGGTTATTTGCGCCCACTGCACGCTGGGGTTCTCACGCTGCAACAAACGCTCGGAGCAATGATGCTTCTCAGCCACCAGTTCAAGCAGTGATTCAAAGCCAAGACGATTCTGCTGCGACTTCTCAGTCCACGTGCCGCCAAGAGGCTGAAGGGAAACGAGGTCGTTAGTGGTGACAACATATGTGGTCCACGCGGCGCCACGCGTGGCCAACCGTTGTCGGGTATTTGCGTCGAGCTGCCCGTTGGCGGCCAAGCCTTGCTGGGTTTGAAAAGCCCGTAACGCGGCGCGGGTTTGAGGGCCGCTGAGGCCATCTATGTTGCCGGGTGAAAAACCGAGGCGATCGAGGGCAAGTTGCAGGTCAAAATCCGTCCGCACAGGCATGATGGCCTGAACTGGTGTTTGTGAAATGGCCGCCCGGTTTGTTTGACCGGGCAGCTGAATCCGTCGGGCGGTTGTACCGCCGGGATTCAGGTGGTTCGTTTGGCTCCGGCCTATTTCACGAAAACTAGGACCATCGTTTGTGCGGGCCAACTGCTGACCCGTCGGCGGAGGAGGGACGGCTGCATTGGTCGTGGATTGGACCGGCGGCCGGTTGGTGAAGTCGTTCCGTGGCATCGGACTGCCCTTGGCCTGTGACGGGCCGGGAGCCGGGGGGTCTTCAGCAGGTTTCCAGTAGGCCAATCCCAGCCCAACGGCAACACCCAGCGGGGCCACCCAGAACAGATGACGCCACCACGGCTTGTCTGGTGGCGGTGGAAATTGGCTGCGGGAGGATCGCCCCATGTCGGCGATTCAAACGCGCGGCCAAGCCCTTGGCCAGCAGGAATGGGCGGTTGTGAATAAGAAACGAACAACGCCTCAGCGGTCGCGAATGCCTTCCTGAAAATGCTCCACCCGCAATCGCTCCGTCTCAGAAATGTTCAGCGCGCGAGCCAACGCCTTGGGAGGCAACCCCCAGACCCTGTGGATGGCGGTTCCCTGCTTGAATGGGTTCATCTCCCTGCAGGCGCGCGAAAAATAATTGTTCTCCGCCAGCGGATTCAACCCCTTACATCCCGCAGCCAACAGCATGACCCCCACCAGTGTTCCCTTGGCGAATAAACGCATGCGCATCCTATAACACTCATCCGCCACCGCGACAAGTCGGAAGCAACCGCCGAAGTTCCTTGATTCTCGTCCGTGGCCTCGGTAAACACTTTCCTTTCCGCCCGCGGGCGGCAGATCATGGCAAACGGTCACGCTTCCATTCCACGCGACGGCTTCGGCG
>PBVU01000136.1:0-12124 GCA_002728775.1 Verrucomicrobiales bacterium | reverse complement strand
TGGTGAAAACCTAAAGGAGGCCCGGGTGATGATCGAGAAAGCCAACAAGCTTTCGCCCGATAACGCGGCTTACCTCGACAGCATGGCGTGGGTGCTTTTCCAGATGGGCGAGCACAAGGAAGCCCTTGCATGGCAACTCAAGGCACTAAAGGCCATGGAAAAGGATAAGGAAACCGACGCGGTGCTTTTCGAGCATCTGGGGGATATTTACCACGCTCTAAAAAACGACGCCAAGGCTCGCGAGTTCTGGGAGAAATCCCTCGCCGTGGAGACCAACCCCAAAGTGAAAGCGCGCCTCGACAAGTTGCCCAAGCCCTAAGTAATCATGCCTCTTCGATTCAAGGTCCATTACACCCCGACGGAAGCGCGCGCCCTCTTGCCCGATGTACGCGGCTGGCTGGATTGCATTGAGAATCTTTCCGAAAACCTTCGGGAAATCGATGAGGAAATAGATAAATTGCAAACTGGAGGGCTCGACTTGGGTGGCGAATGGGTGGAGGCGCGAGTAGCTGTGTTTGCCGAAATGAGTCTGACGTTGCGCGAATTCTCCAGCCGGCAAATCCAGATCAAGGATTTGGAGCGCGGCCTGATCGATTTTCCCGCGCTTCTAGACGGGCGCGAAGTGTTACTTTGCTGGGAGAAGAGTGAGGGTGACATTGTGTGGTGGCACGACTTGGAATCCGGGTACGCGGACCGCCAACCTCTTTTTTGAATAGACTCGACGATTGAGGGGTCTTGACAGATGTTGTAGAATCCTCCCCGCAAAATTTGGCGGCCGTGTCGTGACCACGATACGCCGAGGGATATCCGCCCAATTGAGCATGGCCGAAACAAAAAACAACACCAGTGATAGCGAGCCCGTCATCGAGGCCGTTGGCTTATCCAAGTACTATGGCCGCTTTACCGCGGTCGAGGATCTCAATTTCACTGTTCGCAAGGGTGAGGTAGTGGCGTTTCTGGGGCCCAACGGCGCCGGAAAATCCACGACCATGAAGCTGTTGACGGGCTTTTTGGCACCCAGCAAAGGTACGGCGCGCCTTTGCGGCCTGAATGTGGCCACTCGCCGTTTGGAAATTGCCAACCGCGTTGGTTATCTCCCGGAAAACGGGCCGCTTTACACAGAGATGACACCTGCCGCGATGCTCAACTTTTTTGCAGATGTACGGGGGATGTCGGATGACGCAAAGAGCGCGAGGGTCGATAAGGTTATCTCCGATTGCGCCATTGGTGACGTGGCACACAAGGCCATTGGGAAACTCTCCCGCGGCTATCGACAACGCGTCGGCATGGCTAACGCGATGCTGCATGACCCGGAGGTTTTAATCATGGACGAGCCCACCGCGGGCTTGGACCCAAATCAGATTCTGGAGGTTCGCAAGTTGGTGCGCGGACTGGGAAAGACGGTTCTGCTCTCCACGCACATTCTGCAGGAAGTCCGCGAAATGGCGGATCGTGTGCTACTCATCAACGAGGGTCGGATCATTTTCGATGGCACCTCTGGTGAACTTGAGCAGGAATCTTCACTCGACCAGTGGTTCAACCAGCAAACCCAAGCCGCATGAACACTTCCGCCATCCTTGCCATTTTCAAGAGAAACCTGTTCGCCTATTTCGGCAATCCCACGGGCTACGTCTTTATTTGCGCCTTCGTATTGGTGAGTGGACTGGCGGCATTTTGGCCACACGAATTTTTCAATGCCAACTTGGCCAACTTGGACCAACTCAACAAAGTCATCCACCTCATCTTGCTGGGTTTCATTCCCGCCATCACGATGAGCATCTGGGCGGATGAACGGCGGCAGGGCACGGACGAACTGCTCTTGACCCTGCCTGCCAGTGACTTGGATGTGGTTGTCGGCAAATATTTGGCGGCCGTATCCATCTTCACGGTTTCCCTTCTGTTCTCGCTGTCCAACGTGGTCGTGCTCAGTTTTCTGGGCGACCCGGATCCCGGTTTGATGGTCACTACCTTCCTCGGCTACTGGTTTATGGGGTTGACGATGCTGGCAATCGGCATGGTCGCCTCGTTCCTGACGGGCAATCTCACGGTAGCCTTTGTGTTGGGGGTGGCTTTCAATGTCCCGCTTGTGCTTGCGGGAGCCTCGGATGTATTCATCAGCGGCGGCGAGATGACTCAATCTATCCGCGAATGGAGCTTACACGCGCATTTTCTGGACTTCAGTCGCGGCGTAGTAAGTCTTTCGAGCATCGTTTATTTTGGCGCGATTGTAGCCTCCATGCTGTATCTGGCAGCCGTGTTGATTGGCCGTCGCCACTGGGCAACTGGTGGGGCAGGGCAAGTGGCCGCGGGGCATTACCTCATTCGCGTGGTGGCGTTGCTTGTGTCAGCGGCTTCGCTGACTCTGGCGGCTAGGCATCATGACGCACGGGCAGACTGGAGCACCGAGAAACTCAGCAGTCTTTCACCCGAGAGCATCAAGCTGCTGGACGGCCTCGGAGATCGCGGCATCCGTATTGAAGCCTTTGTCAGCCCCGAGGCCGAGACGCCCGAAAGCTACATCCAAACCCGCCTCAACCTCCTGACCATGCTGGATGAGTTGAGCAAACACACTGGCGGACGCATTGCCGTGACCGTCAACGAAACGGAAAGCTTTAAGCCGGCGGCCACGGTTGCTGAGAGGCGATACGGCATCACCGCACAAAATGTGTTCACACGCGAACGCGGCAAATTCAAGCAGGGTCAACTCTATCTGGGCGTCGCCATCGTCAGCGGATTGGACAAGGAGGTCGTTCCGTTTGTGGATCGCGGAGTACCGGTGGAGTACGAACTGGTTCGCTCCATCGTTGCCGTGTCGCAAGATGCCCGGATTTCAGAATTACAGGATGAACAGACTGCAAAAGCCGAAGCCCTCAAGAAGGCGCGTGACAAAAACGAGGTAGACTCGATCGAAAAATTGGAAGAGGAGGAAAAGAACATCCAAGCCCGGCTGGAGAACTCCAAACGAAAGGTGCTGGGGGTGGTGAAAACAGACTCGGACTTGATGGGCACCAATCCCAATCGGCAAGCACAGTTCAGACAGGAAACACACCCGTTAATTGAGGAACTGCGGAAGCAGTATGAGGTAAAGGAAGTGGACTTGGAGCAGGTGGTTGAGTGGAAAGGGGCCGATGATAAGGCGGAGTTCGATGCGTTCCTTGCAGCCCAACCCTCCACGTTATCTCCTGCCGGGATGACCAACCTGGTTAGCCTGATTCGGCAGGGAGCACCCGTGGCATTATTTGAGGACCCTGAAGTGGTAACAAATGGCGCGGTTGCGGGAACCCGTGAGCCTCGGAGGCCGGTTCGCCCCCCACAAATGCCCGGCATGCGTATGCCGCAGCAACCCATGTTTCCGCCGACGGGTGATGTGAATGAGATGTGGGATCTTCTGGGCATCAGTTCCCTGAAGGCAGAGGAGGAGCGCAATTTACAGGCTTTGGAAGTGCGGGATGAGCTTTGGCGAATGGCAACTTTAAATCTGCCGACGGACAGCCGGCGCCGTGAGATCATGAATTTGCTGGGCGAGGGGCTTGAAGGATTCCTCCAGAGCAACGTGGAGAATGAAATGCCGCGAGTGGACCCAGATGACCCGGACGCTGTTCCGGAAGCGGTGCTCGATCTGGACAGGCAGAAAATTGAGAACAGGCTTGTCGCGGAAATTCTCAAGGATGTTCAAGAAAAAGCTGCGGACCCGCGGGCTTCATCTGTGCAAAAGGAATTGCTGGAGCAGCAGGCAAAATTGTTTTCTGAGCTGCTGGAACTGGGGAAAACAGAATTTGCCAAGCGATTGCTGAAAGCCGAGGCCGGCAAGGTTGCCAAGACCCTGGAAGACGGTCGGAACGACGCCCACAAGACCCGCAACTCTCATATTTTATGGCAAAAGTTTAATCCCTTCCCCAAGTTGGATTCCTTTTCCGAAGAATTTATCTTCGCAAGCAATGGCGCAGGCGGAAACCAGCCAGGATTCAACCCGGAACACCCCGTTTCGAGCGGCCTACAACACCTATTGTTGCTGCATGCAGGAGGGCTTCATTGGCGGGATAGCACGGGCCTGAAGCATAATCCTCTTGTGAGAACGGGGGCGGCAACCGGCACCACGGATCTTGCCTCCATGATTATCTCCAGTCCATTTGGGCTGAGGCGACGCAACCCTCATCCAGACCGCGAAAAGACGGGGGAACAATATGTTTTGGCGTTGCATATCACAGGCAGACCCGAACCCAAAAGTGGTGAAAATGACTTGGCGGATACGGCGAAGGACCTGATGTCATTTGTAGGGAACAAGGCAAAGGAAGAAGAACTTGAAGGCAAATTAAAAGAACGTGCCCCAGGCGCGGCCTCAGCGGTGCGCGCGTGGCTCGATAAGGCGCTCGATTTGGACAAGCTTTCGGGTGATCTGAAAGGGGATGTGGCGGGTGCTAAAAAAGCTGCCGGCGCCTTGGAAAGCAGTGCTTCTTCGTTGAACCAGTTACTTAGAATTCATGGCGAACCGTTAAAGGCGGTGTTGCTGGAACTCAGTGGTGATTCACCCAAAATGCGGAAGGAATCGTCCAAGGAATTCAACGTGATTCTGGTTTCCGACATGGACTTGCTTGCCCCAGATTTTTTCCGGATTCGTGCTTCAGGAGGCATCCGCCCGGATATGGGGCTGAATCTTGACGTGGATAACGTCTCATTCATCCTGAACATCGTTGATTATCTGGCAAAGGATGATCGGTTCCTGGAAATCAGGAAGAAACGCAGGCTGCACCGAACCCTGACCTCATTCGAGCAGCGAATCAGGAAAGTTCGGGAAAAAACACGTGACTTGAGGGAGAAATTTAAAAAGGATTTTGAATCAGAAAACAAAAAGGCAACCGAGGAGCTAAAGGCCAAACAGAAGCAAGTCCTGTCCGATGCCCAAAAAATTGGGGGCTTTGGCTTCTATCGTCTGACTCCCCAGCAACAAAGCCAGCTCGAGGTGGCTAAAGAGCAGGCAGATAAGGCCTTGGAGGTTCGCCACGAACAATTGGAACGCACCCGCGACGAAGCCATCCGAATCGCGGAGGCGGACTTGGAACTGGAAATCAGGACGCGCCAAAATTCCCTGAAACGAATGGCTGTGTTCCTGCCGCCCATGTTGCCGTTGGCCTTGGGGCTTGGGGTTTGGGGCCGGCGCAAGTCGCGGGAACTAGCGGGCGTGAATGAGCGCAGATTGAGGAATCACTCATGAGTGAAAACCTGAAAACAGGATTGTTTGTGGGCACAGCCATATTGTTGGCCGTGGTGGCATTTTCCACAAAACCGGTGGTAAATTCGGACTCCAAACTCGGGCTGGGTGAGCAGCTTTTCCCCGAATTTACGGATTCATTTGGTGTACACGAAGTTCGCATTGTTGAGTTTGATGAAGCGCAGGGGGAATCGAAGGGTATTACGGTTGAGAAAAATGAGAGTGGCTGGGTGATTGCCTCGCAGCATGGTTATCCGGCGGATGCCCAGGATCAACTGGAGAAGGCCGTAGGTCTGTTGAGCGGCTTGACCAAGCTGAGTGTCGAAAGCAGTGATGAAGGGGATCATGAAAAATATGGAGTCAAGGATCCAACTCAGGCGGAGTCTGGCGACAAGGGAGTTGGCCGACTGGTGAGGTTGGCCGGCGCGGATGATAAAATTCTTGCAGAATTAATAATTGGTAAAAGATTTGAATTGGGCAGCACGGAACAGGATTCAGCGCCGGGTGACCTGAGGTATGTCCGAGTACCCGGACAACCGACCATCTTCACCACGCGGCTGCAAAATCCCAGCGCACTAAAGTCCGCCTTTGAAGATTGGGTGGAACGGGATCTCCTCACAGTAAAGGGAGGGTATAGTTTCAGCAGCGGAAATGTGTCTCGGATTTCATTGGACAAGCACAAGGTGGAGCAAGGCCCCGTCGGGGCTGAACTCTCGCAAGGGCCCGTCTATCGATTTGACCGGGGCGAGGGAGATGATGAGAAATGGTTGAACGCAGAAAGCAGCGAACTCAAGCCGGCTCTTCACGAAGCCTTGGATATTGAGGAAATTGATGGCCTGAGTACTGCCTTTGGTGACTTGGAAATTACCGGGGTTCAGCCCAAGCCCGTCACCTTGGCCACCAACTTACTTTCGGGAAATGAATTCCTAGGTATTCCGGACGAAGAATCCCTGGCGCTCATGGGGCGCTCTCTTCGTGACAAGGGGTTTTACGCTGTTCCGGTATCAAGGGGGGAAAACACCGAGCCGCGAATTGAAATATTTTCCAATCAGGGAGAAATGCGGGCGGGGATGGAAGATGGCGTGGAGTATGTCATGCGGTTCGGAGCAGCATTCCAACAAAACCAGTCTTCCGGCGGTCACAGTGAGAATGTTGATGAAAATGACAGCCGTTACGTGTACATCCTCTCCCGCTTTAACAGTAATTTGCTCGACAAGCCCGTGATCAAGCCGCCCCCCACTCCGCCGGCGGACTTGGACACCAATGCGACCGCTAAATCCAACCTGGAAAAACTTCAGGCCGAAATTGACGAACACAACCAGAAAGCCTTGGAGGAATATGAAACCAAAGCCTCCACGGCCCGCCAACGGGTGGCCGGGCTCAATGCGAAATATGCCAAGTGGTACTATGTGATTTCCGAGGACACATTTAACAAACTACAGGTGGGGCGCGCGGCATTGGTGACGGACAAGGAAATTCACGCCAGCCACATTCTGGTGGCCTACAAGGAAGCTGAGGGGGCGAATGAAAAACTGGAGCGAACGAAAGAAGAAGCTCAAGTCCGGGCGCAGGAATTGCTGAAACAAGTGGAGGCCGAGGGGGCTGATTTTTCAAAAATCGCGGAAAAGGAGTCTGACGACAGCAGCGCCCTGAGTGGAGGTTCCTTGGGGACTATCACCTTCAGCAAAATTTCAAAGGATTTTGGAGCCGCTCTTGCCGCGGCTGTATTTGAATTGGAGGAGAAGGAAACCTCTAAAGTAATCGAGGGGCCATCCGGATTTCACATCATCCGGCGCACTCCTCCTCCGCCCAAGCCGGACGCCACACCTCCGCATGGAGGCGGACCACCCCCGGGCCTGTTCCCGCCCGGCAATTGACACGCGGGAACCTTGATGGTTTATTGTTGAGGAAAGGGAGGCATCAATCATGGGTACAATCACCAAAGTCATGCTCGGCCTGATCATCGCCGCTGGAGGCGGCGGCATCTTCATGGCGCTTTCAATGATCCCCTCCAAAGTGGAGGAGCTAAAGGAGGCCAAGGCAAACGCCACGCGTGAAGCGTCCGCCTACAAGGGACAAATTTCTTCCTTGGAAGGCGCCAAGAAAACAGTCGCAGACAACCTGACCAAAGCCGAGGGCGAACGCGACCAGTACAAGACCCAACTCGACACAGCGCTGCAAGGTGAGGCTGGAGCCAAGACGTTGATTGACCAAGCCAATCAGGCCAAGGTTGCCACTGAAACCAAGTACGCTCAACTCAAGAGCAAGTACGACGCGGATCAGCCGAAGCTGAATCAGCTCGGAAAAGCGCAGACAGATCTAAAAAAATACAAGGACCTTAGCTTCAAGGGCGTCACGGTTTCCGCAAACCAGATTCAGGCCTATCTGGATGAGCTCGAGGCACTGAAGAAAAAGAAGGTGGTGAAAAAGCCGAAGGTCGTCACGCCAACGCGTAAGACCAAGGGCGTGGTGAAAAATGTGGACCCGAAGTATGGTTACATCACCATCGATATCGGCGACGCCAAGAAAGGGGATGTATTTCGGGTGACTCGTGGAGGCAAGTTCATTGGCAAAATCACGGTCACCACTCTTCGCGGCGGAAGCTCCTATTGCATGGTGGACAAGACGCAAACGATTGGATTGGACAAAAACCCGAAGACCGGTGACATCATGATCGGTGATGATGCCGAGCTGTCCAAGTAACACGAGCGGCATTTTATTGCCGGCCGGTGAATAATTTCTCGCCCTGACGGATCGACACCGGGGCCTTCTTCCGCCATATAATCAAGGCGAGGGAGGTTTTTAACCCGGGGTCTTTTATGAAGCAGGGCACCAGCACAGTCATTGGATTGCTCACGTTTCTTCTGCTGGCCACTTTTGGCGCGGCGGCATATTTCGTGAGTCAGGCATACTCAGCGCAAAAAGGCCGTTCCGCGGCCATCCAGAAAGCCGAAGGCTTCAGAAAGAATGCCGCGGAACTGGAGGCAACAGTGACGCAACTGGAAACTGAATGGCAGGATGCCGTCGCCCAAGCGGACAGCGCCATTACTCAACTCGAGCAATTTCGCGGCTTGGCCGAGGAACAGGATAAGGAGATTGAGTACTTGATGAGCAACTTGCATTCGGTGAGCAATCAACTTGCTGCCGCAGCTGCCGTTGAACAGAACCTCAACCAAAGCCTCGTCCAAGTGAACCAGGAAAAGCTTATGGCCATTGAGACCGTCGCGGAACTGCGCGACAAGTTGGGCGCCTTGGAGAACGAGTTCAAGGCGCTCAAAGGTTCCAAGCCTGCGGCACAGCCAAACGTTCCAGTTCCCGGTATTGCCGGACTTTCCCGGGAAGAAGTCGTGGCACGCTTGGAAGAATTAAAAAATCTGAAGGCCAAACTGGCCACGCCCCCCCCGGCTGCCGCCCCGGGCAATGAAGGAATATCGGGGCGGGTAAGGGAGGTTAACGTGGAGTTTGGTTTTGTGATCCTCGACATTGGCGCGCCGGATGGCCTCATGGTGGGGGATCGCCTTTCGGTTTCCCGGACCTCCGAGCCAATCGGGCAATTGCGAGTGCGCAAACTCCACTCCGGACTTTCCGTTTGCGACATCCTCACTGAAAAAACCGCGCGCACCATCCAACTTGGCGACCGAGTGGATTTACTGAAATGAAAACCAACGAGAATGAATTCAAGCAATCAGCCGTTCTGGTCGTTTCCGTGATGGGCGGACTGGTGGCCGTGCTGACGCTTACCTTGGTCTGGCTAGTCGGCAGTGAGTTTGGTGCGGAGAATGAACTGGTGAAACTGCGCGCCCAGATGGTGGATGTGGAAATATCCCAAGCCAAGGCAATGGAAGCCTTGAAGACTGCCGATTCGAAGCTGGCCAAACTCAAGGCGCGCCAGCCTGTGCCCGCCTCCGCGGACACGGGCTTTCCTCCCAATCACAAGGATCCCTCGTCGCTTCAGGCCAAGGTACTGGCCGCCGAGGCAGACGCCGAGCGGGCTGGGAAATCAGCGGATGTTGCGCGGGAAGAGTTACGCCATGCGATTGAGCAATCTCGAAAACTTGAGGAAAATTTCAAGGCCCAGATCGCTCAACTTCAAAGCGAAAAAGAAGCTGCATTGAAGAACAATCCGCTGGAATCTCCTCAAGACAGAGCTGCCGTGGAAAACCTGAAGACCCAACTTGCGTCCACCCTGACGCTGCTGAAGAATGCCAATGACGAAATTCAAACCCTTCGGAAAGAACTGGGCGACCAATCCAAGCCGGCCGTGTCAACACTGCCACCGCGAGTTCCACTGCCTACCCAGCCTATCTCCTCTCCACCAGCCCAGCCCGTGGCCGAGCGGTCGAAAATCTTCGGCCAGATTGTGGCCGTAGATTCCCCCAATTTTTTCTCGGTCGCCCACCTCAACTCAACGCAGGGCGTAGTGGCCGGCAGTTCTTTGACCGTGACAAGGCAGGGAATACCTGTTGGAATCCTCAAGGTGAATCGCGTACTGGAGAAGAATGTTGTAATCACTACGCTCTCACCGGACTTGCGCGACAAGGTGCGCAAGGGGGACCAGGTGTTTCTTAAGCCATGAAACGAGCCGGAATTGCGTTAATATTTCTCCTGCTGGTGGGCACAACGGCCACCAGCGTTGTTTTCTTCAAGAAGAACGAGGATCAAGCCGCCAATATTTCAAAGGCGGAACAAAGACAGCGCGAGGTCAAGAAGGCCTTTGAGGAACGGGGCCGACTGCTTGACTCCATCCAGAAAGAATCCAACGCGCTGAAAGAACAAGCTAGGGCTGTCCAAGGCGAACTGAGCAAGATTAAATCAGGACAGGAAAAAGTTGCTGAGGCAGAAACCACCACCAAGACGCAGATTGGCAAACTCATCGAGGAACGCAACTCCATGGCTGAAGACCTGGACGGGGCTTGGAAAGCCCTCAAGAAGGTTCAATCTGATGCCGCGCAAAATTTGGCGGCAAAACAACGGGAACTGGATGTGCTCAAAAACGACCTCGACGACCTCAAGTCGCTGAAAGAGCAACTGCAGCAGGCCAACAAGCGGATCAAAAGCCTGCAAGGGGACATGGGCAACATGCGGGGCGAACTCGCCTCCCAGAAACTTCTGCTGGAAGACAAGCGGGCAGCGATCAAGGAATATCAGGATCTGGGTCTGTCACCGAGTCAGATAAAAAAACTCATGGAAGAGAATGCCCGGTTGCGGGCGGGCGAGGCCAACCCATTGCTGCCATCGCCGGTCAACCCCACCGTTAAAGACGAGGGCCCCAAGCCCACAATCAAAACACTCCCGTTCCAGCTTGATCTACCCAAGCCCAAGGGGCGCCTGACCAAGCCATTAAAACCAAGGACTGAACCCCGAGAAAAGAAATGAACCCAAAGAAACTTTTCCTCCTCCCGTTGCTAGGAGTCCTTTTTCTGCTGGATGGCTGCCTTGGCCCAGACGCGGCCAATAACAACGAAAACCCTTGGAACCAGCCGCGCGGTTTTGATACCGGCATTGGCGGAGGTGATCCTCGCAGGCGTTAGGCCTACGCCGACACCACCAAGTCCACGGGCCGGTCATGTGGGGCAGTAGGGACCCGGGCGACCTGTTGCCATTCAAAGCAAACGCCCACCGCCACTAGGGGCCCCGCGGCCCGGGCCTGCTTCAGCAGGCGGTCGTAGAAGCCGCCCCCGCGCCCCAGCCTATTCCCATTGAGATCGAAAGCCAGCCCCGGCACCAGCATCAGATCGATCTCGTGCCAATGCAGTGTGCGGCAGCTATTACCGGGCTCTTTAACCCCAAAATGCCCCGCCTCCAGCCCGTTCAAGTCAAGGATCTCCGCCGGCTCATAGGTTCCATCGCACCAGCGCGGCAATGCCGTCGCCAGGGATCGGCAAAGCAACGGCTCAATATCAGGCTCATCGCCCATTGGCGCAAAGGCCATGACAGTTGTCGCCGCCTTCCATTCAGGAAGATTCCTAAGTCGGTCGCACAGGGCAGACGATGATGCCGCTCGAGCGTCAGCCTGAAACGCTACCCGCATCTGCGCGCGCAGTTCGATTTTTGCAGCCTCAATCTCCATTCCCCTTTGCCTTTTCCTGCAGTGTACGCCACCGCATCACGCGATCCTTGATCTTCTTTTCCACGCCTTCCTCTGTGGGGTTGTAGAACCGTTTGTCCACGCCCAAGTAATCTTGGGCCACAAAATGCCCCTCATAATCATGTGCGTACTTGTACCCCTCGCCATGTCCCAGTTGCTTTGCCCCCTTGTAGTGCGCGTCCCTCAAGTGCTTGGGAACCGGCACGGTTCGTCCACTCTGAACCTCCTCTAGAGCCGCATTGATGGCACCATAGGCACTGTTACTCTTATGGGCCGTTGCCAAGTAAACCGTTGCCTCTGCAATAGGGATGCGCGCTTCCGGCCAGCCAATGAACTCAGCAGCCTCATGCGCCGAGGTGGAAAGCACCAGCGCCATTGGGTCGGCCAGCCCAATGTCTTCCGCCGCAGAGATCATCAAGCGCCGCGTGATGAAACGCGGATCCTCACCGGCATGAATCATCTTGGCCAGCCAGTACAAGGCTGCATCCGGATCACTGCCACGGATGCTCTTGATAAACGCACTGATGGTATCGTAGTGCGCATCCCCGTCACCGTCGTACACCACGGCCTTTTTCTGGATGCACGCTTCCGCTACGGCCAAGCTGATGGAGATGGCGCCATCCTTGTCGGGCGCCGTGGTCAAGGCCGCGATTTCAAGGGAGTTCAGCGCCTTGCGAGCATCCCCGTCTGAGACTTTTGCCAAATGGGCAATCGCATCCTCCCGGGCATTGATGTTCATGTGCCCAAGCCCACGTTCCGCATCCATTAAGGCCCTGCGAAGCAAACCCTCAACAGCCGTTTCGTCCAGTGCCTGAAGTTCAAAAATC
>PBVU01000135.1:0-14041 GCA_002728775.1 Verrucomicrobiales bacterium | reverse complement strand
GTGATGTCGAAAATCGAAGGCGCAATCGGCCTCACTGTTGAGGCAAAAAACTGTCGCGATGCATTTAATATAGTGGTGAGGGAGCATGAAAACTCATCGTACCAGTATATTCATGTCTATCGTGGATGGGGCATTTTGACCCATGAAGAATTCAATAATCCTCACTATATCCCGCCTCAAACAGCAAAGCCGCCAGTAGACGATGAGGCGCGGACACAACAACCTGCCCCAACGGTTAGTCGTCAAGAGTCATCATTGAGAAAGAACGCACCGCAAAGCTCCGTCTGGGCTAAAATGTACCGTGCTTGTGGTTTCATTTTCTTATTCCTTGGCATTACTGGAACCATAGCGATTGCACAGGAGAATGAAGAAGCAGGTTTTCAGTTTGCTGTAATAGCAATTGCTTTAACTTTAAGCTGTTTTCTCTTTGCCTTCCTCATCGATGTCCTTACCGACATGCGACACTACCTCAAGCAGATTGCAGAGAAGCGGTAGGTTTACGTTCCCCATGAACCAACCTAATTCATCCCAAGGCAGCCGAGGACCAGCTGGAGATGGGCAAGAATTTAAAGAGACTTGTATAAATCTTGTCTAGTCTCCTATTCCGTCAGTTCGCAACGGTGTGTTAATCAGGCCTGAAGCGGACCCTTTATATGTGCCGCTAGTCTGTGAATGGTGGGCCTTGGCTTGACCTGCTAAGGCTGCATCATTTGACTGAGTAGCACTACCATCAGCCAACGCTATCTGCCCTGCGTTAGCATTCAAACTTGCCATTGACCGAAAAGAAGTAGGGTGTTTGTCGGGCCCTTTCCAAATAGCAAAATCGCTGGCTGTGGATGTGCCAGGATTGTTATGTTGGTTGCTAAGGCTATCCTCCCTGCCTCCTGGCCCGGATATATTTCGAGTCATAGACAAAATCGTATTCGGTCGCCTTGCGTCAGCACCAGCTTTGTCATTCGGAAATTCCCATGCTCCACAAGCAATCCCATAAGAATGGGCCTCGTTGGGAACCCAAGTTAATTTTCCGAATGGGTATCGGGCGTTATATCCCTCTCTGGCCGGATCGAGCGGAGAAACCAAAATCTTAACTGTAACTAGCGTGTCCCTAATCTCATTGATATGAAAAACTGAACCACTCGCATAGCAATTCGCAACTTTGTTTGGGCCCTCCTTCACAGTTTTGCGGTCTTCCTTTGTTAATAGCCATGGATATCGCTGTTTATTATCACCCGCAAACCCATTCAAGGCACTTGCTACCTGCTTAAGATTACTTACGCACTTCATCCGATTTGCGCGGACTTTGGCTTTAGCCAGCGCGGGCAGCAACAAACTTGCCAAAATCCCAATAATGGCAATTACGACCAAAAGCTCTATTAATGTGAATCCGGAGTGTTTTTTTGTATTTATGGTGCTTTTCATAAATTTTTGGAAAATTGAAATTCCAGGTATAAATCCAGTGTACTTTCGATGTTTAATTTTTGTGTATTATTCAAAGATAGTAGCCTAAAATTCTAAATAGATGTACGCAAATTTAAGCTGACGATTAATGAGTGGTGAATCGCAAACAAAAAAGCCGCCCGATGATCAAGCCGAAGCCTGTTCTTGGGCGGCTACCAATCCTCCTTGAGACTCCCCGAGGGGTTTCCCAAAAAAGTTGATGCCTTTGGTGGGGATACTCTAGATGTACTGGTTGCTGGGTCGTTGGCTAAGTTCCGCAGAATGTCTGGCAGACTTTTTCCTCCGGCGTGGGTGGGGATTGGTAGGGCTCAAGGCCGGGATGATGGTTGTAGGGATCTTTTAAAACGGCCAGCAGCTCTTCCAAGGGGCGCAGGTTGCCTTGCGTGGCGGCTTCCAAGGCTTCTTCCACTTTGTGGTTTCGCGGGATTAGGGCCGGGTTGTTGGCGCGCATCAAGGCTTGGGCATCTTTTAGAGGCTTCGAGTTTTTAGCAAGACGCGCCTGCCAGCGCGCCTGCCATTCTTTAAAGTTTTCGGCGTCATAAGGCTCACCTTTGGGTGGGGCTTCTCTGGTTAAGTCCAGAAAGGTGTTGGTGTGGTCTGCGCCTTGTCGCTTCATCCAATCCAGTAGATCAGTAATGAGATTTTCGTCTTCTGGGTGCTCGCCGAAAAGGCCCAGCTTGGAACGCAACATGGTGAACAATTTTTCCCTGTAAACTGTGGCAAATCCGTTGATGGCTTCTTCCGCAAGTTGGGTTGCTTTTTCGGGGTCGTCATCCAGAAGTGGTAGGAGGGTCTCGGCAAGGCGGGCCAGGTTCCATTGTGCGATGGCCGGTTGTTTGGCATATGCGTAGCGCCCCGTGTGGTCAATGGAGCTAAAGACCGTTCCTGGATTATAGGCATCCATGAAGGCGCACGGTCCGTAATCAATGGTCTCACCGGACAAGGCCATATTGTCGGTATTCATGACACCGTGGATAAAGCCCACGCGCATCCAGTGGGTGATCAGCTCGGCCTGTTTTTCAATGACTCTCTTTAGCAGGGCAAGAGGCTTGTTTTGCGCGCCTTTAACTTCCGGGTAGTGCCGCTTGATGGTGTAATCAAGGAGGGACTGGATTGTTTCCCGGCCCTGTTGCAAGGCGGCGTATTGAAATGTGCCAATCCGTATGTGTGAGCTGGCAACGCGTGTGAGGATTGCTCCCGGCAAGGGGATTTCACGGTACACGCGCTCACCGCTGGCAACCACCGCAAGGCTTCGGGTTGTGGGGATATTGAGTGCGTACATGGCTTCGCTGATAATATATTCACGGAGCATCGGGCCCAGCGCGGCACGTCCGTCGCCCCCCCGTGAATAGGGAGTGAGCCCGGATCCCTTGAATTGAAGGTCATGGCGCTGCCCAGCTCGAGTGACGTGCTCGCCCCAGACAATCGCGCGCCCATCACCCAACATAGTAAAGTGGCCGTACTGGTGTCCCGCATAAGCTTGGGAGAACGGCTCCGATCCATTCGGCATGTGGTTGCCTCCAAATAGCGCAGCCTTTTCATCCGGACTGAATTGGGAAAAATCCAGCCCCAAATCCGTGGCGAGGGGCTCGTTTAAGAGAATCATTTCTGGCTGGGGCACGGGCGCAGGCAACAGCCTAGAATAAAACACACATGGCAGTTGGAGGTAGGTGTTATCGAAGTTGAATTCGGCGGTTGCCATCTCCCCGGCAGTCTAACATCGCTGTCAATTTAGCGGTCTCCTTGGGTTCGAGGGGCATCAAGAGAGTTTAATGGGATTGATTCGAGCGAGAAGATCCACAAACGTCTTGTAATCGCAGGGACCACAAAAATGTTGTCCAGGGCCGGCGCGAACTTAGAATGCGGGGCCTTGCTCCATGAAAAAAACCGTTATTCTGCCTGTGGTTCTATGGGCCCTTGCCAATCCTCTCGCCGCCACCATCCCTCCCACCGGCCAAATTCATGCGGGTTGGGCAATTACTAGCATTACGCCCAAGCAACCCGTTGCCTTGGCCGGACAATTTTACAAGCGTATTTCCCAGAAGGTGGAATCACCCTGCATGGCGACGGTGTTGGCCTTGGAAACACGGACGGGCGATCAGTCGCTTGAACAGGCCATAATGGTCTCGTGCGATCTTGTGTTCGTCGCCGACTCCCTTCAGCCGCGGCTCCGCAAGATGCTCGCGGGCCGTCTGCCTGGTTTTGACCTGAAGAAACTTTTTCTGAACGCAACGCACACGCACTCCGGCCCGGTTACACACGCCATGGACTGGTACACAGTGAATGACGCGGGTGTAATGAAGCCAGCGTCGTATGTCGATTTCATGCTCCAGAAAATTGCTGCGGCCATTGAGCAGGCGTGGAAAAACCGTGCGCCCGGCGGTGTTGGCTGGGGGCTGGGGCACGCTGTTGTCGGCTCCAACCGGCGCATGGTTTACCGGTCGCCGCAGGGCCAACCGCCCTTTGGAGGCGGCACGGCGGCGATGTATGGCCGGAACAACATCCCCGCCTTTCTCAGCATGGAGGGCTCGGAGGATACTGGCATTGAAATGCTCTTTTTCTGGAATGACAAAAATGAACTGACCGGCTGTGTGCTGAATATTGCCTGCCCTTCACAGGTGCGCGAGTCGGCCCGCTATGTCTCCAGCGATTTTTGGGGCAAGGTACGAAAGGAGATGGCCAAGCGGCATGGCGCCAGCGTGTTTGTGCTGCCATGGTGTGGTGCGGCCGGTGATCAGTCGCCGCATGTGCAGTATCGCAAGGGGGTCGAGGCACGTATGCGTAAGCTTCGCGGTGATCTCGCCGCTGATGTCGTCATTGCCCAGCGCATCATGAATGCGGTGGACACCGCCTTACTCGCTGTCAAAAAAGACATTCGCAACGAAGTGCCCTTTGGCCATCATGTCGAGACGCTCCAACTCCCCAAACGCATGGTGACGCGCCCGGAAAAGGAATGGGCGCAGGCTAGGGTTGAAAGTTTGCTGGCCAAGCCTGAAGGCAAGCGAACCAGCTCTGAGGAGTCACACCTGCGCTGGAACCAGCACGTCCTAAATCGTTACCGGGAGCAACAGACCAACCCCAAGTTTGCCATGGAACTGCATGTGTTGCGTCTGGGCGATGTGGCGGTGGCGACCAATCCCTTCGAGCTGTTTCTGGATTTCGGTCTGCGCATGAAAACCCGCAGCCTTGCGCCGCAAACTTTTGTGGTGCAACTCGCCTGCTCCACCGGCTGGTATCTGCCCACCGTCAAGGCCGCGGCCGGCGGTGGTTACAGCGCCATCATCCAGAGCTGCATCGTGGGCCCCGAGGGTGGCGACGTTTTGGTGAATCGAACCGTGGAGCTGATCAATGCCATGTGGACGAAATAAAGGTAGATGGTGCCCACGACAGGAGTTGAACCTGTACCCCATTGCTGGGACTAGAACCTGAATCTAGCGCGTCTGCCAATTCCGCCACGTGGGCATTTTGTGCGGGCGGGAAACATCCCACAAAAGGGTTCGGATTCAAGGAGAAAATCGCCTCGCAAGGTTCAGGCGAGGCTTGCCTTCCGGTCGGCTTTAATTTATAGGACTCGCTCTCCCACGAAAGGAACAGATTCATACCGTGCGAAGTGTTGCCCCGTTAATGCATGCCCTGTTGGCCGCCTTGATCCTCGGCGGTTCGGGGTGTATTTCGTCCCGTGAATTGCCCGAGGCGGGTCAGCCAGGGGATGCGCGCCTGATGGTGCCCACCGTGGCGGATCCCTTGGAGCCGATCAACCGCTTTTCCTTTGCCATCCATGAAATCGCGTTTCATCTTGCGGTCAATCCAGCCACCAAGCTCTACACGGGTGTTGTTCCCAGCCCGGCGCGCAAAGGCATTCGTAATTTTCGCAATAACCTCTTCTTCCCCATGCGCTTTGTCAGCAGTCTGTTGCAGGGCAAGTTCAGCGAAGCGGGCACGGAGACCAAGCGGTTCCTGATCAACAGCACCCTTGGTATCGGGGGCTTGGGGGATCCCGCCGCCAAGCATTTCAACCTGCGCGCCGGCAATGAGGAGTTGGGTCAGGTACTGGGCAAATGGGGCTGGCAATCTCAGCTCTATCTTTACCTGCCGCTCATTGGCCCCAGCTCCGAGCGCGATGCTCTCGGAGAGGCGGGCAATGTTTTTCTCGATCCCGCCAGCCTTTTGCCCGGCGCCAAGATGGCGATGGCCTACAATCGATTTTCATTCAATGCTCGCACTATCGACCAGACGCTGGCCACCGAGTATGACGCGTATGAAATGTACCGGCTGCTTTACTCGGCCAGCCGCGATGCTGCTGTGCGCGATGCCCAACCCGAGGGCAGCGGCGAGGACACCGGCCAGGTGCAAACCCTCATGTCCATTTATGCTCAGCCTAAGGCCGAGGGCTTTGGCGGCCGTGCGATCACCCGTTATGTGAAGCCGGCGGGATTTCGCAACCGTGTCCACTACTCGTACTGGGCGCAGGATGGGCCCGCACCCCTAATGTATGTCCTGCCCGGCCTCGGGGGGCACCGCTTGGGCACACGCGCCTTGGCCATTGCCGAGATGGCTTACGCCGAAGGTTATCAGGTTGTTTGCGTCAGCAACAATTTCAACTGGGAATTTGTGACCAGCGCGCCCGAGGGTTACCTTCCCGGCTACACCCCGCGCGACATTGATCTCTTGGGCCAAGTTCATGCCGCTATTCAGACCGACCTTGGCGCGGCCAGTATTAAAAGCACGTCCCTCATCGGCTTTTCCATGGGCGGCTGGTACACTCTGAACCTTGCCGCCGGCAATCCCAATGCCCACGTCCACGCGGTGGCCATCAATCCGCCGCTGGACCTCATCCACGGCATGGAAGTCCTTGACCGGTTGTACCGTGCTCCGTTGGCCGGGGATGTGGACCCTGAGGTGATCCGCCAGTCTGCTCTGGTGAAGGTGTTTCTCAATCAACAGACCGGTGCCGAAGTGGGCCAACAAATGCCTTTCACCGACAAGGAAGCCAGCTACCTCATCGGACTCAGCTACCGGTTGACGTTGCGCCAAGCCATTCTATCGGGAAAGTATCACGAGTCCCTGTGGCCATTGGTTCCCCGCGCCAAGCTTTACAAGAAAATCAACGAGCTTAGTTATGCCGACTACCACGCCAAGCTGCTCGGGCCCAGCCTTGTCGGCGAGGGAGTCACTGCCGCTACCTTGGCGGCGGCCAGCGATTTGCGGAACCAAAGTGACACCCTTGCGCAAGCCGGCAACCTGCACCTATTTCTCACCAGCAATGATTTCCTGCTGACACCAGAGCACCTGACATGGCTCCGCAACCACTTCCCCAACCGGCACACCTATCAGGAAAACGGCGGTCACATGGGGCACCTGTGGAAGCAGGGAGTACGGGCTCAAATCCGCGCCGAAATAAAAATTCCCCAGGTCGAATAGTAACGCGCCACCGTTTCCCCTACCCGTCCTTGCGCAGAACCGCGCCGAAGAATCCATCCGTCCCGTTCAGGTGCGGCCACAAGCGCAGGAACGCCTGTTCCTCATCGAGCCATTTCACCGTGAAGCCCGGGCACTCCTTCAAAACCCAATCCACCTGTCGTTCGTTCTCATCCTTGAATACGGAACACGTTACATAAACCAATCGCCCGCCCGCCTTCACACACGGAGTCGCCGCGGCAAGAATGGCCCGCTGTCTGGCCACGGCTATTTGCAAGTCGTCGGCTGAGGTGCGCCATTTCAAATCCGGACTACGGCGCCAAGTGCCTGAGCCCGTGCAGGGCGCATCCACCAACACCCAGTCTGCCGTTCCGTGGTGTTTTGCCACAAAAGGATCACGTCGCGATTTCAATTTTCGCATGCGCACCATGGTTACTCCCGCGCGTTTCAGGCGGCCCTCCATTTGCGTCAGTCTCGGTCGATCCACATCCCATGCCAAGATTTCCCCCTCATTGCCCATCGCCGCCGCCAAGGCCAGCGTCTTTCCGCCCGCGCCCGCACAAAAATCCACCCCCCGCTCCCCGGCACGCGCCTTGACCAATTGCGCAGCCAACTGTGACCCTTCATCCTGCACCTCCACCCAGCCCTTTCGAAATGCGTGAGTCTCCCGTAGGGGCCCCCGCCTCATAAGCCGAATTCCCACCTCGCTGCGCTCCATTACTTCAGCCTCCAGGCCTTCGAACCGTAAATTCTCCAGTGCCAAATCACGGCAAGTTTTTAAAACATTCACCCGTAAGTCGACCTGTGCCTCCGCATTCAAGCCAGCCAACCCCGCTGCCAGATCATCCCCCAAGACTTCTTCCAAGGCTGGCAACATCCAGTCTGGCACCTCTCCGCGTACCGCTGCTGGCATATCCGCATGCAGCAAATTCAGTCCGGTATGTTCGCCGACCCAGTCCCGTTCCCATGACGCCAGCGGAGTCGCGCCGTACTTGGATCCATCAAACAGAACGTCCACCTCGGCCTCACCCAGTTCATCCAGAAAAACCGCGTGTCCCAACGCCAGTCCCCGCGGAGAGGCCTTGCGCTTCGCCCGTTTCAGCCACCACTCCAAAGTTGCCCCGTGCCGCAAGACCCCATAAACCACTCGGGCAATTTCCGTGCGATCTTTTGAACCTATGAACCGCCGCCCCCGGAAATAACGCTGCAACACTCCATCCGCCGCCACTCGTTCCCCTCGGCCCCACAAAACATCCAGCCGCTCCAGCAGCTCAATCGAAGAAGCCATGCGTGCACTTGGTTTCATTTGGTCAAGAAACAGGAACGAACGGGGCGATTCGCTCCAGTCGGGCGGAAGCCTATCGGGAGAACGGAATCACTCCAAGCCAAACTCAGGGTCAATTTAAATTCATGAAGAATCTCGAAACCAAACTGAATTCGGAAAATTCAATTTCGTGATTTGGGTTTGCACAGTAGGTTTCTCACAGTGATTCGAATGTTGAATTTGATGATCGGGGGCTT
The DNA here is from genome assembly GCA_002728775.1 of Verrucomicrobiales bacterium. GTDB lineage: Bacteria > Verrucomicrobiota > Verrucomicrobiia > Limisphaerales > UBA1100 > UBA6614. The sequence continues at coordinate 5,644 of PBVU01000135.1, read as the reverse complement.
GGCTGCCTGTTGGATGGGTTGCGGTCCAATGGAGACCGTGCCTGACATAAGGTCAGCTTCTGCGGCCGGTGATAAAATCGCGGAGGCCGAGGAAAATGCCAGTCCTCCGATTGTGCGGGCGGCAAGAAGGCAGATTGAGGAAACCACGATTTATGACCCTGCCTATGTGCGCTTGAAATATCCTGGCGGCGACGTGCCCCGGGAACGCGGGGTATGCACGGATGTTGTCATCCGGGCACTACGTGAAGGGGCGGGGATGGATTTGCAGAAACTGGTGCATGAAGATATGAGTCGTGCCTTTAATCAGTATCCTGCGATTTGGGGATTAAAGAAGCCGGACCCTAACATTGATCATCGGCGGGTTCCAAACCTGATCGCCTTTTTTGAAAGACAAGGGTTCACAGTGGGCGGAGGCAAAGACAAGGCGAATTATCTTCCGGGAGACGTGGTAACCTGTCTGGTTGGCAACCGACCGCACATCATGGTCGTGAGCGACAAGACAGCGGAAGACGGCACTCTGCAGGTAATCCACAATATTGGCTCGGGGGTCAAGGAAGAGGCTGCGCTTTTATCTTTTAAATTAACGGGACATTTTCGAGTAAAGAAAGATGGATTTAATGTACCTTAATTTTGGTGGACAAGGATCGGCCGATGGCTTGGGATGGGATTTTTACAAATATTGCTGCTGGTATGTTTTGCATTATGGGCCGAAGTAAAGAGGCCAAGCCTGTTTTTTATCGCGATTGATGACCTTAATGACTGGGTCGGTTGCATGGACGGACATCCATAAGTTCACCCGCCGAACATCGATCGCTTGGCCAAACGGGGCACCTTGTTTCTCAACCCGCATGGTCAGGGGCCTATCTGTGGGCCGTCTAGGGCGTCTTTAATGTCCGGTTATTTACCCACACACCACCGGCGTTTACCAACAGCCCACTGCCAAGCTAATGGAGAAGGATGAAATCTTCTTCCACGGACAAAGGGTCTCGCAATACTTCGCTGATCATGGATGCCGGATTCTGGCGGAGGGAAAGGCCACCCACGGATATCGCGCCCAAAAGGCATTTGATGAATACGGCGGTAAATTCGCCGGATCGGGACCCAATTCTCCGGACGGGAAACGTTTCAATTACCATTTATTCAATGTGCCATGGACGGGCACTCAAACCGACTGGGCGCATTCCCGGACAATAACGAAGATATGCCCGACCACAAAGCGGCTGACTGGGCTGTCGATCGTCTTGGCGAGAAGAGCAGGAAGTCATTCCTTCCAGCGGTGGGATTCCTGCGGCCTCACGTACCTTTTTATGTTCCCCAGAAATGGTTCAATCTCGTCCCATTGGATAAAGTGAAACTGCCGCCCGTGCTTTCCGAGGATCTTCTCGATGTTCCCGAAATCAGCCGGTGCATTCGCGAGTTGCCCAAGTACCCCGAGCTCGCTTTTTTGCAGAAGAATGACAACGAGTAGTTTCGAAATGTGTCCAGTCCTATTTCGCGTGTGTGGCGGTTGTAGATCATCAGGTCGGCCGCGTGTTGGATGCCTTGGAAAACGGGCCTCATGCTGACAATACCGTCATCGTCTTCTTTAGCGACCACGGTTATCACCTTGGGGAAAAGGATCGGGTCAGCAAACATAGCCTATGGGAGAAATCAATCCGAGTGCCTTTGGTTGTCGTTCCCGCCAAGTCGCAGGGGAAAATTTTTGGTAAACCGAACTAAGTCTGCACAAAACCCGTCGGCCTGATCGATCTCTATCCCAGAATACTCGAGCTGTGCGGCTTACCGGCCAAGAAGAGTAACCAAGGGGACAGCCTTGTTCCTCAGCTCAAGAACCTCTCCGCAAATTGGCGATTCACCGCGCTAACCACCTATGCGCGCGGCAACCATACCCTGAGAACCGAACATTACCGCTATCTCCGCTTTGAAGGCGGATCTGAGGAACTCTGCGATCACAACGCGGATCCCAACGAGTGGAGAAACCTAGCCGCTTCGTCCAAGCACGCCCAATTGATTCTACAACTACGCAAGGAACTCCCTGCCAAGGAGGCACCTTATCATCCAGCCGTCCGTAGGGGAGCAGTTAACGCCTGGTTCGCATAGCACCTCCGCCGCAATGGCCTTCAGTGAGCTGCATGTTTTCCCGTTAAGCCAGAAACATTCGGATTGAATTGAGTAATCCTGAAGCTTCAAACATCAGAAAGGCAGTAAAGGAATCTTAAGCCAGAATTGCAGCATTTTATTTGTTGACAAGGATCTCATAAATGGGCGAGTGTCCCGCCGAGCAGCCGTGCAGAGCCGCAAAACATTGCCCATGAGAGTCACTGCCAGCCTTGTGGCAACAGTGTTTGGGCTACAATGGGTTCTCTTGCATCTGGTGGCGCTTGGCATTTCCATTCTTTCGCCTGACTTTAGTAAAGCGGACTCATCCCCATCTTCCTTTGGAATAATGGAAAGTCACAAAGATTGTCAGGTTTGTATTGTCTTGAATGAGCAAAACCAAGAAGACTATGGTTCACAGTCAAATATCTCGGTGGAGCTAGTCAAGATAGAGGGAATATCGCGACGTTGTGACGGGCTCCTTGGTGTCAAGAATCGGTATGTGGCTCATATTCTCGACCCCGACTCTTTTAATGCCCCACCCTATCCCTTTTCTTCAAAAAAGCCGCCTAAATACGCGGCTTAATTTCTGTTACATTATTCTGTTTTAGTGGCGGATTCCGCCATTGGTTTTGGTGCCCAGTTTTGGAGCATTCCAAGCCTTAAATTGAACTCTAACCTATTTATTGATATTAGATATGAAAACTAGTTTGAAAAACAAATCGGCTTTTACCCTTATTGAACTGTTAGTGGTAATTGCCATCATCGGCATTCTTGCCGCCATGCTCTTGCCGGCCTTGGCAAAGGCCAAAGTCAAGGCAGCACGGGTGAAGTGCGTGAACAACCTCAAGACGATAGCTCAGGCTGCCAACATGCAGGATATTTTGCCGTGGAACAGACCTCCAAACGGCGTTGCCAATGCCTATGGTGCCGGGAAAAGTACACATTGTTTGAACATTGAAACGATATGGAAACCCTTCGGAGGAGACATGGGCACGCCCAAGGTTTTAATGTCTCCCTGCGATCCAGAAGTTGTGATGCATCAACAAGGAGTGGAGGCTGAAGGCTTTGATTGGGCTGACACAGAGGCAGCCATGCAAAGTTATGCCGTGTTCTTGGGTGCATCTACGAGCCGACCCAATAACATTATTGCGAGCACAAGGAACATTGATGCTCACAGTGAGGTGTCCCCGTGGAAATGGAATTGGGGGACAGCAACGCCAAATGCAGAGTATGGCGTCACCCTTTGGGAAGACGGCGATGTAGAAGCAGGCGGCTTCCGCGGCGCAGATGAAATTGGGGGGCATCAAGAAGAGCATCATGAGGAAGAGCACGAAGAGCATCATGGGGAAGAGGGCGAAGAGCATCATGGGGAAGGCCCAGGGTTGCTGGATATTACAATGGCGATGCTGAATAAGAACCAAGGCCAAATTGCTCTTATTGATGGTTCGGCCAGAATATCCAATGACGCTGATTTGGCGGGCAGCTTGGATAAGATGATGAAATCGGTAGGCGGAAACACAAGGTTCACAGCACCTTTTGCGACGCGACCATGGCTTGAAGAAGGTGATCACGATCACGAACATTAAAGAACGGCAAATGGATGGTTAGAGGATTCTGATCATGACACAGACTAAAGTCATGGATGCAACTGCGTACAGTTGCATCCATGGCTGAGCGTCTGGGACATGCCTGAACCCAACTAGATCAATTCTAGAATCTCAAAAATCCACAATAACTATAGAGAAACAGATGGGAATGGGAATCAGAACACGTTGATTAGGCTTGAGAGATATGCTCTCCACCCTTGTTCGGAATCACCATGAAACCAGCCATATTTTGTCAGGATGGGAGGGTGTAAGAAGACAAATATGAACGGATTGATTTTTAGCCACGATATGCCTTAAGGTGTGTGCTTCTCTTTATATTACCAGTGCCTACTGCAATTTGCGATTTTGAGGTAATTGCTCCAAACAGGCATCTTAATGAAACTGTAGCCCTTTGGATTACAGTGGATTGTGGGCAGTTTCTGATCATCTAATTACGTGTCAAATAGTTTGCAATCCTGCTGAATCGCGTTCCAATGCCTCCGTGCGCAAGCTGTTAACTCTCATCTTCGCTGTTTCGCTTCTGGCCGATGAACCGTGGCCACAGTTCCGAGGTCCACGAGGGAACGGTCACTCGGCGGCTGATGGTCTGCCGGTCGAATGGTCGGAGACCAAGAATGTCGCGTGGAAGACAGCGATTCATGATCGGGGATATTCCTCGCCGGTCATTTACGGCAAACAGGTTTGGCTGACGACGGCGACGGAGGATGGGAAGAAGCTCTTCGGCCTTTGCATCGATAAAGACACCGGCAAGGTGTTGCATGATCTGCATCTGTTCGATGTCGCCAAGCCACAGCGAATCACGCGCGACAACACGTACGCGTCGCCCACGCCGGTCATTGAAAAGGGCCGTGTGTTTCTGCACTTCGGCACCTACGGCACGGCGTGTGTGGATACCGCCACCGGCAAGGTGCTGTGGCAGCGGCGTGATTTGAATTGCGACCACGAAGCCGGCGCAGGCCCAGCCAGTTCGCCGATGCTTTTCGGCAACACCATGATCGTGCACGTCGACGGCCGCGATGTGCAGTACATCATCGCGCTGAACACCGCCACCGGCAAAACAGTGTGGAAGACGCCGCGCTCGCTCGACTACAGCAAATTCCCCGTGCACCACCGCAAAGCCTACTGCATGCCGATGCTCGTGCCGCGCGGCAAAGGCCAACAACTCATCAGCCCCGCCGGGCGTGGCCTGTACGCGTACGATCCGAAAACCGGCAAGGAGCTTTGGCACATGCGCCATCGCGGCTGGTCCGTGGCGCCGCGGCCGATCTACGGGCACGGCCTCATCTTCGCCACCATCGATCGCGACAACCCGGAGCTGTGGGCCATTCGCCCCGATGGCAACGGCGACATCACCGACACCCATATTGAGTGGAGTGAGAAACGCAGCATGCCCGAGCGGTGCTCGCCATTGTTGGTGGACGACCTGCTCTACTTTGTGAACCGCGGCGGCATTGCCACTTGTCTCGAGGCCAAGACGGGCAAGGAGGTTTGGAAGGAACGCCTCAAGGGCGCCTACTCCGCCTCGCCGATCTACGCCAAGGGCCGCATTTATCTCTTCAACGAAACCGGCAACGCCACCCTCCTGCGCCCGGGCCGCAAGTTTGAGATCATCGCCACCAACGCCCTCGCCCCGCAGCCGCTCCTCGCCACCCCCGCCGTTGACGGCAACGCCTTTATCATCCGCACCGGCAGCTATTTGTACCGCATCGAAAACGGCAAACAACTCGCTGCTCCAAAACCAACCGCTGACGCCAAGCGTTTTATCGGCCAATGGAATATCGGCAAGGCAAACCCAAATGCGAAGCCGAAGTTTGTGATGACGCTTAATGCCGATTTCACCGCGCGCAAAAGCCACGTGCCCAACGCCACCGGCCGCTGGGAACTGGTCCAGGACGAGGCCCGCGTGGTGTGGAGCGACGGCTGGCGTGATATTCTTC
>PBVU01000134.1:0-6199 GCA_002728775.1 Verrucomicrobiales bacterium | reverse complement strand
TGCTGGCAGTCGATGGTGACGACCAGCATCAGGTCATGATCTCGGCCCGCTTTTTTGAGGAGGGCGAGAATGGAGTCGATGTACTTTCCGCTCCCCGGATTGCCACCTTCTCCGGACAACAAGCCTCCATTTCGATTGGGCAGGAAATAGACGGAGAAAAAGTCTTCGACGGCATATACTTGTCCGTAAAAGCCACAGTTCAGGAAACTGGGATTTCCTTCGAGGGAATTGCTTTCCTCGGTAAACAGGAGATCGGAGAGGAAGGCATAGCGGGCAAGGCTAAGAAAGCTTGGGAGTTCTTCGAAAAAAAGGAAGAGCCTGAATCGATTCAGGCAAAACTGGAAAAGCCTTCCTTTTCAGACGAGGTGGAGATGCGCGGAATGTTTCAGATCAAGGGCAAGCCTCCCATGGTTTCTCTTCACCTGAAGAACGGTGGTTCCTTTTGGCTCGAACTTGGACAAAGGCGTAATGGAATCAAGTTGGCGTGGGTCGACTCAGTCGGCGCATATGCCATTTTCGAAAAGGACGGGCGTTTCGCTCGCATTGAAATGAAGAAGCAAAAGACTTCCGTGGTCGATTTATCGGTTCCCTTGGAAGGTGAGGGGCACGCCTTCTTTAGGCAAAAGATACAGTCCGGCAAATCCTTTACCATGGACTTGGGCGAAGGTAGGAAAGTCGAGCTCATGGTCGAAAAGGTGGATCCCGGGGAACTCGAAAACTGAGTTTTTTCTAAGAAGCCTTGTGCGGGCGTGTCAGTAAGCTGACATGAGTTTCCTGCCTGATTTACGCGCGCGTCTTGGTGTTTGCCAAGTGCCTAGTAGGGACTCTATTATTAACCTTCCCCTTTTAAGAAATCCTTAATTGGTAATATTGCCTGTCATGAAGAACTCAGCGTATCTCCTATTCACATCCTTGTTCCTGGGCTTGACCCTTTCGGTCGGCGGCCAAGTTGGAAAACTATCCTTGGTCGACCAATGGGAGGAAGTGGAGGAGTCAATCAAGAAGGGCCTTCCCAAGACGGCCATCGAGAAACTGGAACCGCTCATTGAGCGCGCCCTCAAGGAAAAGGCCCATGCCGTCGCCATTCGAGGCATCGCCCAGAAAATTAATTTGGAGGGTGCAATCCAAGGGAACAAGCCGGAGGAGAAGATCACTCGAATGGAAGCCGAGATGGCGAAGGCCCCAAAGGAGCTCGTCCCCATGATGAATGCCGTTCTGGCCAATTGGTATTGGAACTACTTTCAGCGCAACCGTTGGCGATTTACCCAAAGGACACGAACAGCGGAAGCTCCCGGCGACGACATCACGACTTGGGACTTGCCTCGTATCTTGGCCGAGATCGACAAGCAGTTTCAAAAAACCTTGGCCAATCACGCCGTCCTCAAGAAGGAATCCGTGGCTGATTACAACTTCCTCCTCAATCAGGGATCGGTTCCCGATAGTTTTCGTCCAACCCTTTATGATTTCGTCGCTCACGACGCCCTCCAATTCTATTCCATGGGCGAGCAGGCCGGTTCCAAGGCTCAGGATGCCTTCGAGTTGATGGCCGAGATTCCGGTCTTCTCCAGTACTAAGGCTTTTCTTGCATGGGAAATCGACTCGGAAGACGACGAGTCATCCACCATCAAGGCGATCGAACTCTACCAGGACCTCCTCGAGTTTCACCAAGAGGACGACAACCCCGATGCTTTCGTGGATCTTGACCTTTTGCGTCTGCGTTTTGGTTACAACAAGGCCTTTGGCGAAGAGAAAAACGCTCGTTACAAGGTCGCCTTGAAACGTTTCACGACCGATTGGGCGGACCATCACCTTTCCGCTCGCGCCATGTATCGCTGGGCCCAAGTCCTTCACAACGAAGGCGACCTCGTCGAGGCCCACAAGCTCGTCAAGCGTGGTTCCTCCTTGTTTCCAGAGAGCGTGGGAGGCAGTGAGTGCCACAACTTGCTTACTCAAATCGAGGCCAAGTCCTCTTCCATTACCTCGGAGCGTGTTTGGAACAAACCGCTGCCCAAGATAGAATTGAGCTACCGCAACCTGAACAAGGCTTATTTCCGCGTCATTCCCTTTGATTGGGTGAAACGCTTGCAGGAAACCCAGCGTCATCCCGAATACATCGATCACCGCCGCAAAGCTGATTGGTTGCGTATGAAGCCGCTCAAGGAGTGGGCCGTTGACTTGCCTCCTACCGATGATTTCAAGCAGCGGGTCGAGAAGATCGATGCTCCTGCAGGACTAGAGCCGGGCTCCTATTTTCTCTTTGCCAGTCATCATCCTGAATTCGTCGAGAATGAAAACCTCGTCAGCTATTCGAGCTTTTGGGTGAGTGACCTCTCTTTAGTCATGCGCACCCGCAACGGTTCCGGTACTATTGAGGGCTTTGTGTTGAATGCGGTTTCCGGCGAGCCTGTCGCTGGAGCGAGCATTCGTTCATGGAAACGCGAACGCAACAACCGCAAGGTCGAGCAAGGAGCCACGCGCACCGATGCCAACGGGCTCTTCCAAATAAAGAGCAACCGTACGAGCCTTACCATTCGCGCCTCACACCAAGGTCATGCCTTGAGCACTGCCAACGACTACTACGTGAGCGATCGCGTCAGTCAGCGCAGGCCTTACGATCGATCCGTCTTCTTTACCGACCGTAGCCTTTACCGTCCTGGTCAAACCATTCGCTACAAGGGGATTTCCTATCGGGTCGACCAGCATAACGACAATTACAAGGTGATCCCGAACAAGGAGCTCACGGTCGTTTTCCGCGATCGCAACAACCAAGAGATTGCCCGAGCCAAACATCGAACGAACGATTATGGTTCCTTCGATGGCAGTTTCACGGCTCCTCGCGACCGTCTCATGGGCATGATGCGCATCCAGATCGAGGGCGCGGGTTCGCCCGGTGGTTCCACTCAGGTCAACGTGGAGGAATACAAACGTCCAAAGTTCAAGGTCACTGTCGATGCACCCGCCGAGGCCGCCAAGCTTGGTGGTAAGGTAAAAGTTCGCGGGAGTGCGATGGCCTACACGGGAGCCGCCGTCAACGACGCCGAGGTGAAATACCGGGTGGTTCGCCAAGTGCGCTTTCCGCCTTGGTTGCGCTGGCATTACTGGTGGCGCCCTTTCCCGTCCTCTCCCGCTCAGGAGATCGCTCATGGCACCGCCCGCACCGGAGCCGACGGTTCCTTCGAGGTCGAGTTCACGGCCAAGCCCGACTTGTCCGTTCCCGAGAAGGACGAGCCTACTTTCAGCTATACTGTCCATGCCGACGTGATAGATACGACCGGTGAGACACGTTCCGGTGACCGCACGGTCAACGTAGGCTACGTCGCCTTGCAGGCCTCCCTCTCCGCGGCCGACTGGCAGACTGCGGACAACCCCGTTAAAGTTTCGCTCAAGACCACCTCACTCGATGGTGAGGGACGCATTGCCGAGGGGTCGCTAAAAGTACATCGCCTCAAGGAGCCGGAAAGCGTGCAGCGAGCCAAGTTGGGTGGTAATCGCCATCACCATTTTCATGACCGTCGCATGGGCGGCGTCAAACCTGAACCCGACCTTTCCGATACCAGCTCCTGGGAGTTGGGCGAAGTGGTTGCCACGCAAGGTTTTACCACCGACGCCGAAGGCAACAAGGAGTTTTCCTTTGACCTGAAGGAAGGCGCCTATCGGGCGGTCTTGGCCACCGAGGACCGCTTCGGCAAGGAGGTCAAGGGGCTGCTGCCCATTCTCGTGGTCAATCCCAAGGCAAGGCGCTTTGCGGTCAAAGTACCCAATCACCTGGCCGCGCCCACATGGACAGTGGAACCGGGTAAGTCGCTGGAAGCTCTTTGGGGCACGGGATACCCCCGTGGTCGCGCCTTTGTAGAGATTATCCATCGCCGCAAGTCCTTGAAGGCTTACTGGACGGACGAGAGAGCCACCCAGGCAACCATCGAGCAAGCTGTGGACGAGTCGATGCGTGGTGGATTCACCCTGCACGTCACCTACGTTCGGGAAAACCGGGCCTACATGACGACTCGGCAGGTCAACGTGCCGTGGACGAACAAGGACTTGTCCGTCAAGTGGGAGCATTTTACTTCCAAGCTGGAACCGGCGACCAAGGAAACTTGGACCGCGGTGATCACGGGCAATGACGCCAACAAGGCCGTCGCCGAAATGGTCGCCGCGCTCTACGACGAGTCACTGGATGCCTACAAGCCCCACAATTGGATGCAGAACTTTTCCAGTATCTTTCGACGCGACCGCTCCAACCTTTCGCAACGTTTCGAGAACGCCATGCTTCATTTTCGTCACTTGCAAGGACGCTGGAGCCGCACCCATAAACGAGTGGATTGGCGGTACCGCGGGTGGCGTCCCGATATGATCGGCGCACTGTGGGGTCTCAATCGAGGAGGGCGCCATTTCTTTAATAGCGGCGTCCCCGAAGGAGGCATGGCCATGGAGGATTCCGCTCAAGGAATGCCCATGCGGGCTGAGATGGCGGCCGGAGCTCCTGCACCCGCCATGGCGATGGATGCCATGGAGATGGATAATAAGGCAGCAGAAGGTTTTGCGATGGCGAAGGCAACTTCGGCGAACCGCGCTCCTGGGGATCCGGGTGGCGGCGCCGGCGAGGCCGGTGGTGCTCCCAAGGGACCTGATCTCGCCAAGGTAACTGCACGGAAGAATCTTCAGGAAACCGCATTCTTTTTCCCGAAACTGATCTCAGACAAGGATGGGGAAGTGCGGCTGGAATTCACCATGCCCGAAGCCTTGACCCAATGGAAGTTCCTTGGGTTCGCTCACGACAAAGAACTACGTTCCGGCTTCCTCACCGATAGCATGGTCACGGCCAAGGATCTCATGGTACAGCCCAATCCTCCACGCTTCCTGCGGGAAGGGGATTCCCTCGAGTTCACCGTCAAGGTGTCCAACCAGTCGCCCACCAACCAAAAGGGCGCCGTCCGGCTCACCTTCAACGATGCCCGTACTAACAAGCGGGTGGATTCGCTTCTGGGCAACAAGGTCACGGACTTGGCCTTCGAAGTGCCAGCCAAGCAGTCCCGTACCTTCTCCTGGAAAATCAAGGTGCCCGACGACATCGGCTTTCTTACCTACACGGCATTGGGAGGCACCGGCAAGGTCACTGACGGCGAGGAAGGTTATCTTCCCGTTCTGTCCCGCCGCATCTACGTCACCGAGTCCATGCCTCTTCCGATTCGCGGAGCGCAGACTAAGCAGTTCAATTTCGCCAAGCTGTTGGCGTCGGGCAAATCCGAGACCATCAAACACAAGAACTTGACTGTTCAGATGGTTTCGAATCCCGCTTGGTACGCAGTCATGGCGTTGCCTTATCTGATGGAATACCCGCATGAGTGTTCGGAGCAGATCTTCAACCGACTCTATGCCAATTCCTTGGCTCGGGAGATCGCCAACTCCGACCCCAAGATACGTCGCGTGTTCGACCAGTGGAAAGGCACCAAGGCATTGGACAGTCCGTTGGAGAAGAACGAGGACCTGAAGTCCGTTGCCTTGATGGAAACCCCTTGGGTACGCCAAGCCAAGAACGAGAGCGAGGCCCGTCGCAACGTCGGCATCCTTTTCGACGACAACCGCCTCAACGACGAGCAGGCTCGGGCCTTCCGCAAATTGAAGGATATGCAACACGGCAGCGGAGCGTGGGCTTGGTTCCCCGGCGGTCGCCCCAATGATTACATTACCTTGTACATCACGACTGGCTTTGGCCGACTTCGGCATCTCGGTGTCGACGTCGATCCTTCCCTCGCCATCAAGTCCCTCAACCGCTTGGACAACTGGATCAACAAGACCTATCGCAACATCCTCAAGCATGGGAACAAGGAAAACAACAACATGAGTTCGACCATCGCTCTTTACCTTTACGGGCGAAGCTTCTTTCTCAAGGACCAGAAGATCAATCCGCAGGCAAAGGAAGCGGTCGATTACTTCTTGGACCAAGCGGCCAAGCACTGGTTGAAGGTTGGCAATCGACAATCCGAAGGTCACATTGCCTTGGCCCTGACCCGTTTCGGTACGGATAAGGATACTCCCAAAGCCATCATGAAATCGCTCAAGGAGCGCTCCGTCAGCAACGAGGAACTCGGCATGTTCTGGCGCGACCTCGAGTTCTCCTGGTGGTGGTACCGCGCCCCGATCGAGACGCAAGCCGTCATGATCGAGGCCTTTGACGAGGTAATGAACGACCAGAAGGCGG
>PBVU01000133.1:0-9321 GCA_002728775.1 Verrucomicrobiales bacterium | reverse complement strand
TTGATGATTGACGCCGTTGCCACGGGGTGTGGGGTATTCGTCAAGTTTATCCGCAATGTCCTTGAGCGCAGGAACTGCCTTGAAGCCCGCCGGTGGTGTCCACGGCTCAATGCGCGTGCCGCCCCAGTTGCTACCAATCAGGCCAATCGGCACCTTGATCTCGCCCTGCAGATGACGAGCGAAATAGTAGCCCACGGCGGTAAAGTTGGCGGCTGTCTGAGGCGAGCACACTTTCCAGCCATCGGAAGGCACGTCGTTTTCCGCCTTTTTGCTTGGGCGGCGCTGAATCTTGATGTGGCGAATGAGCGGATGCTTGGCATTGGCGATCTCCTCCTGCGGATTGGCCGAGCGGGCCACGCTCCATTCCATATTGGACTGACCGGAGCAAAGCCACACCTCGCCCACGAGCACCTCCTTCAATGTCACCGTGCTGCTGCCTTTCACCGTGAGGTCAGCACCCTTGGCGTTGGCTTCCATGGCGGTGAGGTTCGCCTGCCAGCGGCCGGCCTTGTCCGCCTTGGCGGTGTGGGACTGGCCGGCGAACGACACGGTCACGTCCGTGCCGGGTTTGTCCCAGCCCCAGATGGGGCAAACCGAGCCCTGTTGCAGCACCATGTGACTGCCGAGGATGGAAGGAAGTTTGGTCTCAGCCGAAAGAAGAAACGGCACGAGCAGAACGAGGGAAAGAAGTCGTTTGGACATGCCGCGATTGCAACGCCGATCTGGAAGCGCGTCAACCGAGAAAGTTGTGTGAGGATTGAATTTTATTGACCCTTGGTCACCTTGGAGATGTCATCCGTGTGTCCGAGGTCAAGATCATCTTCCCTGTTGTCATTTCGCCAAGCAGTCTCGTTCTTCCCGCTTGCGTTTGCCGTAGCGATAAGCCCATGGAAGCCAGAGGCACGCCCAGCCGATGACCGTCAAGGTGCCCATGCCCTTGCCCAGGAGTCCGGCGCGATGAATGCGTTCGCGTCGTGTCTTGGAGTCGTGATGTACGTGGTAGAGGAGTCCCGCGGACACAAGCATTAGGGTGATAAACCATATCACCGAGCCGACAACGACTCGCTTGAGCGTGAAAAAGGTTTTCTCCTGCAAAATTTTCGGTGTGGCATCCGGGGCCAATTCCGAGACGGGCACCCATTTGGGGAGGCCCTCGTGCCAGGCAAGATCTTCCGGCTGGACACTTCCTTCAGCCAGGCACCGTTGCACTTGCTCCATGGTGTAGGGGCCGGCCTGTTCGCCGCCGCGGTTGAGGTAAACCTGCACGCGCAAACCGTAGCTTGGCGTGAAGCTGTTGTCTGCTGGAAACAGTTTGGCCCGCGGGCTCCGTGCCGCTAGACTGCGGCGATGCAGAAGTGGGAATACAAGGTGGTTAAACGGGCCAACATCACCGAGGCTACGCTCAACGCAATGGGGGCCGAAGGTTTGGAACTAATGAATTTCGTGCTGCCTCACTGCAATATTCCTGGCAGCTTTGATGAGATTGACGTGGAACTGGTCCTTCGCCGTCCGGTCTCGGGTTAGCCTCACAGTCCCTTTAAAAGGGCTTGGTCCACCTTGTCCAAGGGACGGGCGCCTGCGTGCTGGAGGATGTGCCGGTACGCCTGTGCCGGGGTCCAAAGCGTGACTCTCGGAGCGGGGAGTGTCTTGGGAGCTGTGCTTTTTGTGTTAAGGTTTAAATTTCCTGGGCCAAGATTTCCCTCGGCGTGAACCGGACCCGAGGCGCCCTTGGCCTCCCCTGCGCCCATGATGACTAGCGCTAGTTCCTGATTCTTCTTCGGGTTGGTGCCCGGACCCAGGACGTTAAACATGACGTTGCCTGTGGAGCCCGCCCGCGCACGCAGTCCATAAATTCCCCAGCGATGGATGACGTTGTTGCGCACGTCAAAATTCCGGGCATCGTGCAACTGTGGATTGCGCTGCTCATTGTCGAGGAACAGATTATGGTGCAGGGAGAGATTGTCGGCGCTGGAAACCAGCATCGCCTTTTTCGTTTTGGCGAAAATGCACCAAGACACGGTGATGTCCGTTGGCCGTTTCAGTGGCTGGTCGTAATCGATCGTGATGTCCAGCGCACCATCCCCAGCGCCCGTCGAGGTGCAATGGTCAACGACCACTCGTCGGCAGCCCCCGACAATGCGCAGGTTGTCGTCGGGCGAATTGCGGAAGCGCAGGTAACGCACGATCACATCGCTGGCATGTTCAATCGCCACCGGCGCGCCGGTGATGTTGACCGAGGAGTTGAACCCATCCAGCGTCAGTTTTGATTGGTTGATGCGGAGAATTTTCTTCAGTTGAATTGTGCCCGGCTTGGCGAAGACGATCCGCCGATTGCCCTGCCGTACCGCCTCCCGCAAACTTCCCGGCCCGTCGTCCGCCAACGAGGTCACCTGGGCAACAGGAGACTGGTCCCCTCCCACCGTGGCCCCAAAGCCCTCGTATCCCGCTGCGGACAAGCCCGTCAGGCTGGCGGCCAGGCTCGCGCTCATGAGTACCCTTGAGATCATGTCCGCATTATAGGTCATGCAGGTTGTAGGTGTGAAGCTTCCGGTGGAGCGTGCGCCGGCTCATGCCAATCTTGGCGGCGGCTTTGGTCCGGCTGCCTTGGCACTCCTTCAGGGCGCGGATGATCAGGGCTTTTTCGGCATCTTCCACTGTCAAATCCGGCTTGCCCAAGACGGCCTTGGCGTCCGGATGCGTCATGCCGCTGGATTCACCGCGCACACTTGGCGGCAGATCTCGCAGCGTGATGGAGTTGCCGCGGCACAGCACCACGGCGTGTTCCAAAGCCGTCCGGAGCTCGCGCACATTTCCCGGCCACTCGTGGTTCAGCAATGCTTCGATGGCATCCGGATGGAGCTCTTCAATGGTTTTCGAATTTTCCCGCGCGAACTCTTTTAAAAAAGCCTTGGCCAGCAGGACAGCATCCGTGCCGCGTTCGCGCAGAGGCGGCAGGTACATTTCCACCACGCGCAGCCGGAAAAAGAGATCCTCGCGGAAATTGCCCATGGCCACTTCCTCTTCCAGATTGCGGTTGGTGGCGGCAATGAGGCGCACATCAGCGGTCTGTGTAGTGCTTGAGCCCACGCGTTCAAAGGTGCGTTCGCCCAGAAACCGCAGCAGCTTCACCTGAATGGCCTGATCAATTTCCCCAATCTCATCGAGGAACAAGGTTCCACCGTTGGCTTGTTCAAACCGGCCGATGCGCCGTTCGTGTGCGCCAGTGAATGCACCCTTCTCGTGGCCAAACAATTCGCTCTCCAGCAAGGTGGGTGACAGAGCCGCGCAGTGGACAGTTACCAGTGGTTGCTTGGCGCGCGGGCTGAGGTTGTGGATGGCCTTGGCAATTAGCTCTTTGCCCGTTCCGCTTTCGCCCAACACCAGTACGCTAGCGCGCGCGGGGGCTACCTGCTGGACAATTTCAAAAATCTCCTCCATGGCCGGCGACTGACCGATCACGTTTTCGAGGCCGAATTTGGTGTCCACCTGCGTGCGCAGTTCCCGATTTTCCGATTCCAGCTCTTGCGTTCGCACAGCGCGGGCAATGCGCATCTCAAGCTCGTCGATCTGCAGGCGCCCCTTAGCGATGTAATCGTCCGCGCCTTGGCGCATGGCGTCCACGGCCATCTCCTCGCTGCCATAGGCGGTCATTAGAATGCAGATGGGAGGCTTGCCAAGCGACTTGGCGCGCTTGATCAGATCTAGTCCGCCAACACCCGGCATGCGCAGATCCGTGAGCAGGACATCGAAGGGATCCTCCTCCAGGAGACGAATGGCGGAGGTGCCGTCTTCCGCGATGTAAACATCGTAGCGGTCCTCCAGCGCGGCACGCAGGCCCTCGCGTGTAGGTTTTTCGTCATCAACGATCAGGACGGTAGGTTTAAGCATGGTATTCGTGCTGCCGGCAGCTTGCCGGCCCGGGTGTTGTAGCCTCGCCGACAGCTGCAGATCGTGGTTTTAATTTGCGGATCATGTCTTGTCTTTAGTTTCACCGCTGGTAAGGCGGAGAGGTTGGTGCTCGGCCAAGGGAAACCAAAGGCGGAAGGTTGTGCCTTGGCCGGTATGGCTCTCCAGTTCAATGCGGCCGCCGTGTTCGCGGACGATGCGCTGGACGATCATCAGGCCAAGGCCCGTGCCTTTTTCCTTGGTGGTGAAATAGGGTTGGAAGATGCGGTTGATCTTTTCCTGCTCAATGCCTCCACCCGTATCCGACACATGCAGCCAAACCCCATCATCCTCGGTGCACGTGACGAGGCTGAGCAAGCCTCCTTGGGTCATGGCCTGGATGGCGTTTTTAATAAGGTTGACGAGGGCCTGCTTGATCTGGGCGGCATCAAGCGGAGCCGGGGGAAGATTGTCGGCAAAGCTCGTTTCCATTGTAATGTCACGGTTGTCGATCTCGGGCGCGAGCAGGGCGAGGGTGTCGTCGGCAATGTCGTTCAGGGAGACTGGTTTGCGCTCGGGGCGCGTGGGGCGGATGGCCTGCAGGAATTGGCTGATAATGTAATCCAGACGGCTGACTTCACCCTTGGCGATTTCCAAGTACCGGCCGATTTTGTTTAAAGCGGCGGCGTGATTGGCCCGGTCTTCTGGGTCCGCCGGGATGGCGGAGGCATCGGCGTCGGTTGCCTTGAGCTTTTTCAACTCGCGCTCCATCAACTGCAGGTGAATGTGCAGAGCATTGAGCGGATTGCCAATTTCATGCGCGACACTAGCGGCTAGTAGGGTGAGTGCCTCTACTCGTTCACTTTCGATGACCTCAAAGGTCTTTTGCTGTTGCTCGGTGGCATCGTTGATGATGACGGCTAGTCCATTGGCCCCCTCGCCAACCAGCGCCGCGGTGTACACGCGCAGGAAGCGCCTGATGGGGTAAGCCACCTCCATCTCGTGTCGCGTGACGGACAGGCTGTCGGAGGGACCGGCCTCGCAAAGTTTCTCCCAATCGAGTGCTGGAAGATACTGGGCAATGGTCTGGCCTTCGGTTTGCTCCAGCGGCAAGCCGAGAAGGTGCTCGGCGGATTGGTTGTGCCAAGAGATGGCCGCCTTGCCGTCCAACACCACCACACCATCTTCGATGGTATCAAAAAGTGTGCCGAGAAAATCGCGCTCGCGGGCCAAGCGTTGAACCACCGTCCGCAAGCCCTCGGCATCCAGTTGGTCAATACGCCCGGCAATGCGCTCAAAAAAACGGTTCTTCTCGGTAGACATCGGTTTGGGTGCCACTATGCCTCGTAATAATTGCCAGCTCAATGAGTGTCAAAATGGCGCAACAAACTATTTCAAATGGCTCGGAAAAACAAGTGCAACCTTGACCCCGACCGGGTTCCCTGTTGAATTGTCCGCGTTCCACTAGGGTCCAAACATCAACCTGATTTTATGAAATACGTTTCACGTTTACTCTTGTTGGCAGCGCTGAGTGCGCTGATGGTTTTTGACGCGCAGCTGCTGGCCGCGCCAAAAAAGATTTTGGTGATCACCCAGTCGCGTGGTTTTCGGCATGGCCCCGTGAATCGTGGAGGCAAGGAGACCTGTCAAGTGGAGCGCGTGCTGGCAGAGATTGGTAAAAAGAGCGGTATCTTCACCACGGTCAATTCTCAGGATGCAATCAAGAGCATCACTCGGGAAAACCTCAAGCAGTTTGACGGTCTGTTCTTCTACACCACGGGCATGCTTCTGCCTGCCGGCGATCCGCGCGATGCGTTGATGGAGTTCATCAAGTCCGGCAAGGGGTTTGTGGGTGCGCACAGCGCGGCGGACACGTTTAAGCAATACGATGGCTATGTGAGAATGATCAACGGCAGTTTCGCCGGTCATCCTTGGAACGCGGGCAGCACCAACGGGTTTCTGAACCACGAGCCCAGCCATCCCACGGTGGCCATGTTGGGCAGGGATTTCATCTGGAAGGATGAGATTTATCAGTACAACAACTTCGACCCCGATGCTGTGCGCGTGCTCTTCAGCCTGAATATGGCCAAGAGCAAGCCGCAGATGCCTTACCATGTGCCGGTATGTTGGGTGCGCAGCTTCGGCAAGTGCCGCGTGTTTTTTACGAACCTCGGCCACAACGGGTCTACTTGGGAAAATGAGACCTTTCACAAGCATCTCATCGAGGGCTTCAAGTGGAGTTTGAAGCTTACCGATGGCCCCTCCGAGCCGAACCCTGACGTTCAAGCCTTGGAAAGTATGAAGGCCTTTGCCTTGTTTGCCGCGCAGCGACTAAAGCTGGATGAGGCTGAGCTGCTCGGCAAAATGAAAGCCAAAGCCAAGGATGAAAAATTTATCAAGCTGCTCCGCGAGAATAGTTGGAAGAGTCGCGGGCGCGACATGAAGCTCATCCAGCAGGTTATTGACGCGCTTTAAACCGACTGCCAGCCAAGTCCTCGCAGCTTGCATTTGACGTAAAATGCCGCAGACTCTTTGGCCCTTTGCTCATGAGCGAGAACAATCAGGATTACAACAGACGCGATTTCATTGCTGCCGGAGGTTCACTGGCCGCGACGATGTCGATGATGAAGGCAATGGAAGCCCGGGCGCAGGATAGTGAAGGTAAGGATGCCGCGCGCCGCACCAGTGACGACACACCACCGGTCAAGATGGGCCTCATTGGTTATGGCCCGCGGGGTCGGGAAATTGCCCGCAGTTTGGCGCGGTTGCCCAGCGCGCCTCTGGTGGCTGTTTCCGACCACTATGGCGCTATGCTGCGCCGTGCCAAGCGCGAGGCACCCAAAGCCAAGGGCTACGAGAATTACGCCGACCTGTTGAAGGACAAGGATGTCGAGGGTGTGATCATTGCCACGGCACCGCATGAACACAAGGCCATCGTCCTTGAAGCCCTCAAGGCGGGCAAACACGTTTACTGCGAGGCGCCTTTGGCCCACACCGCCGAGGATGCCCGTGCCATCGCCAAGGCCGCGGCAGCCACGCCCAGTCTCAATTTTCAATCAGGTCTCCAATTTCGTAGCGAACCACAGCGGCATTTCATGTTTCCTTTCATGCGCGCGGGGGCCATTGGCAATCCCGTTCACGCGCGCACCCAATGGCACAAAAAGACTGATTGGCGCCGTGTTTCGCCCAACGCCGAACGCGAGAAGACCATCAACTGGCGTATCAATCCTGAGTTGTCCCCTGGACTTGCCGGGGAGATTGGCATGCATCAGGCCGATTTGGTGAATCATTTCCTCAGCCTCAAGCCCAAGGCGGTCAGCGGCTTTGGCAGCAACGTTCACTGGCGGGAACGCTTTCCCGTTCCCGACACGGTCAACCTTGTGTTTGAGTATGAAAATGGGTTCAGCCTCACGCAGGAAATTACACTCTCCAATTCGTTTGATGGCGAATATGAGGTCATGCACGGCACCAACAGCGCGGTGATGCTCCGTGGCGCACAGGCATGGATGTACAAGGAAGCGGATGCGCCGCTCATCGGCTGGGAGGTGTATGCCCGGAAAATGCCCCACTACGGCGCGCCTGGCGTCGTGCTGGCAGCCGGTGCAACCACCCTGAGCAAGGGAGGCAAGAAACTCTATCAGGAGTCCACCTTCACCCAGCCCCCGTTGTTTTACAGCCTTGAGGCCTTTTCCTACAATTGTCATCAGGTTAAAACAACGGTTAAGGATTTTGTCGACACCTTCGGCGAGGCCGATGCGGACACGCTGCGTGATTTCCTGAAGGATCAGCTTGGCGGCACGGGCAGTCTTCTGCCGGCTGCGGATGCCACTGAGGGTTTTGTCGCCAACGCGATCGCCCTGAAGGCCAATGAGGCCGTCAAGGCCGGCAAACGGGTTGGGATTGAGGCCAACGATTTAACAGTTTAAACACGCCATGAAAAAAATATCCCTGATTCTTCTCGTCGCACTGTCCCTGCCCGCCGTCGCGGCGGATGTTTACAAGGCCAAATTTGGCAGTAAGTTGCGCCTGGATGGTGACTCCAGCGTGCACAAGTGGAAGGCCGAGAGCCGCCTGATTGGCGGATCCTTCACGGTGGATGCCGGGGCACTGGCCAAGCCCGGCAGCGTGAGCGCCAAGGCCGAGGTAAAAATTCCCGTCCGTCAAATCAAGAGCGGCAAAAAGAAAATGGACGAGGTGATGCATGGTGAAAAATGCTTTGACGTCAAAAAATACCCGCTGATTACGTTTGCCCTGAACGGGCTGGATGTAAAGCAGGCTCGTGGCAGCCTCTCCCTTTGTTCGGCTAGTGGGTCAATCACCATTCATGGTGTCACCAAGCCGCTGGCAATGCCGGTTACCATTGCACGCGTTGGGGAAAAGCTAACAGTGAAGGGCAGCACGGTCCTGAAAATGAGCGACTTTAAAATCACCCCGCCCTCGCCACAACTGCCGGCCGGCAAGATCGTGACTAAGGACGAGGTGAAAATTACCTTCGAGTGGGTCACCGCGAAGTGACCGGGGCTGCGGTCAAGCCCAAGCGGCCGTGGCATGTTCGGTTACGCCGCAAGGTACGTCTCGATTACCTGAAAATCCTGCGCACCAAGGGTGCCCCCGCGCAGGTGGCTCGTGGCGTGGGCTACGGCATATTCGTGGAACTTCTCTTTTTCGCCACGATTGGCGTGTCGATTGTTCTCATGTATCCCCTCAACAAGTGGGGACGCGGCCACATGACGGCCTCATGGGTTGGCTTTTTTTTTATGAAAGCTTTTGCTTGGGTATTCATCCTGCCCAGTATTGTGTGCGGAGCTTTTATTCTGGGCACTGAGGTCAGTATGGATTTGGTGAGAAACACCGTCAATGTGCTGGGGTTTGAGAATGGCTTGATCAAAATCATCGTGACGTGGTTCAAGGGTGCCACTCAAGACCCCAACAACATCAGTGCCTTGAAGGATATGGGATCCTTCATCTATGCATGGATCGTGGGTGGTGTCGTTGTGGGCGCGATCGTTGGCGCAGTTGGCGGGTTTGCCTGCTGGGCAGGATTAAGCAAATATCAAGCCCACCGCAGGGAACGTCGCGAACAAATCCTGCGCGGGGAATAAACGCGAACTACGCCGGTTTCACGGGTGCAAATAATCCGTAACCATCCGTGAAATCCGTGTTTGAAGCTACGCGATGATTTTTTTCACCACTTCGCCGGCCACGTCGGTCAGGCGGAAGTCGCGGCCGTTGTGGCGGTAGGTGAGTTTCTCGTGATCCATGCCCATCAGGTGCAGGATGGTGGCGTGCAGGTCGTTGATGTGGCATTTGTCGACGGCGGCTTTGTGGCCGATCTCGTCGGTCTCGCCGTAGCTCACGCCGCCTTTCACGCCGCCGCCGGCCATCCAGTAGGTGAGCGCGTGCGGGTTGTGGTCGCGACCGGGTTTCTTCGACTTT
>PBVU01000132.1:0-5961 GCA_002728775.1 Verrucomicrobiales bacterium | reverse complement strand
GGCGGTGACGGCGGCGGTGACGGCGGCGGTGACGGCGGCGGTGACGGCGGCGGTGACGGCGGCGGTGACGGCGGCAACTAGACCGAGCCCAAAAAGATTGCGTCATGCAGCCGGTTGGGCAAAGACTTGCCCATGAGGAGAACAGTGCTGGCGCTAATCACCACGCTCTTGGTTTTGGGGTGTGGCAAGAAGGACGATGAGCCCGCCGAGGGCGCATCTGCCAAGAATTCACCCCCCGCCGACGGGGAAGCCCGCGGCGGGGGTATTTCTGTGCCTAAACGAAACGACGAACCTCAGCCAGCGCCCAAGTCGGCCGAGCCTGTCGTTGAAACGAAGTCGGGTCCTTTGAAAACAATTGCCACCCGGCCGGCTCCCTTAAAAACCATCCCCACGAAAGGGACTCCACCGCCGTCGAATATCGCGGATCCCGAACTCATTGGGAACTGGGAATATGAGGAAGGCGACTTTGTTTTCACGATCATCTTGGCCGAGGACGGCACGGGTGCTGTTCGCATTGCCGAGGGATCAGCGCATGCCGACCATCCCGTGACTTGGAAAGCCGACGCCACCAAATTGACCCTCACCAGCAAGGTGCCAAAGGGAGAGGCGGAGGATATCGACGAGGGCACTTATGTGCTCAACGGAACTCGGTTGGTTTACGAGCTTGAAGGTGAAAAATACACTTTCAAGCGCGCGAAGAACTGACCCCTAAAGTCGCGTACCGGTTCGGGGTCCGAATAAGACCGTGCCCAAGCGGACCAAGGTGGCCCCTTCTTCAATGGCCACCTCAAAATCGCCGCTCATCCCCATGGACAACTCCGGCAGCGGCGCACCCAGCCGGTCTTCGCAGGTGGTTCTTACCTCTGCCAGTCGTTTAAAGAATGGCCGCGTGCTTTCCGGTTCGCGTGTGTAGGGTGCCATGGTCATCAAGCCATGCAGTTCCAGTTGCGGCCAATCGCCAAACGCATCGACCAGCGCGGCGGCTTCCGCCGGCGCCAAGCCGTGCTTGCTGCCTTCACCGGAAACATTCACCTCCAGTAGGACAGGCATCACCTTGGCAGCCTGTTCGCAGCGCTTGTTCAACTCGGCGGCCAACCGCGCGCTGTCCACCGCGTGCAGCATCTCAAACAGATCCACTGCCTCGCGGCACTTGTTGGTTTGCAGGTTGCCAATGAAATGCCAGCGCAAGTGGCCGGGACACTCGGGAATCTTGACCCGCGCCTCCTGCACACGGTTTTCCCCGAAAACAGTCAACCCCGCTTCCGCCGCGTCGCGGATGATGTCCGCCGTGAATTTTTTCCCCACGGCCACCAGTTGTACCTCGGCGGAGTTTCGCCCCACCCGCTCGCAGGCGGCTCCGATACGACCTCGCACGGCTTCCACGTTGGAGGCAATGTCGCTCACGCGCCCAGCATAACGGCGGACGCACCAAGGCAAAAGCTTTCGATGGACAGTCCCGTGGGGGTTTAGTATGACAATTCCTTATGAAGATATTGAAAGGCATGCTGGCGGGCGTTCTCTTGTTGGCGGGGAATGGTGTGGCATCGGCGCCTTGGACGGTGAAGATCAAGTCCGAAGACAAGGTTTACACCTTCGGCGGCCCCCTGTTGGAGAAGGAAAAAACGTTGGTGGGATATTGGAGTGGAACCAATACAGATAAGGCGGGCCAGTTCAAATGGGAGATATTAAGGCGGGCCAACCACACTTATACGCTCGACATGACATGGATTGAGGAAGGGGAACGGCAGAAGTTTTTTGGCCATGGCTTATGGCAAGTGAAGGGCGGCAAGTATCGCTTTGCCGATTTGACGGATAGTGAAATGGAACAAGACGAGGCTTGGCCCATTGATGTCAAACATCGCATCTCCGCTGAAGATCTATGGGTGGTCGAGGAAGATGTGAAATTTGCGGGCCCAGACAAACTAGTCACCATTTCGGAGGGCGAGGAGGAGGGGGAGATGGTCACCCACACGGAGGTGAGGGTGAAACAGTTTCAGCGGCTGTTCATGCGTCGTTTCAATCAGCCGAATGGGAAACGGGAGGAGTTGATTCTGGATCAGATTCGGCGGGCGTCGATCGATGACTTCGCTGATGTGCCTGGATATTTCACAGGCCTCCTGACGGATGAAGAGAAGGAGCTGGTGGGCCGCTGGAAAGGCAGCAACAACGATCCGGACGACCCAGGCGAATGGGAAATGATTCGACGCCCGGATCACACGTGTACTATCGCGTTCATGTCGAGGGAAGACGATGAAAGAGAGTTGAAGGTTGCTCATGGCTTCTGGAAGGTACGCGCTGGAAAATTCATTTTTTGTGACCTGACGGAGGGGGGCAAAATTTTGCCATGGGATGAAATATATCTGGGCGACGAAACTGTGGTGCAAATCGCGAAAGACAAAATCATCACCCAGTGGTTCGACTCTGAGCGGCGCGTACTGGGAGGGCTGTTTCCTATGCGAGTGCGAAACACGGAATTGTCAGTAAACGAATTCAAATTCACAGCCATGAAACCCTACAGCAAAGAAGACCCCTTTGACGCGGCCGCATTTTTCAAGCGCATCCAAGCCGCCAAGCGCAAGCGTGAGCCGCGGGTTGTGGAGGAATCGGCGACCAACCCGTAATTGGTCGGTTGGCTGTCACGAGTACAGAGGAAAAACTTTTGCGTTAAAAATGGCTGGAATCAGGAGGATTCAAGCGGTACTTCGTGGTATTCCAAGGCCCATTCCTGCATGTAGCGGACTCGGATGGGGGTGATGCGGTAGATGATGAGGTCGGGGTTGTCGATGGATTTCAGGTAATGCTTCAGGAGAGGATTGTCCTTCCAGATTGACTCGAGAAGCGGCCGGTCCGTGAGCGGCTCGGCGGTGCCGGTAATGCGAACCTGATCGTGCTGGCTGTCCATGTAACAGAGTTCAACTTTTGGGTTGGCCTCGATTTCCCGGGTCTTGTTATAGAAACGCAGGTTGGCAACGTAGACAGTGAATCCATCGACCCGTACGGGCGAGACTGGCCGGAGGCGTGGCTGGTCGCCGTCAAGGGAGGCGAGCTGAGGAAACTTGGCCTCGGCCATGACGGACTTGGCGCGGTCGGGAATTTCCGTTGGATCGAGGGGCTTGGGAGTGGGTTGTGCCATTCGTTTTGTTATTCGTTGGTGGTTGATTTTTGGATGGGGTCGCGGGTGAACCGAACGGTGCGGATGTCCTGCTCATGGCCGGTGGGGGTGGAAAGGGGTTCGTATAATTCGGGGCGGCGGCTGCGAATCCACCGCACACCGGTACACATGTGACGCTCCGCCGCCCGAAGATCGGCGAGGATCATTGCGTTGCCGGGGTGACTGGTCTCGGCAAGGACATCGCCATAACAGTCCAGAATCATGCTGTTGCCGGTGCGTACCTCATTGTCGTCGCGCCCCACGCCGTTACTGTAAATGATGAACAGGCCGTTGTCATGGGCACGTGCGGGCAGCCATTTCATGATCCATTCGTGTCCCTTGGGGCCGCGGAATTCCGCCTCGATGGCAGAGGGATTAACGGCTCGGTTCTCCCATAGCGCGGGATCAATGGCGCCCATGCAGCGCGGGCTGGGTGTGTCGCAGCCGCCGGTTTGGTGAGGGGCCAGAAGAATCTCGGCTCCCTTCAGCGCCGTGATGCGGACATTTTCGCCCAAGTTGCAATCGTAACAAATCAGGATGCCAGCGCGCGTGCCATCGGGCAGGGTGAAGACTGTAAACTCATCGCCGCTGTCCATGTGCGGGTTAATGAAGGTGTGCAGCTTGCGGTGGCGAGCGGTGCGGCCATCGGGCAGGGCAACGAGGTAAGTGTTGAACAGGCGATTATCTGGACCACGCTCGATCAGGCCGGCACCGATGGTGAGGTTGTGTTCGCGAGCCAGATGGACGAGTTCCCGGGCTGATTCACCATCGGGAATGGGTTCGGCGAGTTCCTCGATGTTTTCCTTGGGCAAGTCGCGCAAATGCCAGTAACCGGTAATGCACATCTCGGGAAAAACGACGAGTTGCGCGCCCTTGGCGGCAGCGCGGCTGGCGTAGTCGCGGATGGTAGCCAGATTGGCTGGCTTGTCACCGGGCGCGTGTTGAAACTGAATACTGGCGGCGCGCAGATCGTTCATGTGTAGATTGAAGGGGGAAAACCAAAAAGTCGAAAGCCGAAATCTCCGGAGCCGGTGTGCAGCAGTCAGGAACGAAGGCAAATGGTCTCCAGTTCGTCGACCAGCCGATCGACTTCCTCCAGCGTGTTGTAGTGGAGAAATCCGGCGCGTACTGCTCCCTCGGGCTCAATGCCCAAAGCCTCAGTCAAGGGAAGGGCATAGTAGTTGCCATGCCAGACAAAGATTCCGGCATCGCCAAGGTGGTGGGCCATTTCGCGAGGGGGACAGGCAGGGTGACGGAATGAAAATGTGGATACTCGTTCGTGCCGCCGTGTTTCATTGGTAATGCCAAAAATCTCGAGGCCGTCGATAGAGCGAAGTCGGCGGAGGGCGCGAGTGGTTAGTTCATTCTCGTGCGCGGTGATTTTTTCGAAGGCTTCATCCAGCGCCTCGCGGCGGCTGGGGCTGTCACCCAAGCTGGCAAGATAATCGATGGCAGCCAACGTGCCTGCAATGCACTCATGGTTTTGCGTGCCCGTCATCCAACGGCCGGGAAGGGAGTTTGGCGCCACCCGAAGTTTGTAGGGAGCGAGGTTTTCCATGAACTCGCGTCGGCCCCAAAGCAGGCCCACGTGTGGTCCAAAAAACTTATAGGCGGAACACGTCAGGAAATCACATTGCCATGCGTCGACATCGATACGGCGATGAGGAGCGTAGTGGACGGCATCAATAAAGACCTGCGCGCCAGCGGAATGAGCCATGGCGCAGAGGTCGCTGATGGGATTGATCGTGCCGGAGAAATTTGAGGCGGCGGCAAAAGCCACCAGGCGGGTCTTGCCGTTAAGCTTGTCCTTGAAATCGTCCAGATCGAGGGTGCAATCGGTGGCGTGGATGGCCGCCTCGCGAACCGCGGCCCCCGCGTCCCGTGCAGCGAGTTGCCATGGGGTGAAGTTGCCGTCGTGATCGAGGCGGGTGAGGAGGATTTCATCACCCGGTGTCCATGTTTGCGCCAAGGCGCGGCTTAGGGCGAATGTGAGGCTGGTCATATTGGCACCAAACGCAACCGTATCCGAATCGTCCACGCCAAGGAAATCCGCGGCAGCTTGGTGAGCCTCCTCCAGCATGGCATCGCTTTCGCGGCTGGTGGCAAACTCGCCGCAATGGTTGGCGTTGCGATGGGCCAAGTAATCGCCAATGGCATCGATGACAGTCTGTGGCACTTGACTTCCCGCAGCGCCATCCAGAAATGCCGCTGGCCGGCCACCAACTTGCCGGGCCAACGCGGGGAACCGGGATCGAATGCTACCCATGTCATCAGCAGTGAAATTCATGGCGGGAGGATGCGGAAGGTGCGGTGTAGCGGCAAGTTTTGAAGGCAGGTTATGGGATAGCCATTACGCCGTCTGCGTTGTAAGCAGAGGCATGACCGATGGTTTGGTTTTGCCTGATCGTGAGGATGTTGAGGCGGCGGCAGTGCGCCTAGCGGGGCTTGTGCGCCGAACGCCAGTCCTGACGTGCGGGGCATTGGATGAGTTGGCGGGGGCTTCGCTTTTCTTCAAGTGCGAGAATTTCCAAACAACGGGGGCGTTTAAATTTCGCGGAGCAACCCATGCGCTGGCGTTGCTGGCGGATGATGTGAAGGCGGTGGCGACACATTCGTCGGGCAATCACGGCGCCGCGTTGGCGGCAGCGGCGCAGGCACGGGGAATCACGGCTCATGTGGTGATGCCTGCCAACGCAGCGGCCGTGAAGCGTGCGGCGGTGGTGCATTATGGCGGTAGGGTTGTGGAATGCGCCCCCACGCTGGAGGCGCGTGAGACGGCGCTGGATCAATTGGTGGCGGAAACGCAGGCG
>PBVU01000131.1:0-6020 GCA_002728775.1 Verrucomicrobiales bacterium | reverse complement strand
GACCGCATCATCAATCTCGCCGCCGAGCACATCGAATTTGCCCCCGCCACCGAGCACAACCGAATCTACGACTGGGCACCGCACATCCGGAAGCTCGGCCTCACTAATCACCTCAGCACTGTTGTGGGACTGGAACTTACCGGCCGCGGCGCGGGCTCCCATTACAACAGTTTCCCCCTCATCCCCAAGCCGTACACTCAAGACAACGGCGCACCCGTTCACGACTCAACGGATCCACGCCTGAACGCGCTTCTGCTCCGCAACTGGGGCGGCCCCCGGACTGACCGTTGGATTCACATCAACCATCCAAATCTGATCGAGAAGTTTATTGACCGCGACTTGGACGGCCGGCCCGATGGGGGCTTTGGCGGACTCAAGAACATGATCGACGGCATCGAGGTTGCCAACTACAGCCCCGGCCACATTCTCGACAATGCCCCCTTCCACATCCGGCGGCGCGGTGGGCGCGAACAGCTCCGCCAAAACTGGGAGTTCCTCTGGCTCCAACTCCTCAACCGCGGCCACACCTACTGGGGCATCGCAGTTAGTGACGCCCACTCCGTCTATGGCAATGGAGTCGGCGGTTGGCGCACTTACGTCAAGAGCAGTACCGACGATCCCGCCAAGATCAACTGGGCCGAGATCAGCCGCAACGCCAAAGCCGGCCGTATGATCCTCACCACCGGCCCATACCTGGAAGTCACCACTCAGGATGGTGCCACTGCTGGTGCCCACACCCGGCTCAATGGCGAGGTGGAACTGCACGTCCGCGTCCAGTGCACGGACTGGATCGACATTGACCGCATCCAGATTCTGATCAACGGCCGCCAACATCCCGCGCTCAACTTCACGCGCACCACTCACGAGAAGCTGTTCAGTGATGGCGTCGTCAAGTTCGACCAAAAA
Source organism: Verrucomicrobiales bacterium (assembly GCA_002728775.1). Classification (GTDB taxonomy): domain Bacteria; phylum Verrucomicrobiota; class Verrucomicrobiia; order Limisphaerales; family UBA1100; genus UBA6614. The sequence goes on along the minus strand of PBVU01000131.1, from coordinate 5,114 downwards.
CTCGGCATCCCCCTCAGCGAAGACAGCCACATCATTGTCGTCGCATACGGGGAGAACCATGACCTCAAGACCGGCTTCGGCACCAGTCCTCAGTCCGCCAACAAACCCTGCGCCTACAACAACCCCATCTTCATCGACATTGACGGCAACGGCTTCCGGCCCAACGGGGACAATCTCGACTGGCCCCTGCCCACCGGCGCACTCACCCTGCCCGCCGTCAAGGCCATGCTTGAGAAGAGAATAGACGGCAAGTAACCGCAGCCTATTTCCGGTGAAACCGCAGATAATGTTGCCGCAGTAGATCCTTCCCGTAATCGTTGCCATTCGGTGTGCGGATCACCGTGTGGATATGTTGACGAGTGGGCGTGCGGGATCGCGCCAAGGCAATCGGGCGCTGATGATCGAACTCGATGAGAATCACCGGGCTTTGGATGCGGTAATAAAACACGCTATCCTTTCCCGTCCCTCCCATCCATCCGAAATAAGTGGCACCCAGATGTTTTTTTACATCCGCCATTTTCACTTTGGCATGCCCCCCGGCCAGATGACCGACGTACACGCCAATTAGATCGAGTAGCCGCGCCTTCTGCCCAGGTGTGAGTTCACTGCAACGAAGGCCCATGTAATCGAGCACCTGATTATCGCGAAATGCTTCAGCGATATTATTGGTCGGCCCCTTTTCGACGGACCCTATCGCCTTGGCCCGCTGTTTCTCATTGAGCGAATTGATGAACGCCAACCCCCTGCCCTGCTCTGCCTGACACACCTCAGTGCCTTTGAATTTACCGGCGGCGGCTTTCACCGGTTCCGACCCCATAAACACCGGGCTCATCACCACCTGATCGCCGAGTACAAAGTAATTGATCACCACGTGATGCCCATCAAGTTGCCAACCCCACGGCTGGGTGACGCTGGGTTCGCCCATGATAGTGATCCAGTACAGCCATTCACCGTACTCCTCAAAGCGCTGTGTCAACTCCGCCAGTGTGCCGTTGAGCTTCATAATGTCGCGCGTCTGTTTCAGCCCTTCGGCGCTGAGGCTGTTCTTCAACAGGTTGAACGCCAACTCACGCTGACCGGCCGTCATTGTGTTAAACCCTTTGCCCTGCCGTACGTAACGGTGGCGGTTATCCCACTTGCGCCATTCCAAATCGTCCATGGGAAACAGGGTCTTTTTTCGATCCGCCACATTTAGGCTGGCCAAAAATGCCTTAGCCGCCTGCCGCACAGGCTCTGTGCTCACGCCGGTCTTGCGAATGGGAAACAAATTGGCCGGGGGCACATCGAGGTAGAAAATCCCCTTGAAGGGTTCTTTCAGGGCTGCCTCACGTTGGGCATCACCCCGGCCTTTCGGTTGAGCCCAAATCTCCTGAGCCAGAATACCCGCCAACACTGCGGTTCCGATGATTACACGCATCACAGTCGCCATTTTATTGTTTTATCTTTTCCCGAACCGGCCTCAAGACATCAGCCAACTCTGCGGCCGTCAATGGATGATCAGTTGAGAGATCCTTTGCCTCGATGGGATCCTGTTCGATATCATATAAGTTCAGTCCATGCTGATCCCAGATCAATTTCCAATTCCCCTGCAACACGGCAAAACCTCCACCTTCACCACCCACAATCAGCGGAGGACGTTGCATGCGTTTTTGTTTGAGGATGGCCGGCCAGCAGTTCACTCCGTCCAACGGCCGCGTATCAACCGGCTCAAAACCCGCAGCAGCCGCCAGTGTCGGCAGTAAATCCTGCGCGCCCATCAGTTGACGACTGGTCGTATTGGGCTGAAGCACTCCCGGCCACCGTATCACTGCCGGCACCCGGATTCCGCCCTCCTGCAGCGTTCCTTTGCCCCCCCGCAACCGGAGTTGCCCTGGCTCATACTGGGGCGACCGCCGGCTAATCCCGGAACCGTTGTCACAAAAAAACATCACCAGTGTATTCCGCTCCATTCCTTCTTTTTTAAGAACGACCAATATCCGGCCAATTGCCGCATCCATGGCCTCGATCGCCCCGGCATGACCTAGTCGACGGCCCGTATAGCCGAGCCGCCGATATTTGTGCACCAACGCCTCCGGAGCCTCCGCAGGGGGATGCGGCGCATTAAACGGAACATAAAGTAAGAGCGGTTTGTTTTTGTCCCGCTTCTGAATGCGCGAAATGGCCTCATCAGCCAACAGGTCGGTCGAATACCCTTCCACATTAACCGGTCTTCCATTGCGGAACCAACCCAACCGGCGTGTGTTGGTGCTGGAATAATAGTTGATACCGCCGCCGTAGAAACCGAAGAACTGATTAAAGCCGCGGGCGTTGGGCCGATAGGCTGCCTCGGCAAATCCAAGATGCCATTTTCCGCTCATCGCCGTCTGGTATCCGGCCTGCCGAAACAACTCCGGTAAGAACCGTTCTTCTTTGGGCACCCCGCCCGCACGGCCGATAACGCTGAAAATCCCCATGCGCGCCGGTATCCGACCGGTCATCAATGCCGTTCGGGTTGGGCTGCACACCGGGTGAACATAAAATCGATCCAGTTGCACCCCTTCACGGGCCAACTGGTCAATGTGCGGTGTGGCAATTGTACTGCCGTGATACCCCACCTCATTCCAGCCCATGTCATCGGATACAAAGAGAACAACATGGGGCTTGAGTTGGATACTCCCGCCTGCATGAGATACAGAGGCCAACCCGAAAATAAGAAATCCAATCCATCGAATCATGGTTTATCGGCGCAACCCCGGCCCGAATCTGCGGCGGCCCTGCCCGTCCGTGTTGGGTGTTTTACTTTCCCAACGTTTGCCGGCCGCCGCGCCTTGGCGCCGGTGTTCCTCATAGGATAGTTCACTTGGCTGATGGCGACCCAGTGCCTCGACCAAGGATTGCTTAAGCTGTTCATCCGAAATGTCCGGGGCAATTTCACGGATCACTTTGCCGTTTAAGCCAAACACCCCCGGCTGGATCACCACCACTCCCGCCTTGGATTGCACCCCTCCAGTCACCTTAAAGGTTTCCGGCTTTGTGACAGGCACATAAAGGGCGCGACCCAAAAAATCGCTCGACCAAGCCAGTGGTTCCAAGCGCTGTTCGATTTGACTGCGTTGCAATGCATCCCCGAACACCGTCATTAAGGGCAACCGATCTGCAGCAGCCACATTAAGTGCCAATCTGAAATCCGCAAGATAGGGCAGAGGCACGCGGCCTTTAGGCTTGTTCTTGCCCGGATAGGCCAAGGCTATTACATTCATGGTTTGCGCCATCTTGGCAATCGCCTCCGGTGGCTGTTCATGAATACCCCGTCCAGCCTTCCCGCCAAAGGCCCACGCAGGACTACGTCCGGCCCGAATCAATGAGGTGCGGCCATCGGGACTCAATATGGAAAATACCGTGTTTTGCAGAATACCTCCCGGAGCGAAAATACCCTTGAGCACCTCATTTTCAACGGCATCCTCATAAGTCGCCAACCGGATGCATACGTACTGCTTCGAAGCGGCAATTACATTTTTGTCGGCCAGGAAACTCCTGTCCATGCTTGTCTTACCCGGTCACCACACCCCGGGCACGTTGTGACACTGTGGTGCGGCAGAAACCAATAGTATCGGTTTTCCTGTGCGTTGCGCTTCCGCCAATCCTCCCTTCCAAGTACCGAACCAGACGATTTTCTCAGCCGATGCTGTCACGACCAAGCCGACCACAAGAAACGCGCCTAAAAATGTCCCGATATTTTTCATGATCCCACTCCCAAGACGCCCACGCCGAAATGATGTTACCCACACCCAATTCGTGCGAGCAAAAAACCCGTAACATCCTCGCGCCCACAGCGTCAGAAGGATTGACGGCACGGGCGAATGCCCGCAGAGTACACACAGAGTTCCGAAAGGCAACAACCAACCACACATGAAAAAGCACATCCTTATCCCCGCCATCCTAGGCGGAATCATGGCGCTCAACCTCGACGCCAAGGCACAGGATCGCCGCCCCGGCGAGGGCGAACGCCCCAATCCCAACGCCATCCGCGAGGCGTTTTTGAAAAAATTCGACAAGAACGGCAACGGCCGGCTCGACGAAAACGAACGCCCCTCACGCGAGGCCATCCAGCAATTTTTCCGCGAACGCCTAGGCAACAACCGCCCGGGGGGACGACCGGGGGACGGAGGCCCCGGAGGCCGGCCCGGCGGACGCCCGGACGGCAACAACAACCCCAGCGGCAGACCCGGCGGACGCCCCGGCGGCGGTGGGTTTCCCGGTGGGCCCGGCGGTGGCTTCCCCGGCGGACGCCCCGGCTTTCATCCACCCAACCCCGTCGTCCAAGCCATTGACGCCAACAACGACGGCGAATTGAGCGCCGACGAACTCAAGAACGCCGCCAAGGCACTCGCCAAGCTCGACCGCAACAAGAACGGAAAAATTGACCGCAACGAGTTGCACCCGCAACCCGGTCCCGGTGGCCGCCGCCCCGATTTCAGGCCCCGTCCCGGCGGCGGTGATCGCCCCGACTTCCGGCCACGCCCCGGTGGTGATCGTGATCGCCCCGGCTTCCGCCCGCGTCCCGGCGGCGGCGACCGGCCCGACTTCCGCCCGCGCCCCGGTGGTGACCGTGATCGCCCCGACGTCCGCCCGCGTCCCGGCGGCGACCGTGACCGCCCCGACGTCCCCCCACGTCGCGGAGAAGATCGCGACGACGTTTAACCCAGCCCCATAAAATCATCCAACGGGCGGTACCAGCCGCCCGTTTTTTTGTGCCCTGACCTACATACTTTGCGACTCCGCGGGCAATATATTTCGCAGAGGCACGAAGACACGGAGAGGTTTACAGAATGGACACTTTGCTTCAGTGTTCTCCGAACACAAAATCTTTATGAAAAATTCACGCCGGTCGTTTCTGAAAACTACCACGGGTGCCGCAATTGCGTTGCCGAACATCATTTCCAGTCACGCTTGGGCCAACAAGCCGAGCAATACCATCGGCATCGGCTTCGTCGGTGTCGGCAAACAAAGCGGCGGCCATCTCGGGTTCTTTCTCGGCCAAAAGGACTGCCGAGTGGTAAGCCTTGCCGAGGTCGCCCAGGTACGTCTGGATAACGGACTCAAGCGTGTCGCCGGCCGGTACGGCAAAGATCACG
>PBVU01000130.1:0-10699 GCA_002728775.1 Verrucomicrobiales bacterium | reverse complement strand
TGGTGATGGTGCCGTCGCCTTTCACCTGCGCGTAATCGCGCACACGACGCAAAAGGTTATTGGCAATGCGCGGGGTGCCGCGGCTGCGACGGGCGATCTCAGCGGCGCCTTGTTCATCGATACTGACGTCGAGCAGCCCCTCCGAGCGCGTGACGATGTTGGTCATGTGGTCGGCTGAATAATAATCAAGCCTTTCACGAATGGGGAAGCGCGTGAGGAGCGGGGCGGTCAGCAGTCCGCTGCGGGTGGTGGCGCCAACGAGTGTGAAGCGCGGCAGGTTGAGCCGCACGCTGCGGGCGTTGGGACCCTGGTCGATGATGATGTCCAGCTGGTAATCCTCCATCGCGGGGTAGAGATATTCCTCCACGGTCTTTTGCATGCGATGGATCTCATCAATGAACAGAACATCGCCTTCCTCGAGATTGGTGAGCAAGCCGGCTAGGTCGGCGGCTTTTTCAATCGTTGGGCCGCTGGTGGCGCGTAGGTTGGCACCCATGGATTTGGCGATGATGTTGGCCAGCGTGGTCTTACCCAGCCCGGGCGGGCCGGACAGCAGTAGGTGATCAATTGGCTCCTCTCGCTGTTGCGCGGCGGTTACGGCGATCTCCAGCCGCTCGCGCACCTTGTCCTGCCCACCGAACTCCGAGAAGACTGCGGGGCGCAGTGACGATTCGAATGCTACGTCGGGCTTGCCCAGTTCGTCGGTGATCCGTGAGGACATCGGGTTAAGAGTGGAGGAGAGGGCAAGGGGGCGACAAGGGGATTCAATTAACAGTCGCTAGTCGAAAATACATTCGACGTCCATCGCTATTGCCAGTCGATTTAAGTAATCCTTGCGGGGGATTTCGATGGCACCGAATTGCTTGGTTGCTGGGGTGAGCATTTGGAGGTCGACGAGGTGGCAGAGGGCGGCTTTGCCGGCGTCGGTGACGTGGTGGAACATGGATTCACCGGCGAAGAGGCCGTTAATGCTGACGCCGTAGATGCCGCCGGCGAGCTGGCCATCGGCCCAGCACTCGACGCTGTGGGCGTGGCCGGCTTGATGGAGGCTGGTGTAGGCGGTGATGAATTCGGGGCCGATCCAAGTGTCTTCACTGCGGGGGCGCTCGGCGCAGGCGGTGATGACTTCGCGGAAGGCGCGGTTGCGGGTGAAAGTGAAACGGCCGCTTCGCAGGGTCTTGGCGAGACGGGTGGGGATGTGGAACTGGTCCAGCTCGAAAATGGCGCGCGGGTCGGGCGACCACCAAGTGATGGGGTCAGCGCTCCAAGGGAAGATGCCGCTACGATAGGCGAGCAGCAGGCGTTCGACGGAAAGGTCGCCGCCAAGGGCGACGATTTCATGGTCTCGTGGTTCCGGGAACCAGAGGGTGTCATCGAGGGGTTCCATTATTGGAATGACCGATTTGAAATTTCCAATGTCCAAGGAAACATCAATGTCCGATTCCCGAGTTTGGCCACTGGAGCTTGGTCATCGCTCATTGGGATTTTCCCCATGCAGTTCATTCAGTAGTTCGTATTGCAAGGCTCCGCAAATTTCCATGGTCCAGAGGTCGCCGATGTTTTCATCAGTCAGATGATCAAAGTTGATGTAGCTGCCATCTTCATCCTGTTGGGGGCTGCCAAGGGCATGCCAACTGCCCACACGGAGGTCGTTTAAAACCTGCAGGAGCCACTCGAGATCGGTGTCGGTGAGGGTCAGTATCCAGTCTTTACCGTCGGGCTGGAAGCGGGATGTGTCGGCCAAGAATGCCTGGGTGGTGGCACGGTTTTTATTTCGGAGGTCAGCCAACGCTTCCTTTAGGAGTGGATTGGCGTCGCTGTCATCGCTGCCATTTGGGTGATGATTGGGGAGCTTCGGGTATTGGGGGAGGAGGGTGAGCAGGAGTTCCTTCTCGTTGGTGGTAAGCCGCACTCTGCGGTGACCATCCTCGTGGGTGAGCGTTTTCATTCGTCGTGCTCCAGGGTGGCGGTCAGACCGTAGCCTTGAAGGCGGTGAACGTAGTGTTCGGCGCGTTCGAGGCCGTCGCGGGCAAGGATGCTTTTGCCTTGGCGGTGCACCTGAAGCATGTGCTTTTCAGCCTTGGGGCGGGGCCATCCAAAAACGGTCATGAACACGTGGGTGACATATTCCATGAGGTTTACGGGGTCATCCCAGCAAATAACCAGGTAGCCGGGGTCAAGGGCGTCGTCGGTGCTGGATTGCGTCCGGGTTTCCTCGGCGGGCAGCACTTCTGGGATGGTGGTCTCGGGCACGCGGGATATTCAAATTTCGGAATCGAATTTTCAAGAGGGAGTTTGCGGGCAGGTCAATGAACGTTTGTCATTTCCAACCCTCGCGGTAAAGTACAGGCGATGGCGGAGCGCGACGACAACGAATTCCAGCGTGAATTTGAAGATGAAGAATTTGAAATTCCCGCCAACTACGTTGAAGTGCCGTCGGTGTTTCACTCGTTTCTTGAGGAAGGCCCGTTTTCAAAGTGCACGGTGTGCGGGACGGAATTGCGGGGGGACGGGACCCCATACCTGATTCACAAGGCATTTCATCGTGAAGAGGTGATTTTTGAATATGCGCTTTGCTTGCCCTGCCGTGAACGGATGATGGAGGAACTTTCGGAGGAATCGATCCAGCGGATCAACGCCTACATGGACCAGTTTGACATGGAGGCGCGAAACGAGAAGATGCTGGAGGAAAGAGGCACGGATGTGTCGGCTTGGTTGTCACATTGCTTCATTACGGGGCGGCCGGTGGATGAGGCGGATGAGCGTCATATCTACGCATTTTGCGACGGGCCGGACTTGGTGTTTAGCGGTCTGCCGATGGCGATCATTGGGGATGTGAGCGAAGAAATGAACGAATTGCTCTCGCAAAAGACACGCGATCGGCTGGACGGATTTGTAGACGAACAATTTGGGCTGCCGCCGGAGTTGCGAAAACCCATCAAGGACAGTCCGGTGTTTGTTTAATGCTCAAGGCCCAATCTCCAAGAGTCAGGGAATGACCAAACCCCAATAACCAGGCCCTAGGTAATTGAGATTTGATCCTTCCCCCGTTTCAATTGCCTTGAAGAAACCTTCCCCACAGGTCAGTCTAACCCACAGCGATGTTGGACTTAGTCGGTAACAAGATCACGCACTGCGACGGCGTTTCGCGGCGCGAATTTCTGTCGGCGGGCGCGATGGGCATGAGTGGTCTTACACTGGCCAGCTTGTTGCGCGCAGAGGAAGCTGCCGGGATTGGTTCCTCCCGCAAGGCGGTCATCAACATCCATCTCGACGGCGGACCGCCGCAGATGGACATGATTGACCCCAAGCCCGAAGCACCCGCCGAGATGCGTGGCACCTTTGCCCCGCTGCGTAGCAAGCTGCCCGGCGTGCATCTTACTGAGTTAATGCCACAGGTTGCTGCGATGGCCGACCAGTTTGCCTTCATTCGGTCGCTTGTGGGCAGCGCTGGTCGGCATGATGGTTTTCAGTGCCAGAGTGGCTACAACATCAAGGATCTTGCCGGCATCGGCGGGCGCCCAGCGATGGGGTGCGTGGTGGATCGATTGCTAGGTTCCACCGGACAAGTCCCGGCCTTTGTGGACCTTATGCAGGGTCGGCCGTTGGCGCGCAACAGTGCTCGCGCCGGATTCCTTGGGCCCGCATACAAGCCGTTCCGGCCAGACATCTCGCACCTGTTCAAGCGTGAACTTGAAAAAGGGATGCAGGGCGAATTGGCGCGTCTGGGCAACAACCATCAAGTGAGCTTGAAATTGCTGCCCGGCTTGAAGGTGTCCCGGCTTGATGACCGTGTGGGCTTGTTGCGCTCGTTCGACACCATACGCCGTCGCGCCGACAACTCGCGCATGATGGATGCGATGGACCGATTTAACCAACAGGCGCTTGGTATTCTGTTGTCAGGCAAGTTTGGTGACGCCCTCGACCTCGAGAAGGAAGATCCCAAGGTGCTCGCTCGCTACACACCGCGGCACAAGGAGGAAGGCGAGCGCTTCTACACTGCCGACGGCTACAATGCCTCGCGCAAGCTGCTCCTCGCGCGGCGGCTTATTGAGGCGGGCGTGCGTGTTGTCAGCGTCAGCTTCAGTGATTTTGATACGCACTCGAAAAATTTTACCCGAATGCAGCACCTTGTGCCCGTGGTGGATCATGCGCTGGCTACACTGATCGGCGATCTGCGGGAACGCGGCATGCTGGACGATGTGACTGTGGTGGCTTGGGGCGAATTCGGCCGCACACCGCGCATCAACAAGAACGCGGGACGCGACCACTGGCCACGTGTGTCGCCGGCCATCCTTGCCGGCGGTGGCATGAACGTCGGCCAAGTCATTGGCGCCACCGACAAGCTTGCGGGCGAGCCTGCGGCCCGTCCCGTGCATTATCAGGACGTGATGGCCACTCTCTACCACAACCTTGGTCTGAACCCCAATGCTGTCACAGTGGAGGACACCACGGGTCGCCCGCAGTATCTTTGCGACATCGGGAAGCCGATTCGGGAGTTAGTGTAATTCGCGCTGCTTCCACCGCTCAATATTCAGCATACATCAATCTCTTGAGTTTCATTGATGATTGACGAGTGTCGGATGGTGGTTTCTGAAGAGGAATAGTCAGCGGCTAAATATGAAAGTCGCTGGCTTTTACTTTTTCCTGCTTGTTTAGCACCCGCATGTCGAGGCCGTCGTAGATGACGAGAGATTGTGGTTCCACGCTGTCCATTAGGAAGACGTTGCCACCAATGGTGCTGTGGGCACCGATGACGGTTTCTCCACCCAGGATGGTTGCGCCGGGGTAAATGGTGACGTGATCCTCGATGGTGGGATGGCGTTTCTGGCCGCGCAATTGTTGCCCGCCCGAGGTGGAGCGTGCGCCGAGGGTGACGCCGTGGTACATCTTCACGTGGTTGCCAATGATGGTGGTTTCGCCAATCACGGTGCCGGTGCCGTGGTCGATGAAAAAGTGGGATCCGATCTTGGCGCCGGGATGCAGGTCCATGCCCGTGCGGCTGTGGGCCCACTCCACCATGATGCGCGGGATAAACTCGATGCCTTCCTCGTAGAGGACATGGGCGAGTCGTTGTACGGCGATGGCTTCAATAAAGGGGTAGGACACGATGACCTCGTCCTTGTTCTTGGCGGCGGGATCACCGGTGAAGGCAGCGTCGACATCAGTGGTGAGTATTTCCCGGACGGCTGGGAGTTGGCCAAGAAAGCCATGGGTCAGTTCGCGTGCCGTTCCGCGCGAGTTGGCCTTGGAGGCGTCATCGGGGGGATGGGCTTCGATGCTTTTTAAAACCTCATCCTCCAGTCGGCCGGCCACGGAATCCATTAGGAGCGCGGTCTCTGTTTTCAGTTCGGAGGAGTGCAGCACCTTTTCATCAAAATACCCCGGGAAGACCAGCCGCAGGAGATCGGTGGTGATATCCACGATGGCGGTGCGACTGGGCAGGTTGCTGCCATCGAGGTGGTTGATGGCACCGACCTTGGCATAGGATGCCATGAGCTGGTCGGTTAGTTGGGTGACATTCACGGGGTCAATTAAGCGTACGCGGGGGCAGGTTGGCAAGGAGGGAGCGGGTCAGCCGATGGAGAGTTCCTGTTTGATGTCAAATTTCTCGATGCGTTTGCGAAGGGTGGCTCGGGTAATACCCAGGAGCTTGGCGGACTGGACCTGGTTGCCGCCGGTTTCCTTGAGGGCGTTGATGATAAGTTCACGCTCGACGGCGGGGATGATGCGCAGGTCGGGGTTGGCCCGGGCCCATTGGAAGAGTTTTTGGGCCAAGGCAGCGAGATCTGCGCTGGGAGGTTCGCCTGAGGCAGCGGAACTGGAGCCGGTGATTTCCGGTGGCAATGTGCCGGGTAGGATGGTACCGCCCTTGGCCATGACGAGGGCGCGCTGGATGGCGTTCTCGAGTTCGCGGACGTTGCCGGGCCAGTCATGGGATTTCAATAATTCCATGGCGGCGGGTTGAATGGCGGGAGGGTCGCCGGGCGCATATTTTTGCAGGAAATAATCGATGAGTAGGGGGATGTCGCCGGGGCGCTCGCGCAAGGCGGGCAGGGCAACTCGGACGACGTTAAGCCGGTAAAAGAGGTCTTCGCGAAATTCCTTGGCCTCGACGGCTTTCTCCAAGGGCTTGTTGGTGGCGGCGATGAGGCGCACGTCGACTTCCACGGATTCATTGCCGCCGACGCGCTCGAAGGTGCCGTTTTGCAGCACACGCAGAATCCTGGTTTGGGTTGCGAGGGTCATGTCGCCAATTTCATCGAGGAAAATGGTGCCGCCGTCGCATTGCTCAAACTTGCCTATACGCTGGGTGTTGGCGCCGGTGAACGCGCCTTTCTCGTGCCCAAAGAGTTCGCTCTCCAGGAGATTTTCGGGAATGGCGGCGCAGTTGACGGCAAGGAACGGTTTGTCGGCGCGGTTGCTGTGGTGGTAGATGGCGCGGGCGACCAGTTCCTTGCCGGTGCCGCTTTCGCCGGTGACTAGTGCGGTGGCGTTGGCGCCGGCGAGTTGGCCGATGGTCTTGAATACCTCCTGCATGGCCGGGCTGCGGCCGATAATGCCCAGGTCGTAATCCTCGCTCTCCAGCAAGGGCTCGTAGGAGACCTTTTGCCTCATGTCGCGCGAAGCCTTGAGGGCACCGGAGATGATCTCCTTGAGCTTGGGCACGTCGAATGGTTTTAAAAGGTAGTCATAGGCGCCATGCTTCATGGCCTGGATGGCGGTCTGCGTCGTGCCAAAGGCGGTCATGAGTATGACGGGCAGCTTGGTGTCAAACTCGCGGATCTTCTTGAGGGTCTCAATGCCGTTGAGGCCACCCATGCGGACATCCATGATGACAAGGTCCGGGCTGACGCGCGGGATGGCTTCCAAGGCCTCCTCACCACTGCCGGCGGTGTGGAGGTCTACGTCCGCGCCAAAGATGCGCTCGAACGAGTAGCGCACATCGGCTTCGTCATCGACCAAGAGTAGCTTTTCCATTCCGGGCGGGCAGTTTAGCGGAGAGGCGAGTTCATTGGGCAGTATTTTCTTTGGCCCAAGCCAAGGCCTCGGCGCGAGTGGTGAATTCCTCGGACAACTGCCGGTCGCGGATGGTTTCCAGCAGCTTGCCCATTGCCGGGCCGGGGGAAATGCCCAGCTCGATCAAGTCATCACCTCGCACCAATGGTGGAATGAGCGCGGGCTGGTTGGCCAAGGTGCGTTGTTCTTCCTTTAAAAAATCGTGGATGTCGAGTTGGCCGTGGGAGGAAAGGCAATCCAGGCGATGTTGCTCCAGCTCCAGCTCGAAGGTGGGGCGAAGCAGCATGCGGCGTAGGGTGGCCTTGCGCATCCTGGGGGTGTCCTTGAATTGCATGTGGTGCCGGACGGTGAAGACGATTTCGTCGATTTGCCGGCGTGGAAACCGAAGGCGCTCCAAGATGTCGCCGGCCATTTCTGCCCCCAGTTTTTCGTGGGCATAAAAGTGGATGCGCCCATCGTTGCCAACGCTGGCGGTGGGGGGCTTGGCGATGTCGTGAAGGAGAAGGGTCCACGGCAGATTTTCATGAGCGTTGTTGGGCAACTGCTCCAAGGCAAGCCGGATGTGGTTGTAGACGCTGCCTTCGGGATGATATTCGGGCGATTGGTCGCACGTGATCGTGGGCTGCAGCTCGGGCAACACATGTTCCATCAAGTTGCTGTCGTGGAGAAGATCCAGACCGCGCGCGGCATGAGGCGGACGGAAAAGTTTCAGGAGTTCGTCCCGGATGCGTTCTGCGCTGACGAGGGAGATTTTCTTCGACAAGTTGCGGATGGCCGCGAAGGTGGCGGGCTCAATGGTGAAATTCAATTGCGCGGCGAACCGGACGGCGCGAAGGAGCCTCAAGTGATCTTCGTTAAAACGGGCTTGGGGATCGCCGATGGTGCGCAGGCACCTTGCTTCGAGATCGGTATGGCCATCTACCCAGTCGTGAATGGTGTCGTCGATGGGGTCCAGAAAAAGACCGTTGACGGTGAAATCGCGCCTTTCCGCATCCGCGCGGGCATGGCCGAAGGTGACCGCGGTGGGGTGCCGACCATCGATGTATTGGGCGTCTGCCCGGAAAGTGGCCACTTCAAACTGGCGGCTGCCTTCCACCACAAGCATCACACCGAATTTTTTGCCAACCCCAATGGTCTTTTCAAACAGCACCTCTACTTCATCCGGCTTGGCGCTGGTTGCGATGTCGTAATCCTTTGGCGGTACGCCCCGCAGCTCGTCGCGCACACAGCCACCAACGAGGTATGCCTCATGCCCCTTGCTGCGCAAGTGGCGGATGATTTCCACGGCGGTGTCACGCATTTTGAGAGGATAGGGTGGGAATGGGGTGGGGAAACAAAAAAGCGCGCCGGGGAGGGCGCGCCTTGTTCCTTGGAAAAGTTGCTCAAAGGTCCGCGTAGCGCGCCGCGAGCATGGCAGAGAAACGGGCGGCCTTCATCTTCCGCCTCTTTTTCTCACTGGGCTTCTCGAAATGGCGGTTGTTGCGCACGGCCTTCAACGTGCCTTCCCGGTCGATCTTCTTCTTCAAACGCCTTAGGGCGCGCTCGACAGGTTCGCCTTTCTTGAGCCTGATTTCGGTCATCCAGTAGCCTCTATTAAAAAGTGTCTTTAGCCCGCGATTTCCAGCCTTGGCCGCCGCGGTGGCGGTTGCCTCCCCGAATGGAGGGCGGAAAAAGTAGGACGGCCTCGCTGGAGTGTCAATTCATAAAAATGGATTTTTGGGGTGTAACGGGAGAAATCGCTCGATAATTGGGGCCATGTAACTATTATCCGGCACTGGCCGTCTACAGGTCGATTCCCAAGGTGGGAGCAAATGAAATGAAAACACAAAATACACTGAACATCGTCACTCGCTGGGGAGGGGTGGTCTTGGCCGTTGGAATGGGCGTCACGGCATTCGCGGATGATCGCGATGAACGCAAATCTTCAAGCCGGTCTCGGGATGGCGATGAGCGGGCCTCCTCCAGCCGGTCCTCCTCATCGCGCAGCGCGGAATACGCCAAGCGCCGCGAAGCCTTCATGAAGGAGTTTGACAAGAACAAGAACGGCAAGCTGGACGACAATGAACGTCCGAGCCGGACTCAGATTTATGAGTGGTACAAGAAAATGCGCGGCGCGAGTAGTTCGCAGGCTTCGCGTTCCCACAGCCATTCCGAGCGTGGCCATGAGCATCGTCGCGGAGATGACGACAAACGAGCTTCCTCCAGCCGGTCCTCCTCATCGCGCAGTGCGGAATACGCCAAGCGCCGCGAAGCCTTCATGAAGGAGTTTGACAAGAACAAGAACGGCAAGCTGGACGACAACGAGCGGCCGAGCCGGACACAGATTTACGAATGGTACAAGAAGATGCGGGGCGCAAGCAGTTCGCAGGCTTCGCGTTCCCGCGGTCATTCCGAGCGTGGCCATGAGCATCATCGCGGGCATGACGACGACCGCCGGAAGGCTGAGGAAGCCCGCAAGCGCGCGGAGGAATACGCCAAGAAACGTGCTGAGGCCGCGAAGAAATTCCGTGAGATGATCGAGAACCGCCTGAAGGCGGCAGCTGCGGCTCGCGCGCGCGCTGGTCAACAGTTCCATTTCCGCGGTGGCCCGCCAACACCCGGCCGCTTCGGTCCGCCCAATATCAACCGTGGCGGCCAGCCCCAAAGAGGCGGGCATCCCCATGCTCGCTCAGGTGGGTCACCGCACCATTCTCACCGTCACGGCCACGGCGCGCGCCATGGCCATGGCGGCCCCAAGCCGCAAGGGCACGGCCCGCGGCACGGGCACGATCGCGACCGGGCCAAACATCATGGCCGGCCGGGGCACGACCGCGACAAGCGCGGCGGCTGCCCCAAGGGCAAGCATGGTCCGAAAGGGCACGGCCCGCGCCCCGGACACGGTGGCCCGAAGGGGCCCGGCGTCCGTGGCCCTCGCGGCCCTCATGGACCCGGCCCAAAGGGGCATGGTCCTCGTCCCGGCGGCCATCGCCCGCCGCATGGCCCGCCACCGCGGCGCGGCTTCGGTGGTCCCCGTGGCCCGCATGGCCGATAGGGGTGTGACGTCCGAGGAATGATTTCAAGCCACCGGTTCGCCGGTGGCTTTTTTCGTGGGTTTCGGGGCTGGCTTTGCTATCAAACGGGCTGATGGACGTGCCCGACCAAGAATTGATCGCCGCCGTGCTGGAGGGTGATGCGTCGAGCTTTGAGCCGTTGGTGGCGAAATATCAGCCGCGGGTCTTTGCCACGGCCCGCCGTTATGCGCGGCGGGAGGATGAGGTGGAGGACATCGTCCAGGAGATTTTCATCAAGGCCTACCAAAAGCTGTCCACGTTTCGGGGCGAGGCACCGTTTGAGCATTGGCTGATGCGTATGGCGGTAAGGACGTGTTATGATTTCCTGCGCAAACATCAGCGTAACCGGGAGTTCACGGTGACGGAGATGACGGAGGACGAGACGGATTGGCTGGAGAACAGGGGTGAGGATACCACGGATCGTGACGCCGACAGGGAGGCGGCCAAAGCTCTGGTCAACCGGTTGATGGAAGGTCTTTCGCCGGATTTTCGGCTGGTGATCACGCTCTTGGAGATCGAGGAAAAATCGGTGAAGGATATCGCGGAGATCACGGGTTGGTCTGTTTCCAAGGTGAAGGTGACGGCTCATCGCGCACGCGAAAAAATGCGGAATTTACTGGCTAAAGTAG
>PBVU01000129.1:0-12491 GCA_002728775.1 Verrucomicrobiales bacterium | reverse complement strand
CATTTTCCCCGGCAGGTGGATCACCTCTCAGGGCGAGAATATTTTTGATTCCGCGCGACTGGGCCTCGTTTAAAAATCCGCCGATGTCCTCTGCCGTGGAGCCCACGCACGTCAAGTGCGCCATGGCCGGAAGCTCGTGCTCATTCTGGATGGCCTCGACGATATCCAGCGTCTTGTCGCGCGTGCTGCCCCCAGCGCCATAGGTCACTGAGCAAAATGACGGCCCCGCCGCTTTGAGGCGTGGAATAGTTTTCTCCAGCAAACTGCGCTCGCCCTCAGGGGTCTTGGTGGGAAAAAACTCACAGGAAACCACCGGCCGACCCTCGGCACTGGCCTCAGCAAAAATGTCGCGAATAAAACGCACGGCGGGATGATGGGGAATTGCGCGGGAAGGAGCAAGGCATCAGCCGCCAATGGCGCTCATCGTGCGGTCGGGCTGCTCGAAATCTGTCTCGCCGATATGGTGGCGCTCTTCCTTTTTCAGGGCAACGCCATCCAGCCACTGGGCAATTTCGGCATCAGTAGCGCTTCCGCGCAGCAACGGCTTGAGATCATGTTCATGCAAACTGAATAGGCATGTGCGAATTTTCCCGTCAGAAGTCAGGCGAATGCGGTTGCAATTTCCACAAAACGGCTCGCTGACGGGCATGATGAGGCCAATCTCAGAAGAACAGCCCTTGAATCGCCAACGCTTGGCTGTGGCGGCAGCATGTTCACGATCGACCGGCTCCAGATCAAAACGCGCTCGAAGCCGCCCGAGAATTTCCCGGCCAGTCACCACATGATCCTTTTGCCAGGCACGGCCGGAATCCAACGGCATGAATTCGATGAAACGAAAACTGATCTCCTCCGCCCAGGCAAATTCGGCCAACGCCTCAATCTCGTGGTCATTCAGCCCGCGAATGACAACTGCGTTGACCTTGACCGGCTGAAAGCCTAGGGAGCGAGCCTGTCGAATGGCGGACAAGACCTCCTCCAGCCCGTCCCGCCCCGTCATTTTTTTAAAATTATCGCGGTCCAAAGAATCCAAGCTAAAGCTCACCCGCCGCAAACCCGCCGCTCGCAACTCCTCGGCGTGACGCGCAAAATGAAATCCATTGGTTGTCATCGCCAAGTCCTCAACCGGAAGCGCGGCGAGTTTGCGAATCAATACCGGCACATCACGCCGCAAGAGCGGCTCGCCGCCCGTGAGGCGCAGCTTGGTGATACCCCGCTCCACGAAGATGCGCGCCACCCGCTCAATCTCCTCATAACTCAGGAAATGTGAGCGGGGCTTCCAGTCGCGCGGGATGGGCTTGGAATCGCCGACCGTCCCTTGACGATAAAAATCCGCTGCCTCTTCCGTCTCCGGCAGACAGTAGAGGCAGCGGAAATTACAACGGTCGGTGATGGAGATTCGCAGGTCGCGCAATGTGCGGCCAAACGAATCTTTCAACCGTCCGAACGCGCTCATGGGTTGGCGGCGGGTGCCGGCGTAGGCTCTGCCTCTGCCGGGGGAGCCGCGGGGGCATCCTCACTAGGTTCCGCGGCAGGCTTGGGAGCCTCGGGCGCTTCTGAACTGCCCGGGTTCGGTGTTTCAATCTTGGGCTGCACGGGTTCCTCCGGCGCGGGTGTCACCACACCCTTGGGTTCCTCAACGGCTCCCTCCGGCTGCGGTGCTGGCGTAGAGTCATTCGGCTCCTCCTTCGGTTCCGGCGTCACGACCTTGGATTCTCCGCCTGGAGTGGTAATGGTCACCGACCCGTCATTTTTCAGTTCCACACTCAACTTGCTTGGATCCACGCCGGGCTTGCCATCCTCGGCCGCGGACTTTTGACGATCACGCGCATTCAACCTGGCCAGATTATGCAAGCTGCCCTTCTTCTGTCCATTCGGCCGGAAGTAACCAATCTGCTCCCGAATCATACGCAGACGCTCGCCGGCAGCCCACTCGGACTTCAGCTTCTTGTACTGCGCCTGTACAAACTCAAGGTTGTTGAGCTGTTTTTCAAGCGCGGCTTTTTCCTCCTGCATGCGCTTGAGTTCCCGAAGCAGGAAAGCGCGGTCGCCCTCGGCGGCGTCGAGTTTCTGCTGGGTCACGGCAATGTTCTGCTCCAAGTTGCCAATCTGGTTCTTGAACGCACCCACCTGCTCGGTCACCACCTTCAGGTCGCCTTCCAGCTGGGCAATGCGATTCTGGCCATCCTCAAGTTCCTTCACCGCCGCGGCAAGCGCTTTGTCCTTCTTCTCAATCTCCTCCTCGGCTACAGTGATCTTCGCCGTCGCCTCGTCCAGTTTGCGGTCGGCATCGGTCAGCGCCTGCGTCTTGGTGGCCACGTCAGCCTTGGCCTGCTGCAATTCCTGCGCCGTTTGACCCAGTCGAGTCTCAACGGCGATCATGTTCTCCTTGGTGACAAGCAAATCCTGCTGACTCGCCGCCAGCTGGGCCTCCGCATCCGTCAGCTTGGTGTTTGTGGTGTCCCGCTCCTGGGTCATGGCGTCCAAGCTGGCTTGGGTGTCCGTGGTTGACTGTTGGGCAGCCGTCAACTGCCCCGCCAGCGATGCCACATCATCCCCCTTATCGGCTATATCCTTCTTGGCCTTGTCCAAACCCTCCTGCAAAATGGCGACTTGGTCCTTGAAATCCACGACTTTCTTTTGGTGCTCCTTTGCGGCAGCCTGCTCGCGTGCCTTGGCGCTGTTGTGTTGCACAACCAAAAGAATTCCCAGCCCCAGTGTGGTGGCTAACAATATGATTACCGGCGTTTTCTCTTTCATACCCGGGAGGGATTCTGCGCATCGCAACCGTTTAATCCAGCGGACCTTATTCTTTCTTTTCGGCACCCAATTCACAGGTTGTCCCACGGGGGCCGTCGGAATTTTTTGATCGCCCAACTGGCAAGTCTACCGCCAGAATAGCCGCATGGATACCGGCCCCATGCCACCCATGAGCCCGAGCCCGGAGCAAATTGCCACCGCGCTGTTCGCCGAATCGTTGCAGGCACAAATCACCACCTGCATGATGCTCCTTGGCCGTGCGCGTCACCCCGCGCTCGACAAGCCTGTCACCGATGCCCCCAAGGCCAAGCGCATCATCGACCAGCTTGAGTTGCTCGACAAGGATTCCACAGGCTTGGGGCTCGAGGAAATCCAGATGATTCGAGACAGCCTCCACCAGCTTCGCATGGCATACGTGGAAACAGTCGGCTCACCCCCGGAGGATAGCCTGCCAACCTCGGAAGAGCCGGAAGATTCAACGGACGATTCCGCGACTGCTGATCCCGCTGAAAACCACGCCCCTGAGGAGCCGGCAAGCCCCTCCCCCGGCAAGCCCGTGGCAGAAGCCGGTGATGACGAAGACGACGACGAGCCCCGCAAACGGTTTGTTAAAAAATATGACTGACGCTCACGGGCCGAGCGTCACCTTCACCTCTGCATCCTCACGCAGCTTTTTGTAGTAACCCGGAAGGCGCACCGATGCCTCCTGCTCCGCGAGGTGTTTGCGAATGTCCTTTTGCAGTTCGATGAAAGGCTTCACCTTTTTTGGAATCCGCTGAACCATGCGGATGACGTGAAATCCAAATTTAGTCTCCACCACGCGGCTGATCTGATTGGCCTGCATCGCAAATGACACCCGCTCAAACTCGGGCGCCATCACCCCACGCGCAAATGTGTACTCGCCTCCCTTGCGCCGTGTTCCCGGATCCTCAGAAAAATTTAAAACCAACTCCTCAAACTTGCGCCCCTGCAATGCCAGCGTACGCACCTGCTCAGCTTGCTGCCGTTTTTGTGCCTTGCCCGACTCGGAAAGCTCCAGCCCGGTCACGGGGTTCATGGTCGCGAGCAAAACATGCTGGACACGTACCCGCTCCGGTTCCGTCCAGTTTTTTAGGTTGTCCTCGTAAAACTTGCGACATTGCCCCTCAGTGATGTCGATCTTGGAAGTCAATTCCCGGTCCATCACCGCCCGGGCCAATGCCTCCTCATATAACCGCTTTCGATAGGCGTTTGTGCTGATGCCCATTGCCGCCACGCGTAGGTTGAACGCCCTTGCACTCGTGTAACCGGCCAGCTGGTTGTTATAAGCCTCTTTCGCTTGGGTATAGGCCTGACTGCGGTCGTTTCGCGTTGCCCGGCCGAAGGCCAAACGGGCAAAGATCAACTCATGCAACAACTGCTCCTCCAATGCCTGGGGAGCCACCGTCAAGGGTATACCTTCCGCTGCGGAATTCATCAGGGAAAACTTCACGGCCGCGTCCAGCTCCGAGCGGGTCACCTTGACCCCCTGCCCCTCAGCCACCACCTTGTTTGACTTGGGAAACAAGTCATCCAAGCCATCCCCCCTGCCCCAGCATGCAAGTACGCAGACTATGGCCATCGACATCAAACGAGTCGCCTTCATGGCATTTTATAGTTTCACCACCCGTACATTGGAGATGTCCGGGTCAGCGTTTACCTTGTCCAACAAGGCGTCCGGGGGAACACTGTCCAGATTCAGCACCGTCAGCGCATTGCCCCCCGCCTCGTCGCGGCTCAAGCTCATGCTGGCGATGTTCACCTTGTGCTCGCCCATCAGTGAACCAATGTATCCGACCATGCCCGGTTTGTCGCTATTATTCATGACGAACAACACGCCCTCCGGCACGATCTCCACATTGTGCCCCGAGAGCCTGACAATCCGTGGCTGTGTACCAAAGAATGTTCCCCCCGCAGACACGCTCTCCCCGTCCGATTCCGCACCCACGTGCATCCATTCTGCATAGTCCGGTCCTTCATGCGCCTTGATCTCCTCAACCATCAGTCCCAGCGAACTGGCCAAGCTCCTAACATTGACCGGGTTGACATCCTGTCCGCCCGCCATTGACAGGAAGCCCATTAAAACATAGCGCGTGACCGGATCAGCCGGCACCTCCGCGGCCTTGCCGCCATAGGTGATCACCAGACGCTCGTTGCGCTTGGGCGCAAGCTGCGCCACCAATCGCCCCAGTTTTTCTCCCAGTTCCAGATATGGCTTCACCGATTCATAGGTCTTCGCGTCCAAACTCGGCATGTTCACCGCATTGCGCACCGCACCGTTCACCAGGTAGTCCGTGACGGCCTCCGCCACCTCCAGCCCCACACTCTCCTGCGCTTCCTTCGTGCTCGCGCCCAAGTGGGGCGTCATCACTATTTCCGAGACACCCCGCAGGGGCGAATCTTCCGGTAATGGTTCCGACTCATAAACATCCAGCGCCGCTCCTGCGATCTTTCCTTCGCCCACAGCAACCACCAAATCCGCCTCGTTAATGATGCCACCCCGGGCACAATTCACCAGATACACCCCTTCCTTCATTTTTGCGAACGCCGCCGCGTCCAGCATATTCCGGGTCTCCTCGCTCAAGGGCATGTGGACCGTTATGAAATCTGCCCGCTCGAAAATTTCATCAAGTTCCAACAATTCCACCTGTTGCGCGCGCGCCTTGCTCAAGGACAGGTACGGATCAAAGGCCAACACACGCATCCCGAACGCAATTGCCCGACGTGCCACCTGGCTCCCAATCCGCCCCATGCCCAGCACACCCAGCGTTTTGCCGCTCAGTTCCGTGCCTCCAAATTTTTTGCGGTCCCACGCTCCGCCCTTCATCGCCATGTGCGCCTGCGGAATCTTGCGCGCCAGTGCCATCAACATGCTGAAGGTCAACTCTGCCGTGGAAATCGTGTTCCCGCTCGGCGTATTCATCACCACGATACCCCGCTCCGTAGCCGCCTCCACATCCACATTGTCCACTCCGACACCAGCCCGCCCCACCACACGCAACCGTGGCGCCTTATCCATCACCTCACGCGTCACCCTCGTGGCCGAGCGAACAATGATCGCCTCACCGTCTCGCAGCAGTTCATCGGATAAACCACCCTCAACCGCCACCACCTCAAGGCCCTGCTGCGCTTCAAGAAACGCCACGCCCTTGGCGGAAACATTGTCACATACCAAAACCTTCATCAAATAGCCGCGCAGTCTAGGGAGCCACCATGGCCCGGTCAAACCATCTCACGCCCGTGCCAAGTCTCCAGTTCCGCCCGCACCCGCCTCACCGGCAGGCCCACCACGTTGGTAAACGATCCGTCAATCCACTCCACGATCCATTCCCCATGCTCTTGAATTGCGTACCCTCCCGCCTTGTCCAGCGGATTCACCGCCGCCAAGTATCGGCGAATCTGCCTGTCACTTAGCGTCCCAAGTCGCACCCTCGTCGTCTCGACAAACACCATCCGCTTGGGCGGACGCCATTGGGTAAGACAACACGCTGTTGTCACTTCATGCACCTGCCCGCTCAACCGTCTCAACATCCGCCGCGCACCCGCCATGGACCCCGGCTTGCCGAACGCTTCTGCCCCAAGATGGACCAAAGTATCCGCCCCCAACACCAGTCGCTCCGGGTGTCGCATTGCCACCACCTGTGCCTTGCGGAACGCATTCGCGCGGCACAATTCCACCGGCGTCATATGCCCGCCCGACAACTCCTCAACATCCTCCGTCACCACCTTGAACCGTACCCCCAGCTCCTCCAGCAACTCCCGTCTCCGTGGTGATCCCGAAGCCAGAATGAGCGATGGCCATTTCAACCCGCCACCTCTCCTTCCACTGCCTCCCGAAATAACGCCAGCTTGTCCGCGAAGGCCGCCTCGCCCAAAACAGGCTCAGTCGTCTGCGGCAAATCACACCCCAACTCCACCCAAGATTTGCACCCACCATATGCATCCACCAGCGACAATTCCACCGGCTCCAACAACCGCGACACCCGTACTGCCATCGCGTAAATCCCCTCATCCCGTCCCCAGTCAAACCGCTCGGCAATCACCTCATCGCGCCAAATGTGCTGACCTCGCAGCCGCTCCGCGATCTCCAGTGCCGCCAGCCTTCGCGCCGCCACCACTTCCGCACGAAACTCAATCCGCACCAGCCCCTCCGAAGGCCACGAAATATGATCAAAACCCATCTTAGCCGATTCCACCACTCCCTCGCGCTGCTGGTGAAACTCAGTTGGAAACAACCAGAAATTCTCATGCTCAACCCGAAATCCATCTCGCCCCTCGGAAATCCCCCCCTTGCGCAAAATCACAATCTGCTCACCACGCCCCAACGCATCGACCACAACCCTCCATTCTTTAAAAGCCATCCGCACCCCCTCAGCCTAGCCACCCCGGCCACAAAAGTCGAGCCAGGCAGGCTTGCCTTGGCCCTTCGTTTTACCTAACGTCCAGCCAGCTTATGAACCCAACCATACGCCTCCAGTTGTCCATCATGATGTTCCTACAGTTCTTCATTTGGGGAGCATGGTATGTCACCGCACCAAACTATCTCGGCACCATCGGCTTCACTGGTGGCGATTTTGGATGGACCTATTCGGTGGGGCCTATTGCCGGCATGATTACGCCATTTTTTGTGGGCATGGTGGCCGACCGGTTTTTCTCCGCACAGCGTATCCTCGGAGTCATGCATTTGACCGGCGCGGGCCTAATGTTACTGGCCACCACCTACATGACCGCTGACAACCCCGTGCCCTCCACCATCAACTGGATCTTCTTCGGCTACATGCTCACCTATTTTCCAACGCTTGCGCTGACCAATACGCTGGCGATGAAAAACATGTCGGATCCCGAGAAGGAGTTCCCCGGCATCCGCCTGCTGGGCACTCTCGGCTGGATTGTTGCCGGTCTGGCACTCACATGGCTGGACATTGAGAAGGGCATCAACATGTTCTATCTCTCCGCAGGGTCGGCAGCCCTGCTGGGTTTCTACAGCTTTTTCCTGCCCGACACCCCGCCCGTGCGCGAAGGCAAGATCACTGCCCGCCAAATCCTCGGGCTTGACGCACTTGTTCTTTTAAAAAACCGCTCTTACCTGGTGTTCCTCGTCGCCTCCACGCTCATCTGCATCCCGCTGGCGTTCTATTACCAGATTACCAGCCGCATCGTGGAGATGAGTGACCTCCCCATCGGCCAAACCATGGGTTATGGACAATGGGCGGAGGTTATATTCATGTTTGTCATGCCCTTCTTCTTCAGGCGACTGGGTGTAAAGTGGATGCTGGCGGTGGGCATGCTTGCGTGGGTTGCGCGTTACGTGCTCTTCTCCATCGGCGCGCCGGACGAAATCCGCTGGATGATCATCGGCGGCATTCTGTTGCACGGCATCTGCTACGATTTCTTCTTTGTTACCGGCCAAATCTACACTGATCAAGCCGCCGACAAGCCCATCCGTGCGCAGGCGCAAGGTCTGCTGGTGTTTTTCACGCTGGGGCTGGGCATGATGATCGGCGCCCAAGTAGCCGGAAAAATTGAGACCCAACACACACCGGACAACAATAAACTGGAGGTCATCTCCAAGGATTCGGCCCAAAAAGAACGCCTTATCGCTGCCTTGGGAGAAGGCAACGCCACGGAAACCATTAAACATTGGGGCGAACTGGCGGACATCAACCGCAACCTAGAAACCGTTAATGCCGAGCATGCCCTCTTGAAATCCATTACCGACCGTGATTTGGCAATCAAGGGGCTGACCCTTGCCGAGGGCAATTGGACCAACCTGAACAGCGAAGTAGCAAAGCTGAGAGCTGGACTAGAGGCACAGATCAAAACAATCGAAGTCCAGCAGAAGGAATTGGGCGAACAAAAGAAAGCCCGGCGAACAGCGGAACTCAGGGCCGTGGAATGGAAGCCACTCTGGACCAAGCCCGCGATCTTCGCTGGTTTTATTCTGCTGCTTTTCCTGTTGCTCTTCCGCGACAACAAAAAACGCGGGAATTCAGGTACTGATTAGATCGCAAAAAAATCGCTTGCCGGGCGCGCCGCCTTGCGTATTCTTCCCGCGCGGGATGGAGCAGCCCGGTAGCTCGTCAGGCTCATAACCTGAAGGTCGGTGGTTCAAATCCGCCTCCCGCAACCAAAAGCCGCCAGCAAATGCTGGCGGCTTTTGGTTGTAGGAAGTGCCCAATCACCATTCGCTACTCACAACTCACTCACTCCTTATAGCTTCCAACACTTCTGCCGCATGCTCAGACGGCTTTACCTTGGACCAGATTTTCTGGATCTTCCCCTTGGGGTTGATGAGAAATGAGATGCGAAAAATGCCGTCGTATTCCCGACCCAGAAATTTTTTTCGGCCCCACGCGCCGTAGGCTTTGCAGATTTCCCTGTCCTCATCCACCAGCAAGGCGAATGGCAGCCCATACTTGGCGACGAACTTGTCATGTTTCGCCACCCCGTCGCAGCTCACCCCAAGTACAACTGCATGGGCCTCTTCAAATTGAGCGTGTTCATCACGGAACGCGCAGGCTTCCTTCGTTCAGCCAGGCGTATCGTCCTTGGGATAAAAAAACAGGATCACATGCCGGCCCCGGAAATCCTTCAGCGCCACCTGGCCACCGCCATTTGTGACAGCCGTGAACGCCGGCGCATCGTCCCCTTCCTTCAATTCCAAATCGGGTGCAGTTGCCATCGGCGCAGATCATGCCCGCCAAGTCGCCAACCGACAATCAGTTTTCATCGTCCAGTTCCGGGTGCGCTGCTGGGTGCTCGGCAAATTGGCGGATACCGTCAAGCACGTACATCACCCCTGTGACCGCAGTCGTCACGCTCGCGCCTAGCGCCAGCCAAAATGTCATCACCGTCGGCATCTTTAACAGCACCCAGGAGATACAGACCATTTGCAGGACGGAAGAGATTTTGCTGAGGATGTGCGGCTGCACTTTTAAATCTCCCGTCGCCAAATAAACCAACGTACTGCCGGACACGACAATCAAATCCCGGCCCAAAACCGCGCCCACAAACCACAACGGCAAGGGCTCCCCGAAAGGCGAATTGTCGAACTTGATGCTCAGCAGGATCAATCCCGAAATGAGCAATAACTTGTCAGCAAGCGGGTCGAGGTAAGTTCCCAACTTGGTCTGCTGATTGCGGTGCCGCGCCAGCCAGCCATCCACCCCGTCACTGATTGCCGCCACGAGAAAGGCTCCCACCGCCAAACACCTGTGCATCTCATCTCCCGTTCGGAGATAATACATCAACTCCACAACGAAAAACGGCACCAGCATGATGCGCGCGATCGTAACTTTGTTCGCCGTGGTCATGCCTTGCCCAGCGCACGGTCAAACCGCGCCAAAACTTCCCCACGCCCCAGCACACTCATCAGATGATACAAGCTCGGTCCCACCTTTTGCCCCGTGCAGGCAAACCGCGCCGGCTGCACCAGCACCCGCACCTTGACCTCCAGCCGTTCCGCCACGGATTTAAGACACCTCTCGAGCGATTCTGCATCAAAGATTTTTACAGCAGCGTATTTATCCCGCAGTTCCGCCAATGCCGCGCGATTCTCCGGCGTCATGGCTTTCTCTCCAAAAATCTCATCCACGGGGTAATCATCCTCAAAATAAAACGCGCTGAACGCGCGCAAATCACTGAGCTGTTTCACCTTCTCCTGACAGGTTGACAGGGCGGCATCCACATACTCCACGTCCTTCCCCTCCAACCCCACTCCCGCCTCCTCTGCCAAGGCACGGTAGCGTTCCAAGGGCAATTCACGCAGATGCTCGTAGTTCACCCACTGCATCTTTTCGGCATCAAACCGAGCATTGGCCCTGTTGATCTGCGGCAGGTCAAAGCGTTCGATGATCTCCGACACCGTCATCACCTCCGAGTCATCTTTGGGAGACCACCCGAGCAGACTGAGATAATTGACCACCGCTTCCGGCACAAACCCCGCCTGCTGCCATGCCTCCAGCGACGCCCCTTCATCCCGTTTGCTCATCTTACTCCCATTCGCGTTCAGGATCAGCGGGATATGGGCAAACTTGGGCGGCTCGATGTCAAATGCCCGAAACAACGCCATGTGCTTTGCCGTGTTCGACAAATGATCCTCGCCGCGGATTACATGCGTAATGCCCATTTCCATGTCATCCACCACATTTACCAAGTGGAAAACCGGCTTGCCATCGGAGCGTACGATCACAAAGTCAGGTTGTTCCTGTTCTCGATCCGTCAGCTCACGCACCACCTCCCCACAAATCAAATCCGGAATCATTACCGCCTCCCGCGGCATGCGAAATCGAATCGCCCCCTCGTCCTCGTAGGCCATTCCCTTCTTCCGCAACTCCTCCACGCGACGAGCATAAATCCCGGATCGCTGAGACTGGAAAAAATCTCCCTCCGGCACACTGCCCGCCGGCCCCTCATCCCAATCTAATCCCAGCCACCGCAGCCCACTGATTAAGGCCGCGATGGCTTCCGGCGTATTGCGCTGTGCGTCTGTATCCTCAATGCGAAGAACGAACTTGCCGCCCGTGTGCCGTGCATACAACCAGTTGAACAATGCCGTGCGCGCCCCGCCAATGTGCAAATACCCCGTCGGACTGGGAGCAAACCGAACACAAACGTCGCTTGATTCAATGCCTGCCATGTCGCGGCAAACAATGGCCAAATGACGCCCTCTCGCCAAGACCACAATCCCGGTCAACCCAATCAATGGTCCAGTTTTTTAAGGACCGCGCAGAGGGCTTCAAGCCGGGGAATCTGCACAGGGGTTTCCCTTGCCTGCCGTAGCGGCTCAAGAAACATGCTCTCCAACTCCAAAGACTGGCCACGCTGAAAATCTATCAGGGTCGATGCCCGGTATTCCCCCATCGCCCGCGTGTTGGCGACCATTTTATCCGGTAACCCCAAATCCAGGGCCAAACCCTTCGCATTGGCCACCGCGATGATCTCTTCCATCACTCCCCGCACCCACTCTTCCCAACACGAATCCCCCAAGAGGACATCTGTTGGCAATGCGTCCCCTATTGAGCCCGGCCAAGCCGTCGCGCCACTCTCCAGCGCCGCCAACCCCGCCGCGCCAGCAACCCCCAAGCCATTAAATGGAACGTTCCAGACCAGCTTTTCCCACAACGCCCGTTCCAAGTCATCCACCACCTCACAGTCAATGCCAGCCTCCTTGAACAAGGCAGCGACACCCCGTATCTGCTCCGCGGCCTTTTCGCCAAGTTGCCCCATCACCACCCGACCAAACGCAATGTGGCACACCACTCCCGGGGCCGTCCGGTTCAGGCAGACAAAGCACAGCCCGCCCAACACTCGTTCCGGCCCAAACAACGCCCCCAGCCGCTCACAGTTGCCCAAGCCGTTTTGCAGGCACAAAATCAACGTGTCCCGCCCCAACAACGGCCTGATCAACTCATCGTACTGGTCATTCGCCGTGGTCTTTAATCCAACCAATACCAAGTCGCACTCCCCGATGCTCAAGGGCGTTTCATGGGCATACGGATGCAGTACCATTTCTCCATCCGGCGACTCGATCCGCAGACCTCGGTCACGAACCACCTCGAAGTCTCGCCGCAACAGCAGGTGGACATCCTCCTCCGCACGGCAAAGTCGTCCGCCATAGAAACACCCCAGTGCACCGCTGCCCACTACACCGATCTTCATGCGCTGATCCTAAGCAAAATCCGAAGACAAAAAAAGGCGCCCCGCGCGGGACGCCT
>PBVU01000128.1:0-9821 GCA_002728775.1 Verrucomicrobiales bacterium | reverse complement strand
GGCCGGCTGGTGACGGATGGCACCATGGCCATCACCGAGGAGGACTACAAGGAGCCACTGGAACTGCTACACGTTGGTGAAAAACTCTATGTGATTGTCAACGACCCAGATCTGGACATTTCCGATGAGCGCGACGCGGCCGAGATCACCATCCAGAGTGAATCCGGCGAACTGGAGACGGTGAAGATTGAGGAAACCCTGAGCCACAGTGGTGTATTCACCGGCTCGATGGATTTAAAGGCGCGCGAAAAACCGGAGCCAGGGAATTTTGACCCAGCCGAGATGAAAATTGAATGCTTCTTTGGCGACAAGCTGAGCATCGGCTACATCGATGACGCAGCCGGCACACTGGAGGGCAACGCCACCCTCCGTGCCGAGGTGCCCGTGGCAATTGGGACAGATGGTCTGGTCTCCGCCTTCAGCAAGATATTCGGCAACCAACAACTGGCCGTCCAGACTCAGTTCCACATTGCCGAGAGTTATTTCGAGCTCTTCAAGAACAACCTTGCGCTCGAACGCAAGGATGAATCTCAGAAGGCACTGCGCGCGGGCCGCCGAATGCTAAAGGAAATCATGGTAGATTATCCCGACCCCAAGTATCTCCCACGCATCGCCTATCTCAGCGGGCAATTTTCGCAGGAGTTGAAGGACTGGAACGAGGCCGCCAACAGTTACGCGTTGATCGTGCGCCAATACCCCAACCACACGCTCGCCGCGGATGCGCAATACAAGCTGGCGCAGTGTTACGAGGAGGCGGAGGATTTCGACCGCGCACTGGAGGAATACGTCACCCTTGCCGCCACTCACCCCAAGAGTCCACTGATCCCCAAGACCATGATTCGCATCAACGAGTACTTCTACAAGCGCGAGAACTACAAGATTGCCGCCAAGGTGGCCGAGAAGTTCATGGACCGCTTCAGTGACCACGAGGCCGCGCCCAAGATGGGTTTCCGCTGGGGCCAATGCCACTACAAGGACGAGGCCTACGCCAAGGCGGCCGAGGTGTTTGACCTGTTCGTCAAGAAATTCCCGGACGACTCCTTGTCCGCCCAATCCATCTTCTGGTCTGGGGAAAGCTGGCGCATGGCCAACAACGTGTCCCAAGCGTTCCGCCGCTACAACCGCTGCCGCTGGGACTTCCCCGAGAGTGAAGCCGCCCAGTTCGCCCGCGGCCGACTGGCCCTGCCGGAAATGCTCCGGCAATTCGAGGCCGAAGCCAACTCGGTGGACAATGACAATTGACCCGGCCTGCCCCACCCTCCAAGGTTTGCCCGATCTGATTCTTAAATGAAGCTGTTGCTAATCCCCCTCATCTGTCTCGCCTTGGCCATCACTGGCTGGGCCGCCAACCCGCCCGTTCCCCTCAAGGGCCCGGAGGCAAACGCCACCAGCGACGCCAATGCAACCGGAGACAACAACAACACTGATGATTCTGACGACGAACCTCCCACCGACGAAAGCGCCGAATCCACGCCCCAACCAACCTGGTTAGACAAACTCAAGGACAAAGGCCCCATTGGACTGCTCATCACAGGCGGCTGGTTCATGCTACCCATCCTGCTGCTCGCCATTCTGGCGCTGGCCGTCATCATCGAGCGTTGGCGATCCCTGAAAATGCTGAACACCGACAATGAGACCCTGCGCCAATCCGTATTGGACGACCTTACCAACGACCGCCCCGAGGAAGCCCTGACCCGCTGCGACGACGAGCGCGGCCCGGTCGCCGCCGTGCTCGCCAACGGCATGCGCAAATACATCGTCCTCCGCAAACTTGGTTACGACCCCGGCCGCCTGGAGGAACAAGTCGTCAAGAGCATGGAAAACTACGGCGTCCATATCGTTGCCGCCTTGGAGCGGCACCTGGCCATCCTCGCCATCATCTCCAGTGTCGCCCCCATGCTCGGCTTCCTTGGCACCGTGGCCGGCATGATCGAGTCGTTCAATGACATCGTGCAAAACGTCGAGAACGGCACCAGCAAGAACATTGTCACCGACGCCGCCAACGGCATCCGGGTTGCCCTGCTCACCACCTGCTTCGGGCTGATGGTTGGCATCCCCGCCTTCATGGCTTTCAACTATTTCTCCAACGTCATCAATACCTTCGTGCTTGAGGTGGAGGAATCCGCCACCCAGTTGATGGAAGCCGTCACCCTGCAACTCACCCTTGATCAGGCCGACACCAACGAACGCCGCGAATAGCAGTGAAACTCCGCCGCCAAGCCTTGCTCACCGAGCCCCCCGCAAGCGCCACCAGCGACATCGCTTTTATTCTCATCATTTTCTTTCTCGTTTGTGCCTCCATCCAGGAGGACGATGGACGCCCACAGGAAATCCCCAACTCCGACAAGGAACGCCAATCCAAGAACCCCATCCGCGTCGGATTAGAGCGTGACCACATCAAACTTAACGGCGATACCATGGCCATGCAGGTATTCGAGGAAAAACTGGCCACCCTCCTTGATCAAAAGGTCAATGAAGCCGAGAAAACCGTTGCCGTCCGCTGCAGCCCCACCGTCCCCTACGGGCGCTGGATG
This sequence comes from Verrucomicrobiales bacterium, assembly GCA_002728775.1. GTDB lineage: Bacteria > Verrucomicrobiota > Verrucomicrobiia > Limisphaerales > UBA1100 > UBA6614. The sequence continues at coordinate 7,287 of PBVU01000128.1, read as the reverse complement.
GAAGTCACCGCCCTGATTGAGGATTCCGGCGGAACCATCACCCTCATGCGCAAGGTCCAATGATCCTTCAGCGACGCAAGATGAACGCCGAGGTGCCATCCATGGCCATGGGTGACATAGCCTTTCTGCTGCTCATCTTTTTCATCATCCTCGCGCGGGTTACCGACGACAGCCACGTGAAGGTCAACAAGGCCTCCGGCGAGGAACTGGAGAAACCCAAGAGCAAGCGCGTCAGCGTAGCCATTGACACCAATCAAATCACCTACCTCAATGGCGTACGCATCAATCCTGACACGATCACCGCGGCTCTGTACCAGCCCGATGCGCCCCCCGGCCAGCAGGGCCTCCTCGGCGACCTGCCCCCCGGCCAGCGCACTGTGCTTTTAAAGATAGACAAGGACACCCCCGCATACCTGTTCGAACCCGTCATCGAGGCCGTCAGTAAGGCTGGCGGCGAACTGCACCATGTTCTAGAGGAGAAAAAATGATCAACCGGCCCGCGCCGGCCGTCCAACCATACGCGAACATGCAACTATACGTTTTAAAGAACAACGAAAAGCTTGGCCCCTTGGAGCTGGAGGAAGTTCGCAACCTTCTCGCCACCGGCAGTCTGGATCCCGCAGATCAGGCATGGCATGAGGGTGCCGAGAACTGGGTGCCCCTCTCGGACATTCCCGGCGCCACGAAAAAATCAAAGGGCACCAAGGCGGGTATCAGGAAACCCCGCGCCCCCGAGCCCGCGCAACCCATGTCCAGCGTGGCCCGTGACGTTAAAAACCTGAAGGCCAACACCTCCACAACTACTGCCGAGATTCGGGCATTTCTGGCGGAGATGCAGGGCAAATCCCCACGCGAAATGCTGGGTGTCATCGCCCAGAGCAGCCTTGTCTCCAGCCTCGCCCTGTCTACCGTCATTATCACCCTTTTGCTGGCTGGCTTCACCGGCCTCGCCTTCGCCATCGGGGATGATGCGCCGTCCCCTCCAACCAAGGCGAAGAAACAGGAGCCCCAACCCAAGCCCAACCCAAAGGCTAGCGCCAAGGCTCCACCCAAGATGGATACCCGCACCCCCGAGGAAAAGGCCGCCAAGGCCATGGGCGTCGACAAGGCAAAGAAAGGGCAGCCCAAGGAAGTCAACCCCTTCGGCAGCAAGCCCGGCGGCAACGACATCCTCGGCGAAATAGGCAATTAGTTTTCCATGCGCGCATGAAACACTTCCCCCGCATCTGCGCGTTAATCCTAGTGATCGGGTTTTTCCTGCCCTGCCTGCCCGGCGGCATCAACGGGGTGTCCCTTGTGGAGGGAGGCATCATGCTGGCGGATACACCGCCTGAAGCCTTGGAGACCATCGAGCACATGGTTGAAACCATGTTCATGGTCGAAATAGCAGACCTGAAGATCCAAACGGGATTACTTTCACTTTTGCTTCTGGCCACTGCCCTAATTCCCGCCACTGCCCTTGCCGCAATTGTTTTGGATAACAGGCTCGCACACACCGCCTCCAGCTTGGTTCCCATTGTTCTCCTTGCCGTTTGGTCATTCAAGTTTGGGAAACCCATCTTTGACACCCTCGCCTATGGAAGCTGGATTTGCTTGGGACTTGGAATAGCTCAGTTGTTTGTTGCCGGCAAAAGCCGAGAGGTGCCCTTGGGCAACTTTCTGGCCGATGTGGAACAATTCATGGTCACCTATGCTCCCCAACTATGGGGAATTATGATCGCGCTATTCTGGACGTGCCTGATCGCCGACGCCTTGTTTACCCGTCACCTGCCCCTTTGGCTGCCCATCACCGCGCTCGTCCTTCAAGCCGCTGGCGCCCTGTGTTGGCTCTCCCAGTTGCGCGGTAAACTTGAGGCTCGCGGCATTTCCGGTAGAACATCGCTTATCGCGATCCCCTTCGCCATTACAATGCTCATCACTTGGGGCTATCTCTGGTTGCTCTGGCATCCCGGTGCCGCATTCGTCTCCGACACGCTGCTTTGGACGGGCTTCTCCCTCGCCTTCGCCGTCGCCCTGCTTGGCCTCGGCACATTCCGAGCCTATGCGCGCTCCCACTGGGGGCAACGGGAATTCTGGATGATCGCCACCGCCGCCTTCATCCCCACTTGGCAATGGTTCGTCTTCGCCACTGATTTCTTCGCCCTCGAGGGCCTGAGAGTCGCCGTCGCCAAGGGAGGCTTGTTAACCGCCTTCTTCATCGGGCTCGCCTGGACGATTCGCTGGGTAGAGAATCGCTCCCGCGAAATCCAGCTCCTACGCCATTCCAGCCGGCCCACAGGCTTGGCCCAGACCTCGCCATTGGTCGCCATGAATCGCTCCATCGCCACCCCGGACAAACGCACGTGGAACCCCCTCGACATGGATGCCTGGTACTACGGCCGCCAACGACAAAAGCTCAAGCAATCCCTCAATGCCTTTGCCAGCTACACCGCCCTCTTCATCGCCATCTTTCTCCTCCTTATGAGCCTGACTGGCTGCCAAGAAATCTATGAACTCCCGGCTGGCGGTGGGGAACCGGAACTTAAGCAGAAGGTCATCAAGCAAATCATCAAGATCAAGGAGGTGCCCATCGTCAACCCGCTTAGCGACCTCATCCGCCCCGTGCCACCCATTGAGGAGATTTTAAAGAACATGCTTGAGGAAACCATGCACCGCTACGAGGTTGGACAGGGCCAGGGCAAGGGCGCAGGCTTTGCCGGCGGCACAAACAAGGGCAAGGTTCGCTTCATCCGCCTCCGCTATGCCGGGGGCGACTGGGATCAGGATCTGGATTTAAACTCCGACCTGAACATGCTCCTCTGGTACGCCTCCAACACCGGTCAGCCTGCCGCCAAGCTTCCGGAAGTCCGCAGTATCGGGCAACTCCGCAACTTCCCCAAGATGAAGAGTCCGCCACTCGTTTACATGACCGGCGAACGTGGCATCTCCATCTCCAACTCTGAAGTCGAAACCCTGCGCGAATACTTGGTCGACAAGCACGGTATGCTTTTAGCTGACAATGGCGGCAGTATCACGTGGCACAATGCCTTCATGAATCTTATGGAGCGGCACGTGCTGCCCAACGTCGAAAAACGCAGAATACCCATCGATCATCCCGTACACAGCGGGCTCGCGGCCGTTCCAATGCCCTTCCCCCACGATGGCGGGAAAGGCGTCGTTTACGGGTGGACTATTGAAAACCGCATCGCGGTATACTATCATCCTGGAGATATCGGTGATGCATGGGCTGATGGACACGCTGGCATATCCCGCCAACATTGGATGGCCAGCTATCGCCTCGGCGGAAACATCATCCTCTACGCACACTCGGAGTACAGCAAATGGTTGCAGACACAAAAACAAAAGGACTGACCCGCGCGCTGGCCGCCGCCAGCCTCGTCTTCACCCTCACCAGCAAGGCCGCCCTCGGCTATTTGGAGCAAATCCCCGTCGAGACCTTCGCCAAGATGCGCGAGGTCGAGCGTTACCAGATGCGCATTGCCGAGAAACTCTACCTGCGCGGCGAGTTCAAGGCAGCCATGAGCGAGTACGAGAAATACCTCACCCTCTACGAGCGCAGCCTCGGAGCTCCCTACGCCCAACTCATGTGGAGCCACTGCCTCGTCAAGCAACGCAAGGTATACACCGCCATTCGCGAGGGATTCCTGTCGGTCATCGACTACTGGCCCGACTCCCACGAGGCCGCGCTCGCCGCCTACCTCATTGGCTGGAACTACAAGAACGCCGGCGAACTCCCCAACGCCGAGAAAGCCTATTTGCGGGCTATCCATGACTATGAGTCCCACCACGTTGCCGTACTTTCCAAATGGGACCTGACCGAGCTTTACGGCGAACAAAAGAAACAGGTCCAGCGGGTTGCGATCTGGAAAGACCTTTCCTACAAGGTCAAACGCACTAAGGAAAACAGTTCCATTCTCGTCAGTGCCAGCCGCAGCCTTTGCTCCCACCACTTTTACAATGGCGATTTTCCCGAGGGCCTCAAGGCACTGGAAACCTCCTATAAAACGACCTCCCTCATCTATTACATCTACATCCACGCACGCTCCCCCGTGAACACCCTCACCGGCGATCCCAACAAGAAACCCCTGGGCGAAAAACTCGCCGATCAGGCCATCGCCTACATCCGCAAACAAACCCCCGCCACTGTCGGCACTGATGACGAGAAAAAACAAATCCACAAATGCTACAGCTACATGGCTGACCTGCACGCCTACGCCCGGCGTGACCGTGAAGGGCTGCAGACTTGGGAACAACTGGGCAAGATTCTAGGCATGGATGATGGCATCCGCAGCTCCATGGCAGACTGGCACATTGCCCGCAAACGCTTTGCCGAAGGCCGCAAGCTCCACGAACAGTTTCAAGACAAGATCAAAGGGCTGGAGAAAATCGCCGACGTTTACGCCGACAAGAGAAAGGACTATCAACCTGAAAAGGCCGTGGACACCTACAACCGCATCATCAGCCTCGATGACAAGGAGAACAAGGGTACTTGGGATGGAAAAATTGCCGCCACTTGGTTCAACGCCAAAAAATGGGACGAAGCCATCGCCGCCTATCAAGTGCTGCTAAAATCCGCCCCGGATAAATTTGGCACCTGGTACCGGCAGATCGGCCTGTGCTACGAGTACAGCAATCGCATTCCCACTGCCATCCAGTCCTACCGGCAATCCGACGATTTCCCCAAAGTGTACTTCGACATCGCCCGCTGCCACCGCAAGCTCAAGCAATGGAAGGAAGCCCTTGTCGTCTATCACCAAGCCCGAGCCGACAAGGGTGCCGCCCCTGAGGCTTCCATCCAGATCGGCTTCACCTACGAAGATTCCGGCAGCCGCGAAAATGCCATCAAATGGTTCCAGCAAACCTGCAAACTCTATCCCAAGAACTCGCAGGCCAGTGTAGCCCACGCCCATTTGCAGAGGGAATACAAGATCAGCATAACCCTCGGCGGTGCCACGGACGACAAATAGCCCCAACTGGATAGCGGTGAATAACTCCCACTTGACCCTCCCTGCTGCACCCCTAGCTTGGGTGTAGGGTTTCGGTTAGCTGGTTAATGGGTTGTGCGCCGCGATCCGGCCATCGCGGGATTTCCCCGATGGCTTTTTTACTTCTTGGGACCGCCCTTCTCCGGTGTGGGCCGGGGCAATGGCAGATTCAAGCCCGGCTTGGCCCCAATCGACTGCGAGGTCTTCAGGAACGCCTTCTGCAACTCCAGTTGAATGTGCGGCCCCATCTCCTTCATGCACACCCCGATCTTTTTCATCGCCGACTTGCCCACCGGAGTGCTGTAAAAATCCGCCAGCGCCGATAACTCCTTCGCCGTCAAGTGCCGCACCAGCGAGTCCAGCGTCGCCTCCTCCACCGCCTTGAAATCCAGATGGCGCGTCATATTGTCGATGAACTCCTTGCGCTGCCCAGCCGGAAAATTCTGCGCCATGTTGAAGATCATATCCCCCACAAATTCCTCCGGCGGCAGCGCCTTGAGATACCGAGCCGCCTCCTTCTCGCGCATTCCCTTGGAATCCTTCCCGTCATCCGCCCACGCCACCGCAACCATGCCAACCACCATGAACACTCCGAGCACCAGTTTCATGCGCACACTATAGCATTGATGAGGCTAAATCCAAAGCCGTCATTGCTGGACATGGGCCATGACTCAATGTTGCACAACGGGCAGCCAACCGGTAGTGCAAACCCATAGATCTCCGACGATTTTGGGATGAGCTTTGGCCAAGTTTTTGGTTTCGTTTGGATCGACAAGGAGATTGAACTGTTCCAGGTTTGCAGAAGGGATTTCTGCGGCGTTTGCCGGCAAAATTCTCATCCATCCACGCGTGTTTGTTGCTGATAACCAGCACGAAACCGGGACGCCTATCATCGATCACCGTATTTAGGAAACGCGGATACCGTGATTAAAAAAACAACAGTCGCAAGAAGAAGATGGTGCGGTCTTGCCGTAAACTCAAGGGCATGTGTTCGTGCTTCCTCGAAGATGGCTGTTTCTGGTTACAGATTTTGGTGATGATAAAAATGGTGGGCGATGAGGGATTCGAACCCCCGACCAACGGCGTGTAAAGCCGGTGCGCTAGCCACTGCGCCAATCGCCCGTGGGAATTCTCCACTCGAACCACATCCATTCTAGGGATTTCGCCTGCGCATTTCAATTTAATACCGGCCTCCTGATACAAAAGCTGTGTACAAAGTGTGTTAAGAATTGGATGGATTTGACCACCACACCGGGGGGTACGACCCCCCAGAGGGGGGTAGGTCTTACATATACCGACCTTTCACTATGAGTGCCGTTTTTCGGTTTGCTGTTCAGCCCAGATGCAGTAGTGGGTGGGACATGAAGAGAACTGGAAAATATACTGACGCACGGGTTGAGAGTATCCTGAATCTACTCAAGAAAGGTGTGACGGCAAAGGGTGCAGCCATGGCATCAGGGATAAGCGAGAAGACCTTCTACCTGTGGAAACGTGATCAGCCCCCCTTCGCTGCCGCCGTGGAGCAGGCTATTGGGGAGAGTGAAGCCAATCTGGTGCAGATTGCATTGGATGGCACCAAGCGTAACCCGCAGTTGGCCATCCAGTTACTGGAACGTCGGTTCAGGGAATGGGCAAGGCACAGCAGTCAGGAAGCCAGGGTAACCGGTGAGATCAGGACGACGGTGGCGCCTGGGCTAGTGGCGGCCCTGCAGTCCGTTCCGGAGACGGTTAACGGACGTGAGGTGGATTTGCTGGTGAATTAGACCTCAACATTGACGCCAGCCTTGGCGTGGGTATGGTCGGGGGCGTGAAAGCTGTGATTCTTTTGTTGTTGGTGGTTTGTGTTGGGTGTGGGGAGTCGGAGGCAGGGAAAGCCACCAAACTCAAAGCAGCAGCCGTCTCCGAAGCCAAGGCCGCCTTAGAAGCCAAGGTAGCAGCCTTAGAAGCCAAGGTGGCGGCAGAGGCCAAGGCTGAAGCCAACGTAGTAGCATGGGTCTCTGACCCAAACGATCCCAATAACGTCACGATTGAGGCAGCGATTCGTAAATCACTCAAGTACATTGGTGAATCTCCCACAGGCAAACTCACTCAAGCAGATTTGGAGAAGGTGACTGAGCTGGAACTCGATGGCAAAAATCTGACCTCTGCGAAGGGCCTGGAGAAGCTTACGCAATTAGAGTCTCTGCATCTCCCCCACAATAAACTGACCGACCTGAAGGGGCTGGAGAATCTCACGCAGTTAAAGGAGCTGCCTCTCGATGACAATCAACTGACCTCTGTGAAGGGACTGGAGAAGCTAACG
>PBVU01000127.1:0-7710 GCA_002728775.1 Verrucomicrobiales bacterium | reverse complement strand
GGTTATAGCTCCAAATCTTACATGGAAGTGGTTTATAGAAGAGACCACACCTATTCCGTGTCTACCATATACCGAGATAATTCTAACTTTGAAGAAGAGCGTGCACCAGCTGAAGCTGTTGTCGAAGTTGAAAGTGAAGTTGAGGAAGAGGTGGTTCGCGGGGTATGGAGAATAATTGGTGATCAGATTTACTTTCTAGACTTGGTTTTTAACAAAGAAAAACTTCTTAAGCTGAATGTCGTTGAAGCTATACTGATAGTATCTGATACAAAGTCATGTTCGTTTACGATCCCGGAATCAAAGGATGAAAAAGGAGAGATATGGCCAAGCTGGAAACACAAGGAAGAACCAACTGAAAAGCTTAAGCATCCAGGAATGTGGCCCTATAATTCTCCCAGCGGGCTAGAGAGCTTTGATTTACTTACGGCATACAAATATGCCAAGGAGCCTGAATCCTTTAATGAAGAAGAGAATAATAAGTGATAAAGTCCTCAGGGAGATCTCACATATCTCGACATAGATTGCACAGTAGTCTCCACGACTAATTCTCTGAGTCACCTCTGAACCCAATACGGAGAATTCTCCAAACCCACCAATTCCAATTGGGATAGTGTGGAAAAGAGTGGGATGTGTTTTGGGAATCGAACCCAACAAACATTAAACTCCCTGTTTTCTTGGGTAAAACTGACCGTATGAAAACCTTGGCCAACGCCGTGACTGTTATCCCAGATGCTTCAACCCGCCGGTGCTGTCGCCGAGTTGGGCGATCTTGATGTCCATGCGGTTGAGCATGGAGATCCACAGGTTGGCGAGGGGGGTCTCGTCGGCATAACGCACATGGCGGCCGGGCTTGAGCGTGCCGCAGCCGCCGCCCGCCAGCAGGATGGGCAGGTTGTCGTGGTTGTGCGCGTTGCCGTCGGAGTTGGCACTGCCGTAGGCGATCATGGAATGATCCAACAGCGTGCCTTCGGCTTCGCGGACGCTGTCCAGTTTCTCCAGCAGGTAGGCCAGTTGGCGGGAATGAAAAATATTGATGGAACGAATTTTTTCTTTTTTCTCGGCCTTGCCGCCGTGGTGGGAGAGGTCGTGGTGGCCTTCGGATACCTTGATGAAGGGGTACGGCTTGTTGCTGCCCTCGTTGGCGAGCACAAAGGTGCTGACGCGGGTGACATCGGCCTGGAAGGCGAGCACGATGAGGTCGCACATCAGGCGGATGTGTTCCTCGTAGTTGCCGGGCACGCCCTTGGGCGCGGGGTAATCGGGCGCTTCAATGGGCGGCAGTTTGGCGGCCCGCTCGATCCGCAGCTCGATGTCGCGGATGGCGGTGAAATATTCGTCCAGCTTGCGGACATCATTGGCGCTGAGCCTGCGGTTGAGGTCCTTGGAATCTTCCCGCACAAAGTCGAGGATGCTCCGGCGCGCGGCATCGCGCCGGGCGCGGTCGCCCCGGTTGCCGCTGCCGAACAGGCGCTCGAAGGCCAGCTTGGGATTCACCTCCTTGGGCAACGGCTGGGTGGCCGAGCGCCAGGACATGGTGGAGGAGTAAACGCAGCTGTAGCCGGAATCGCAATTGCCGGCCATGGCGCCGGCTTCCGCGCCCAGTTCGAGGGACGGCAGTCGTACCTGGCCACCCATGGCCTGGGCGGCTACTTGGTCAACGGAAATTCCGTTTCGGATATCGGTGCCATCGGTCTTCTTGGGATGCGCGCCGGTGAGGAAGGCGGCCAAGGCGCGGGCGTGATCGCCGCCGCCGCTGCCGTGCGCCCGGGCCTTGTCGGCGGTGAGGCCGGTGAGCACCTGAAGTTTGGATTGCACCTTGGAGAGTGGTTTCAGGATGGCGGGGAGATCGTAGCCGACCCCTTCCTTTTGCGGGGTCCAGTCGACCATGTTTTTGCCGTTGGGCACGTAGAGGAAGGCCATGCGGTTGGGCACGGCCTTGGTCGCCGGGCTGTCGGTTGGCTGGTCGGCCCAGGCGTTTAACGGACCCATCGCCTCGAGCCATGGTAGCGACATGGTAACGCCCAAGCCCTTGAGCATTTTCCGACGTGAAATGGTGGTGTTCGCCATTGTTTAATCCTCGTTCGTGTTTTTGGTCTGAATCCCGCGGCGTCTGCCGAAGGGTTCGCTCTTTACGATTTGCTTCACCAGCACGGAGAATTTGTAGTCTCCCGCTTCCAGTGCCTTGGCGATGCCTTCCACCGCCGGCCGGTCCCTGTAGGACAAACCCCGCCCGATCGCGAAGGTCAGCATCTTCTCAGAAAGGCATCGCACAAACAATCCCTTCCTTTGACTGATGATTGTTTTCAAATCTTCAGGCCCGGCAAATTTTGTTCCGTCGGCAAACTCTCCCGACGCATCGATGTCCTGCCCCGCGTCCTGCGTGCGGTACCCGCCGATGGCGTCGTAGTTTTCCAGCGCAAACCCAATCGGGTCCATCTTCGCGTGGCAATTGGCGCAGCTGGGGTTTTTGCGGTGAATTTCCATGCGCCGGCGCAGGGTGTCAGCGGTGACGGTCTCGCCATTCTCCTCCAGCTCCGGCACGTCCGGCGGCGGCGGGGGCGGCGGGGAGCCGAGTATCTGTTCCAGCACCCAGCGCCCGCGCTTCACCGGCGAGGTGCGCGTGGGGTTGGAGGTGACCGTCAACACACTTGCCTGGGTCAGCAACCCGCCGCGCTTGCGGTCGGTCAGCAACACCCGCTGAAACTCCGCCCCCTTGAACTTCAGCGGCCGGGGCTGTTCCCCGCCGGTCTTGCTGATGCCGTAATGCTTGGCCAAGGGCGCGTTCAAAAACGTGAAGTCCGCATCGATCAGCTCCAGCAGGCTGCGGTCTTCCTTCATGATCGTTTCGCAAAACAACTCGGTCTCGCGCAGCATCGCCTGCCGCAGCGGTTCGTTGAAAGCGGGAAAGCGCTTCGTGTCCGGTGCCACGGTCCGCAGGCGCTGGATTTGCAGCCATTGCTGCATGAAGTTGCGGATCAATTCGCCTGCCCGCGCATCCGCCAACATGCGGTCCACCTGCGCGTCGAGCCGGGCGGTGAGCTGGCCTTGGGCGGCGAGGTCCAGCAGCGTGTCATCGGGCATGCTGCTCCAGAGAAAATACGAGAGGCGCGAGGCCAGATGAAACGGGTCAATCGCGCGCGGCTCCGGCGCCGTCGGGCGGTCGTCCAGTTCCACGCGGAAAAGGAATTTCGGCGAACACAACACCACCTGCACCACCTTCTGCATCGCCGCCTCCCACTTCAGCCCGGCCTGCATCTGGGCGGCGGCGAAGGCAACCACGCGGTCGATCTCCGCGGGTGTGGGCGTACGGCGATACCCGCGCCGCAACAGGCGCGTGATAATCTCCCGCTGCTGCGCGGCCGGGGGCGTGCCGGTTTGGGCTCCCAGCAGCATCCGGTGCGATTGCGGGCGCGTTTCCAGCGGCCCCTCGGTCGACAAATGCCGGATCCGCAGCACCGCATGGGGTTTGCCGGAAGGCGGTTTCACAAGAGCAATGCCGGCATTGGCCGCCGCGACACGCGAGATTTTCACCTCGATGATCTGGGGCGCCTTGGCCTCGCGGGCGCTGATTTCAAAGGTCTTCAAAATCTTCGCTCCCTTCATCCGGGGCGAGTCGCCGCCAAACACCTTGGCCAACTCCGCTGCGCTGGAACCCTTGCTCACGCCACCACCTTGCAAATACAACGCCACACGCACCGGTTCCTGGCTGGTGGTTTCCGCGTACAGTGTCGCGCGGAAAAACAACTCGGCATCATCCGTGAGCTTGAAATACCCCCCGGGCCCCGTGAACGGCCCCGCCACCTTGGCGTCTTCCGAAGCCTGGTCCATCCGGCGAAACGGGTCCTTGGTCGTGCTGCCGCCCGGCTGCAGGTAAATGCCCGCGAGATACCGCACGGCCGGCTTGGGCGGCGTCACCACGATGACGCGCTTGGAAATCGTTTCCGCCGCATCCAGATACCGCTCCATCAACACCGGCGACAGCGTCAAAACCTCGCCGATGTTGTCGAACCCGTGCCCGATGTCGTCGGAAGGAAAACTCTCGGTCGGGTCAAAATCCACCCCGAGCAAATCGCGCACCGTGTTGCGATACTCCACCCGGTTCAACCGCCGCATCGTCACCCGGCCCGGGTCCGGCTTGGCGTGGCGGTCCGCAAAATCCCAAACCGCCTTCACCTGCTCCGTGAAGGCCCCCACTTCGCCCACCGTGGGCCGCGGCTTTTTCTTCGGCGGCATCTCCCCGAGCGCCAACATCCGCAGCACCTTCTCAAACGTCTTCCGCCCTTTCACCACCGACGCAGAGTCCGTAAACCCCTCCAGCGACAACTCCGCCTTCGGGTTCTCCCCGCTGTGGCATTCCACACAATGCTTCTTCAAAAACGCTGCCCCGCCCCGCGAAAAATCCGGCCCCGCCGCCCACGCCGATTGCCCCAACGCAAATCCGAATGCAAGCGTGCCCATCATTCCCCATCCATCCAACCTGTTCATGAAACGCCTCATGCCAGAATCGATTTGGACCCCAAAACTTCGTGAACCATTCATCGCCAAAGAAACCCTACTTTTTTTTCGGTGACCGGCGCGATTGTTCTAACGATAAACATCCTTGCGGTCTCCTACCGTGACAACCAAGACAACCAAACGGTCATCATGAATTTCATAAATCACCCTGAACGAACCAACGCGAATGCGCCAAGCGGGGCGGCCGGAAAGTTTCTTGCAACCGGTGGGGCGGGGGTTTTCTGCCAGCGCATGAATCGCCTCGATGATGCGAGGCCGTCGTTGAGGTTCAATTTTCGCAAGCTGTCTTTTTGCAGCGCGCAAAATCTCAACCGTGAATTTCACTCCACATTACCCTCTTGAATTTCACGCACCGCTTGTTCAAACGGAATTGCTTCGCCGGCTTGCTCCTTCGCCGCATCGTAAGCGCGAAGGTCATCCAACTCCTCCAGCTCACGGACCACCTGCTCCCACTCCGCCAAAGGCAACACCACCGCCTTGCGGTTTTGTTGTTCGTCCAAGACATATTCTGGATGCATCGTTACCATGTGCAAAGTGTGCCTATATAATGGTACGAATTCAACCAGTCATTTGCGACCTGCTTGCGGCGGAAAGGGCCGATGAGTTTTGGCCTATTATCCGGTGGCAATGACCTGTGCCAGGCGATGCAGGCCGTGATGAGTTTCGCGACGAGGGCGGGGTGCTTGGCGGCGAGGTTTTGTTTTTCGCCGCGGTCGGTTTTCAGGTTGTAAAGCTTCGCCACAGTGCCGTGGTCACGACATCTCCTCCGTCAAATACCGTCGGATTCACGAAACGTGCCTAGTTTCAGGCTTGGCGGGATACTCAATCAAACCTGCTCAACAACCACTCGCATGCGGATTGCCAGAAAATGTTTCGTGGCAAATCAGAGTCTGGTGGGATTGGCTCCAAGGTGACCAACAGCGGCTTTGCTGCCGGATACATTTGGATGGCCTCTTCCAAGCTGGCCACTTCCCTTTGAAATGTATTCGAACCAGAAACTTCCGTGCTGACTTGAATCAGCCATTCAGTGCCATCAGGCAGTCTGGCGTGGAAGTCGACCTCTTTGCCGGAAGGCGTTTTCACATAGCCGAGTTCGGCGCCTCGGCGCTCCAACTCCACCAACACCGCCGCCTCCAAGGCGTGGCCCAAGTTGGCGCGGCCGGTGCGTTCGTAAACCGGAATGAGCCCGGGGTCGATGGGATACGCTTTGCGCGGGTTGACCATGCGCTGCCGCTCCGAGGCGGTGTGCAGGCTGACCGTCCGCACGAGAAACGCATCCTCCAGGTGGGCCAGATACGCGTGCACGGTGTCCTTGCCCACCCGGATACCCTGCGACTTGAGCGCGTCAAAAAACTTCTTCGCGCTGAATGACCCGGCCGCGTTGGCCAGCAACTGCCGCTGCATCCAGCGCAAGGCGGTGGGATTGCTGATGGCATGACGCTCGATGACATCGCACAACAGCGCCACATCCACATAACTGCGCAGCAAAGCCGACCGGTCGCGCTCGGCAATCCCTTGGGCCTCGGGAAAACCGCCCGCGGAAAGGTATTCCCGCAAACGCTTTTCCAGCCGCGAACGCCCCGCTTTCGCCATGGCCGCCCAAGGCTTCCCCGGCTCCGCACCGCCATGGCGCAAGGCTTCCCGGAAACTGAAAGGGTGCACCAGCACTTCCATCGCCCGGCCGCGCATGCTGGTGGCCACCTCCCGGCTCAACAACTTGGCCGAGGAACCGGAAAGAAAAACATCCAATTGCTCCGTATCCATCAAGCGGCGCACAAACGACTCCCAGCCGGGCACCGATTGAATTTCATCAAGAAGAAAAGTCACCCGGCGCTGGTCCCGAAACTCCGGATGCTGACGATAGTATTCCTCCACCAAGAATTGCAAATCAGCTGCCTGCAATCCAGTCAACCGCTCGTCCTCAAAATTGAAAAACAATAACGCCTCGCGCGGCACGCCTGCCTTCAATCGATCCCCAAGACATTGCCACAGAAACGAAGTCTTACCCGCCCGGCGCATCCCAATCACCGCCAATGCCTTGCCGGGCACCCTTGGCAAATGCACCTCACGCCGCGTCAGGTCCGGCAAGTCAAGCGCCAAGCTATCCGCAATCTTTTGCCTGAACGCTTCCCTAATTAGGCCTTTCACAAGGTCAATTTTTCCACATATTTGTCATTTAATAAAGGACTTATCTGGCAGGAGCACATTTTCCGAATTTATCAGAGATGTTGGCGCATGGGATTATTTTGTTCAGTGATCCTCAAACAAATGAGGCCCCATTGGCTTTGTCTGAATCAGGATGGTGGGGTAGGATTCTCTCAGAGATGAAATTACTGATTCCAATTTTGATAGGTTTGTTGGTTGTGGGGTGTGGGAAGAAAACCAGAAAACCAAATAATTATGAATCTAAAGGGGACTCGGCATTATTGCAGCAGATGACTGAAGACCTAGAGGATAGAGCCAAGACCGGTGATAAGTTTGCTCAACATCAAATTGGAGGGATGTATTTCTTCGGTGAACACCCTAAAGAAAGGGACTTAGTGACCGCTTATGCTTGGACATATATTTCAGCTTCCAACGGATGGTCTGTTGCTGAAGACAGCATACCCATTATTGCTAAAAGTATGACCACCAACCAAATCGCTAAAGCAAAAGAATTAATTATGGAGATGACCGAAAATAATCCAAAATTAATTAAGCAGGAAAACTAGCAGTGCCACTTGCTAATAACAATAACTCCCGGGAGATTGCACAGTTGTCTCCACGACTAATTCTCTGAGTCACCTCTGAACCCAAACAGAGAAATCCTCCAAACCCACAGATTCCAATTGGGATAGAGCGGAAAAGAGTGGGATGTGTTTTGGGAATCGAACCCAACGAACATCGAAACCCCCGTTCTTTGGATTTAGGCAGGTTTTACCTTTTTTGACTACGGACGAGATTGGGCCCGTTGTCCGGCGGCAACGACTTGTGCCAGGCGATGCAGGCTTTGGTGAATTTAGCGACGAGGGCGGGGTGTTTGGCGGCGAGGTTTTGTTTTTCGCCGCGGTCGGTTTTCATGTTGTAAAGCTCAGGCTCGGTGCCGTCATATTCGCAGAGGAATTTCCATTGGCCATCGCGCACGGCCAGGTCGGGCAGGTCGTTGTCGCCATAAAAGGCGTCGCGATCAGGTGGGCGGCGGAAGTAAATCGGGGC
>PBVU01000126.1:0-6438 GCA_002728775.1 Verrucomicrobiales bacterium | reverse complement strand
CCTATGAATTGGCCTTTCGCATGCAAACCGCCGCGCCGGAGATTGTCGATCTCTCCCGCGAGACCGATGCCACCCGCAAGCTGTACGCGCTGGATCAAAAGGACTGCGAGGAATTCGGCACGCGCTGCCTGCTCGCCCGCCGCATGCTCGAACGCGATGTGCGGTTTGTGCAGCTTTACTCCGGCGACACGCTCGGTTGGGATGCCCACAAAAACGTACTGCAAAACCACACCACTTGGTGCCGCCGCACCGATGCCCCCATCGCCGGCCTGTTTGATGACCTCAAGGCGCGCGGTTTGTGGGATGACACGCTCATCATTTGGGGCGGCGAATTCGGCCGCATGCCCATGAGCGAACAAGGGACCGGCCGCGATCACAATCCGTGGGGTTACAGCGTCGTGCTTGCCGGCGGCGCAGTCTGCGGCGGTCTCGCCTATGGCGCCACCGACCCCATCGGCCTGCGCGCGGAGCAAAAAAAGATTCACGTCCACGACCTCCATGCCACCTTTCTCCACATCCTCGGCATCGATCACGAACGGTTGACGGTGAAGCATCACGGTAAGGACGAGCGATTGACGGATGTGAGCGGGAATGTGGTGAAGGAGATTCTTGCATGACGGTTCTCCAAACACTGGTATTACTGATAACCGCGTGTTGGGTCACGGCGGACGATCATTGGTCTTGGCAACCGCTCCAACGCCCGGCCGTGCCGGATGATTCGCGCCACACCAACCCCGTCGATGCTTTCATCACCGCAAAACTCCGTCCACTCAAACTCTCCCTCGCGCCGGAAGCCAATCGCCGCACGTTGATTCGTCGACTCTCCTTCAACCTCACCGGCCTGCCGCCCACGCCAGCGGAAGTGGAGGCGTTTCTCAAGGACACCAATCCACACGCCTACGAAAAGCTCGTTGACCGTCTGCTCGCTTCGCCCGCGTACGGCGAGCACTGGGCGCAGCATTGGCTCGACCTCGCGCGATTTGCGGAGACGGACGGCTTCGAGCACGACAATGTCCGCCCCAACGCCTGGCGCTATCGCGACTGGGTCATCAACGCCCTGAATGCCGATCTCCCGTACAACGCGTTTGTGCAGCAGCAGATTGCCGGCGACCTCCTGCATCCCAAGGATCCGCAGGCCGCCATTGCCACCGGTTTTCTGCTCGCCGGCCAAGACATGCCGGACATCAATCTGCTCGCCGAACGCCGCCACATGATCCTCAACGAAATGACCGGCACCGTCGGCAGCGCCCTGCTTGGCGTCACGCTGGGTTGCGCACAATGCCACGATCACAAGTTTGATCCCGTCAGCCAGCGCGAGTTTTACCAGATGCGCGCGTTCTTCGAGAGCGACCTACAGCTCAAGGAAATCAAATCCGGCAACCTCACCATCCGCGCCATGCGCACCGGCAAACCCGCCACCACGCGCGTGATGGTGCGCGGCGATTTCCGCCGGCCCGGCGACGCCGTCAAAGCCAGCTTCCCCCGCACCCTCAACACCGCCCAAAGCCAACCCACAAAGGGCACCCGCACCGAACTCGCCCATTGGCTCACCCACCCACAAAACGCCACCGCCATGCGGCTCGCCGCCAACCGCCTGTGGCAGCAGCACTTCGGCCGACCGCTCGCCACGCCCGAGGATTTCGGCACGCAAGGCCAGCCGCCCACGCACCCCGCCCTGCTCGACTGGCTCGCCACCGAGTTGCCCCGCCAAAAATGGAGTCTCAAAGCCATGCACAAACTGATCGTCACCAGCGCCACTTGGAAACAGTCCAGCCTCAACGCGGATAACGACCCAAGCTGGAAACAAGTCCTCCAAGCCGATCCCGAAAACCGCCTATGGAACCGACAGGATCGCCCCCGTCTCACCGGCGAAATGCTGCGCGATTCACTGTTGTTTGTGGCTAATCAACTCAACCGCCAACGCGGCGGACCGGGCGTGCGACCGCCGTTTCCCAAGGAAATCACCAGCACCCTCCTGCGCAATCAATGGCCCGTGAGCCCAAAGGCCGAGGATCATCGCCGGCGCAGCGTGTATCTGTTTGCCCGTCGCAATCTGCGCTTCCCTTTCTTTGATTTGTTTGATCGCCCAGCCGGAGCCGAAAGTTGCTCCCATCGGATGGCCTCCACCACCGCCCCGCAATCCCTCGTCCTGCTCAACTCCGATTTCGTCCGTCAATCCGCCCAACACTTTGCCACGCGTGTGGCCAAGGAAACAGCAGTGCCCGATGAACAGGTTCGCCGCTGTTACCAACTCCTGTTCAACCGCCAGCCCGTGGCTGAGGAGTTTGGCGCCGCCCGCGCCTTGGCCGGGCCCAAAGGGGAACACCTGGCGGACCTCGCCCTCGGCCTGTTCAATTCCAATGAACTGCTCTATGTGGACTGACTAGGATTCGGATTGCATTAACAGCGTGTTTGGCCGACCATCGCCTGACCGGAGTCAACCCCGTAATCAAAATGAAATTAATCGCACTTATTCCTCTTGCTGCAGCAGCCTTGCTATTCGGCGCATGTGCCACCGATAATTACCCACTCGAAACCTGCCTGGTTTCTGACGAGGGACTAACGAGCATGCAGGACGATCCCTATGTGTACGTTCATGAGGGAACAACGGTCAAATTCTGCTGTGAGGGCTGCTTAGATGAGTTCAAGGAAGATCCTGCAAAATTCCTGGCCAAGCTAAAAGCCGCGGGCCAACCCGCTCAAAGCACGACGACGCCACCTGTCCCCACTCCCGGGACAGAGAATGCCCCCCCATCCGTTCCGGCACCGGAGAACAATTAACACACACTGCTAAATCAGAATTGAAGAACGCGGGTCTCGACTCGCGTTTTTTATTTGCCGTAATCACCACCCGTATCGCTGCGCCTACAGGACTCACGCCATTGTTCCAGAGCAAGCGTCATTTGCCTTACTATTTCCGGGTGTTTCGCCGACAAGTCAGTCTTTTCAGCAGGGTCGGCAACCAAGTCAAACAACTTCATGGGCGGCAACTTGTCGAGTTTCCTGCCAGCAGTACGCCCATGAATCTTGAATCGATTTCCGATCAAGGCAACTTGGCCACCAGATTGAAACCCAATGGGCTTCAACCGCTTGTTCATTTTGCCTTTAAACAAAGGTAGCAGGCTCACACCATCAATCGGCCGGCCTTCAACAGGCTCTACACCTATAATCTCGAAGATGGTGGGAAGATAGTCGCTGGTGACCACAGGGACGGCCGTAACGCCCGGCTTGATTTGTGCGGGCCATTCAATGAGTCCCGGCACGCGAATGCCTCCCTCCAACAGATCACGTTTGCGGCCGCTCAGCGGACCGGCTGACCCTGGGGCTTGTCCGGCCTTGCCCTCGGGACCGTTGTCGCTACAGAAAGCCAACAGGGTATCACGTGCCACCCCCAAAGCGCGCAATTCCGTACGCAACCGGCCCACTTGTTCATCCAAAGCCGTAACGCAGCCGTAATAGTGCTGCGCATATTTTTTGTGTCCCGCATAAAGTCGCGTGTATTGCGGGCCGGCCACAACCGGAAGATGCGGCGCATGAAACCACACAACGGCAAAAAATGGTTGATCCCCGTGGACAGCACCGCGAATGAACGGCAGAACACGATCCATAATCACGCGCGAATTGTCACCCCTCAGATTTCCCCGAATGCGCTCGCCCTTCTCATTCCAGTATGCAGTTCCGTAAGGGACTGCATCCACGGCGACATCCCACCATGTGCGGCGCGCCTCCGTCTTTGGCTTCAACATGGGATCCCACGTGGGCACCTTGGACTCGGTGGAAAAGCAGACATCAAAGCCATTGGCTTGGGGCGGCGAAAAATGCTTTGTACCCCGTGGTCCACCACGGTTGGCATCGGGCTCCGTTTTGGTCAGCGTGCCAAGGTGCCATTTGCCAAAGTGCCCGGTGGCATAGCCCTGCTTTCTTAACAGTTCGGCCAGAGTCAGCTCCTCCGGCTTCATGTGGCCGGTGTTGGCAGAATATATCCCGTAACGAAAGGGGTGACGACCGGTCATACAACTGCCACGTGTCGGGCTGCACACCGGCGCGGCGGCATAAAACCTCTCGAACAGCAGACTGCTCTTTGCCATAGCGTCGAGGTGTGGTGTCCGGATGGTTCTGCCTCCGTTAAAACCGACATCTCCCCAGCCAAGATCATCGCACATGACGAGGATGATGTTGGGCCGACTAGCTGCCTGAAGCGCGGCAGCCCCACAGAGGGATAGCAACAGCCGGATAATCACGGTTTCCAGCGGAACAGGCCCAGCTTGTGGAATGGAACGCGTTCAATGTGGCCATCAGCAAAGCCCACGATGTATTCCTCCTTGCCGGCGGGCGGCGGGAATGGCCATTTAAAAGTTCCATTCCAGCCCTGCCGCAAGTCGAGGAACAAGACTGTCTTGGCCGGCTGCCGAATGTCCGCCAGTTTCGCCCTCCCCAAGGCTGCATTAAAAGCATAGGAGCATGGCGGCCGATTGTCATTGGTCGCTACAGCAATATCAGGAGCCACGAATACTTCCGCGTTGTTGTCCAACAACGGCAACAATGTATCACTCCAATTGGCGGCCTCAGGCAGGCGCCCGTTCTTGTCCGCGTGGATATGCATGGCCAAGGCGAGCTGCTTGACATTGTTCATGCTCTGCGTGCGTCTGGCTCCACTGCGCGCGCCTTCCAAGGCGGGCATTACCGAGAAGACTCCTGCCCCCAGCATGAATGCGCCCGCACCCATCGCCACTTGCGCACCCCCTTGACTGGAATGGACGGTGTAGAGAATGCCGTCGTCCTGTGTGCGAACGATGCCCAGATAGCCGCCCATCTGCTTACGGCCCGTGGCAAAGAAATCGTCCAACGCCTTCTTGAGAGGTGCCGGCAGGGCCTCCTCCTGTTGCGCCCGCTTTAAAATCTCATTCATCAACTCAAAATAAGCCAAGCCGAAGCGCGGACTGACATAATGAATGGCATTGCCTTCCAGTTGCATTCCCTCGGAGAGAGCCTTGAATTCCTTCGTCCCCACCAATCCCTCCGAGCGGCCGGATTGAACCGCGAGAATTTCCTTCGCAATCAAGGGATTGCTGGCGAGGATGAGGTAACCCTGTGAATTGAACAGTGTTGGCCGGATATCCAGCGGCAATTCCACGGGTACTTGAAAAATGTTCAAAGTCACATTACCAACCTGCTCAACCTTCTTGGGCAATTCAGCCAATGCCCCGGCAAGTAGATTCGCATAGGTGTCGTCCGCCGTCTTGATGGCCAAGACAAGGCCGGGCTCGGGGAACTCCAACGGCTCGCCGCCCGGAGCGGGCACTCGCACCTTCCGCTCCTCATTGAGCATAATGGTTACCCCCATTTCGCCACCGAATCCCTTGAGCAGGGCATTGAAGGGCAGTTCCTCATTGATTTGCTCCAATTCGCGCTCGAATTCACGCGCCTCCGCTGGTGGGATATTCTTTTTCACGAAATCCTCAATCATCCGCAACACCCCGGCAGGATCAAGATCCCCGTGCGCGGCAAAAACCGTGGAGGATGGCATCAGCTTAAAGCCATCCTGCACATGGGGTTTCCGGCCGGTCAGGCTCCAGATCAAGCCCGTCTGTTCGTCCGTTGGATACCGGTGCAACATGGCCACGCTACGGTGAAACCCCGGCCGCAGCGCAATGCTGCTGGCGCCGAAGCCACTAATTTCCTCCAAGCCTGATTCGCGCAGTCCGGACTGAATTACCTTCAAGGCAATTGCCGCATCACGCGCCTCGCGCTTGCTCATCATCGGCCCCATGGCCTTGACCAATCCATCAACCTGTTTAAGCCAGCCCGTTGCCTGAGCCAGAACCTGCTCCGTGCTCAGGTAAACAAACAACTCGCCACCCAAGTCCAGATATTTGGTCACCTCATAAAAACTGTTCCGCTCGGCGGATCGCTTGATCTCCAGCTTTGCGGGAGGCGGATTATCCGGCTCCACTTCCTGCGCTGCGGGGAGATTCAACATCCCCATTATCAGAATGAATTCCATTAATCCAAAGGTTGCCATACTTCATTTCTCCTTTTCAGATTCCGGGTCCCAAAGCAGCGTTTCCGCTTCAAAAACATCCACTGTCCTAGCCGAGCCATCGGCGGTGACGATCGCTACATTGTGATGAGGGAATCTATCCAGCAACTGCTCCAAGTCGCCCTTGCCGTTCCAGCCCAGATTGCACTCAAAAATCAACACCGTCTCTGGCGGCACTTTATCCAGACTCTTGCCAATGACCGCCGCATTGATGGCGTATGAACTGGCCTTTACATCATCCTGCACGACATCATTTGGAGAAATAAACACGTCTGGACCGCCTACATCCTGAAGAATCGCATCACACCATTTCTCCGGAAACTTGTCCCCATTATCAATGGCATGGACAATAACGCCCTTGGCTAGTTGAGACGCGTTGTTCAGGCTCTTGACCTCCT
>PBVU01000125.1:0-18554 GCA_002728775.1 Verrucomicrobiales bacterium | reverse complement strand
CATCGCCGGCAGATCAAAAGTCTCGAGCAACGTCATCATGTGCTTGCGGCGTTGACGAATGTACACGCTGCGCCGCCAGCCTCCTTCGCCGGGTTTGCCGGTCACGTAACCGCCCGTGCGAACCTGCACGTCATCGGGCTTGCCGCCGAGCCGCGCATTGAGCCGACCGGTGATGGCGATGAGGCCGTCGTGCAGTTCCTCGGCATCCAACCGGCGCATGGGCATGCGGGAAAGCAGATGATTTTCGGGATCCAACCGCATGGCGGCGGCGGATTTCACCGAGGTCTGTCGATAAGCCGTGCTGGTGCAGATGAGCCGGTGCAAATGCTTGGTGCTCCATTTGTTTTCGACGAGTTCGCGCGCGAGCCAATCGAGCAATTCCGGATGCGTCGGCGGCGTGCCGAGCTTGCCGAAGTTATCGAGACTGCCAACGATGCCGCGGCCAAAGTGATGTTTCCAAACGCGGTTCACCCACACACGCGCGGTGAGCGGATGTTCCGGACTCGTGATCCAACGGGCCAGTGCCAGTCGATTACCGGTTTTGTTGGGTCCAGTGGCCTTGGCCGGCTGGAAGGGTTTTTCAGAAAACACCACCGGCAAAGCCGGCCCGACCAGCGGCCCCGTGCTGCCGGGGGTACCGCGCAGGTAAACGTAGGTTGGCGAGGCTTCCCCGCGATCCCACAGGGCGCGGATCAGCGGCAACGATTTCTTCTTCGCCTTCAGCGCGTCGATTTTGGTTTTCAATTCCTTGCGCTCTTTGCCCTTAACCGACTTAAACTTTTCCTCCATCGGCTTCAATTCGGAGTCGACCTTTGCGTTGTGCGCTTCGACCGCCTTACGCTCGGCGGGCAAGGCCACGGCGAGGTGCCGTCGACTGCTGCCTTTCCATTGGTTGCGGAAGGCCTGCGGGGTGAGCCAGTTATATTCGTCGTAGGCGCCCTTGAAGATGGCGGCGAAGGAATAGTAATCGCGCTGGCTGATGGGATCGTATTTGTGATCGTGGCACTTGGCGCACTTGAGCGTGAGGCCGAGCACGCCGCCGGCAAGAATTTGCAGCTCATCATCAATCACCTGCAGGCGATCCTCCACGCGATTGACCGGATTGGCGCTCGTGCCGTCGGGCGCCATGCGCAGGAAACCGGTGGCGACGAGCTTCTCGATCACATTGGCATCGACGGCATCGGCATCGGCGTAATCGACCAGTTCATCGCCGGCAATTTGCTCGAGCAAAAACTGGTCGTACGGCTTGTCAGCATTGAAGGCGTTGATGACGTAGTCGCGATATTTCCAGGCGTGCTCACGAATCATGTCCGCATTGCGTTTGCCTTCAGAATCCGAATAGCCCGCCATGTCCAGCCAATGCCGCCCCCAACGCACCCCGTACGCTGGCGAGGCGAGCAAACGATTCACCACCTTCTCCAGCGCTGTGGGACTTTCATCCTTGAAAAACGCCGCCATCTCATCGGTGGTCGGCGGCAGACCCGTGAGGTCAAAAGTGACCCGACGCAGTAAAGTGAGTTTGTCGGTCTCGGCAGAAAACGAAAGCCCTTTGGCCTCCAACGGCTTTAGCAGGAAGGCATCGATTGGGTTGGCCACGCGCCCGGTCGCTTTCACGCGCGGCACCTCAGCCCGTTGTGGCGATTGAAACGCCCAATGCTCGCGGGCCTTGGAATCCACCTTTTGCGGCGCGAGCTGTTGTTTCACCTCCGGTGCCCCAGCGGCAATCCAGTCGCGAAGCGTCTTGAGCTCTCCATCGCTCATCCGCTCGATGCCGGCCATGCTGATGTTTTGATCCGGCGGACAGGCCCGTGAGACGATCCGCTTGATTAAAAGGCTCTCCTCAGGCTTTCCGGAAACGAATGCTTTGCCCGCCAGCATTGAAGCCTTTGTCCGCAGATCCACTCCACCATTCGTGAGCGTTTGCCCGTGACACATGGTGCAGCGGCGCAACAGCACGGGGACGGCATCGTGCTGGCTTGGCGCTGCCCGCACCATCCCACTGGTCATCAAAAACACGAAGATAAACCGGGCCACATTCAACATAGGAAGCCTCCTCATTAATCCCCGTTAGATCAAGAAAATTGGCGGGCGGCGACGACTGGATTCAGGGCACTGTTATTCACGCTTTTTCTATATCAATTGTTTCTTCAATCGTTCCAGCCCCGTCTCATGCCGCCACGGCTCAGTTCGGTGATAAACGTGCAGCCCTTATCTCCATCGATCTCCGCCCCGATGGACAGGGCCTACGAATGGGTAACTGGGCCGGGCGCGAGGATGATTCTCGCTGGTGTCTGGGGAGGGCGCGGGGTAGGCTCCGCGCGCATGGCACAGGATGGCCCAACTTGTTTTCCCGGCAACACCCGACTGGTGACGCTGGACAATGGTTTGACGGTGATTGTCCGCGAGGACAACAGCGCGCCGGTGGTCTCGGCACAGGCGTGGGCCATGACGGGCAGTATCCACGAGGGGGAATGGCTGGGCGCGGGCTTGTCGCACATCCTGGAACACATGCTGTTCAAGGGCACGAAAACGCGAGGCGTCGGGCGCATTGATCAGGAGGTGCAGGCGGCGGGCGGGTACATGAACGCCTACACGTCGTTTGACCGGACGGTGTATTATATAGATGCACCGAACACCAGCGCGGAAACGGCGGTGGACATCCTGTGCGACATCATGCAGCACGCCACGCTGCCGGAGGATGAATTGGCCAAGGAACTGGACGTGATCCGGCGGGAGATCGACATGAGTCAGGACGATCCGTCACGGCGCAGCAGCCGACGGCTGTTCGAAACGGCCTACACCGTGAGCCCGTATCGGCATACAATCATCGGTTACCCGGATATTTTCAATGAGCTGAAACGGGAGGACATTGTCGGTTACTACCGGTCACGTTACATTCCGAACAACATCTTCTTCGTGGTGGTGGGAGACGTGGACTCGGACCAGATGATCGCCCAAATCCACAAGGCCTTTGAAAGCAACAAGCACAAGCCGCTGCCGCCGCAAGTGTTGCCGGAGGAACCCCGGCAGACTGCGCCGCGAGATCTGGTGGAGGAGGCGGCCATCCAACTTGGTCATCTGCATGTGTCGTGGCACGTGCCGGATGTGCGCCATCCGGATCTGCCCGCGCTGGACGTGCTGGCCACGGTTCTGGGCAGCGGCCGTAGTTCGCGGCTGTACCAAAGCGTGCGAGAAAAACAAGGCCTCGTGAACAGCGCGGATGCGTGGACCTACACGCCAGTGGGCTCGGGCCTGTTCGGGATGAGCGCGGTGGTGGACACCGAAAAATTTGGACCGGCCCTGAAGGCCATGCAGCAGGAGTTGCAGCAGTTGAAGAATGACCTGGTGTCGGACGCCGAGTTGGGCAAGGTGGTCAAGCAGTTCATCTCCGCCACGCTGGGCACGCGCAAAACAATGGAAGGCCAGGCGCAAACCTTGGGGGACAGTTGGATCTCGGTGCACGACCTGGACTTTGCGGACCGCTATCTGGAGGCCGTGAAGGCGGTGACGCCACCGGATGTACAGCGCGTGGCCGAAACGCACCTTGCGGACACAAACCGGACCCTATATGCGCTGCTGCCCGAGGGAGCCGCGCCACGCGCAGCCCGGACAGAAGCCAGCCATTCATCCAGTCCCGTGCAAAAATTTGAATTCCCCAACGGCCTCCGGCTGCTGGTGAAAGAGGATCACCGACTGCCCTTTGTGCAATTGCGGGGCATGTTCATGGGGGGAGTGCTCGGAGAGACAGAGAAGGATTCGGGCATCACCCAGTTGATGGCCAAGCTGATGGTGAAAGGAACGGCGAAACGGACCGGAATGCAAATCGCCGAGCAGGTAGAATCCGTAGGCGGCCATATCGACGCTTACGGAGGCAACAACAGCTTTGGAGTGACGGCGGAGGGGTTGAAGCCCGACGTAACGCTGGGGCTGGAGGTCTTTGCAGACGTAGTGTTGCAGCCCTCTTTCCCGGCGGAAGCCTTGGCGCGCCAGCGAGAGGTCCAATTGGCAGCCCTTAAAACCCAGCAGGACAAGCTGCTGCATGCCACGTTTCGGATGATGCGAAGCAAAATGTTCGGCACCACGGGTTATGGGCTGGATCCTCTGGGAACAAAGGAAAGCCTCGCCAAATTGGACACGACAGACTTGGCATCATTCCACCGAAGCTTGGCGGTGCCCAACAACTGCGTGATCGCCGTCTTCGGCGACGTCAACACGACGGAGGTTCGCGTGGAAGCTGAAAAAGCGTTTGGCTTGTGGAACATTGGGAATGAATTCAAGGTGGCCCCGCCAATGGAGCGGGATCCGGGCATGCAACGTCTGGCCGTGGAGCGCGACAAGGAACAAGCCGTGGTGGTGGCCGCCTACCGCGGCTGCACGTTCATGAACAAGGATCGCTACGCGCTGGAGTTGATCAGCGAAGCCTGCAGCGATCTGGGTAGCCGGCTGTTCCTGCGCATTCGCGAGGAGCTGGGGCTGGCCTACTACGTAGGCGCCCAGAGCCAGCCGGGATTGTCACCCGGCTTCTTTGCGTTTTACGCGGGCACCTCGGGCGAAGGAGCGGTACAGGTGGAACAGGAACTATTGAGCGAGGCGGGCAAGCTACGCGACGAAGGATTGACGGAGGAGGAACTGGCTCGGGCCAAAGCCAAGGTGATTGGCCAAAAGAAAATTGCCCGGCAGGACTTGGGCGGGCTGGCCACAACCAAGGGACTGGATGAACTTTATGGCTTGGGCCACGACGCCGGGGAACAGGACGACGCGCGGTACGAGGCCGTGACGCTGGGGGAAATTCAGGAGGTTGCGGCGCGCTATTTCCAACCGGCGCAGTGCGTCGTGGCCGTCAGCCACCCGACGGCCCAGCTTTAAGGTTGCCAAGGGGGGCGGCTCGTGGTTGAAATCGCCCATGCGCACCAACCTTTTCAAGACAACATTGCCCTGCCTGCTGGCGGCCGCGCTGGCTACCACGGGCTGTGACACGGTCAAGAACACCTTCGGGAAAATCAAGATGCCCTTTACCTCAGACAAGGCCGAACAACCCGTGACCTCCGAGCCCTTTGGCACCGCCAAGCTGCCGGACAATCAGGAAGCTTCCGCCACCTTGTGGACCCTGCGCAACAAGAACGGTCTCGTGGCCAAGGTGACGGACTACGGCGCGACACTGGTGGAAATGCATGTGCCCGACAAGGGCGGCCGGTTTGCCGATGTGGTTAACGGCTTTGACAGCGTGGAGGGCTACCAAGGCGAAGGCAACCAATACTTTGGCTGCACCACCGGTCGTGTCTGCAACCGCATTGCCAAGGGCAAGTTCACCCTGAACGGCCAGGAATATCAACTGGCCATCAACAACGAGCCGAACCATCTCCACGGCGGCAATGAGCGCGCCCTGCCAAGGGTCATGTGGAAGGGGGCCCCCTTCATCAACCGCGAGGGACAGGGCATCGTGTTCAGCTACACCAGCCCCGACGGCGAGGAAGGCTACCCCGGCACCCTCGTGATTCTAGTGACCTACACGCTGACCCACGATGACGAGTTGCGGATCGAGTACGAGGCCAAGCTGGAAGGCAATGACAAATCCACTCCGATTAACCTCACCAACCACGCCTACTGGAACCTCGCCGGTGCCGGCAGCGGCACGGTACTCAACCACGTGCTGACCCTCAACGCCGACAAATACACAAAGACTGACGACACGCTTATTCCCACCGGTGAGATCGTTGACGTGGAAGATACCCCTCTTGACTTTCGCACCGCGCATATCATCGGCGAACGCATTCCCGCTGATGACACACCCTGGAAGGGCTACGACCACAACTTTGTGGTCAACGGCAACCCTGGCGAAATGCGCGTGGCAGCAGTCTTGAAGGATCCTTCCAGCGGACGAGTGATGACCATCAGCACCGTCGAGCCGGGCATCCAGTTTTACAGCGGCAACTTCCTCAACGGCCAGACCGGCAAAAAGGGCAAGACTTACGTGCACCGTGGCGCATTGTGCCTGGAGACCCAGCATTTCCCGGACTCGGTGAATCACGACGATTTCCCGAGCACCATCCTCCGCCCAGGCGCGACCTATCGCACCTCGACCATTCACAAGTTCACGGTGGAGGAGTAACGGATTTGCTTGCCGCCTTTGACCAGTGGCGGCAGACTCGCCACGAATTTGCCAGGGCCCATGGAATGCGGGCTTGCGAACCCCGCCAGGGCCGGAAGGCAGCAACGGTAGCTTGATCTGCATCTGCCGTGGTCACCCTGGCTTTTTTTCATTCATGTCCTATCAGGTCATAGCGCGTAAATACCGCCCGCAACGGTTTGCCGACGTGGTGGGGCAGGAGCATGTCACCACCACACTGGGCAACGCCATTGCCTCCGGCCGCATTGCCCACGCCTACCTCTTCGCCGGCCCCCGCGGCACGGGTAAGACGACCATCGCGCGCATCTTTGCCAAGTGCCTGAACGCCACGAACGGTCCCTCCGTGGATTTTCCGGAGGATGACGAGCGTTGCCAGGAGATCGCCGAGGGCCGCTCGCTTGACGTACTGGAAATCGATGGTGCCAGCAACCGCGGCATCGACCAAATCCGTGAACTGCGCGACACCGTCAACTACGCCCCCGCCGCCGCACGCTTCAAGGTGTACATCATCGACGAAGTACACATGCTCACCAAAGAAGCCTTCAACGCCTTGCTGAAGACCCTTGAGGAGCCGCCGGAGCACGTGAAGTTTATGTTCGCCACCACTGAGCCCGAGCAGGTGCTGGCCACCATCCTCTCACGCTGCCAACGCTTTGACCTGCGCCGCATTCCCGCCGCCAAGATTGTCACCCACCTCGCAGAGATTGCGGCACAGGAGAAGGTGAAAATCGACGAGCCCGCCCTGCACGCCATTGCCCGAGGCGCCGATGGGGGCATGCGCGACGCGGAATCCACGCTGGATCAGCTCATCAGCTTTTGCGGAGACAACATCACCGAGAACGACGTGCTCTCCATGTTCGGTTTGGCCGCACAGGGCCAACTGCTTGGGCTGGCGGAATCTGTTTTAAAAGGAGAAACCGAAGACGCCCTGCGACAGTTCAATGAACTGGCCGGCAGCGGAAAAGACCTGCGCCGGCTCGTGAGCGACCTCCTCAACCACTTCCGTAACCTCATGGTCTTCTCCATCTCTCAGGGAAACACAAGTCTTCTGGAGATTACCGAAGCCGAGAAAACCGCCCTCGAAACCCAAACGCAACTGGCCGACATGGACGCTCTCGGCCGCATTCTTGAGGTGTTGACCGACTGCGAACTGCGCCTGCGCGACGCTGCCTCCAAGAAGATCCTTGTCGAAGTCAGCCTGCTCAAGGCCGTTCAAGCCGCGGGTGCCATGAGCCTTGACGACCTTCTCGACCGGCTTCAGGAACTGCGCGCGCAAGGCAGCACTACCCCCCCGCAAGCTCAGGCACGCCCCAAGCCACAAACCCAGCCGGCCCACAAACCCAAGACCGAACCCGTCTCCCAAACCCAAACCGCCACCACGCCGGCCGGGGACTTGGCCGCCCTGTGGCCGGAACTTGTGCGACGCGCCGGCGAGCTGCAACCCTTTGCCGCCGGGTACCTCACCGAGGCACACCCCGTCTCCTTGGACAATGGAAAGGCCACCATCGGCTTCGCGCCAGAGTTCGCTGACCAAATGGACCTCGCAGACAATCCCAAGTTTCAGCGAACCTTGGCTAAGTCACTGGAACAGATGGGGCATCCCGGCTTGGAAATTCAATTTGTGCGGGCCGACCGACCCGCCGACTGGGAAAGCCTTTCCACTCAACCCGCTAGCACTTCAGCCGAGCCCCATGAATCCGGCGCATCCACCACGCCCAAGCCACCGGAAGGCCCGGTGGACACCGACGAGTTTAAAAACGATCCCCTCATCCAGAAAGCCTTGGAGGTTTTCAAGGGACAAATCGTGGACGTTCGATCCCCATAAACAACAATGGCAAGCCTGAACAAACTAATGAAACAAGCCATGCGCGCCCAGCAGCAAGCTGAGGAGGTGCAGGCCCAATTATCCGAGCGCACCGTCGAATCCACCAGCGGCGGAGGCGCCGTCAAGGTGGTCGCCAAGTGTGACGGCGCCATCCAGTCCATCAAGATTGATCCCGAGGCGCTTAATCCTGACGACGCCGAGATGCTCGAGGACATGCTGCTCACCGCCGTCAACACCGCCATCAGCCAAGGGCAAAGCATCCAACGCGAGGAGATGGGCAAGATCACCTCCGGCCTTGGTCTGCCGGGCATGGGC
This sequence comes from Verrucomicrobiales bacterium, assembly GCA_002728775.1. Lineage (GTDB taxonomy): Bacteria > Verrucomicrobiota > Verrucomicrobiia > Limisphaerales > UBA1100 > UBA6614. Next base: position 10,287 of record PBVU01000125.1, on the reverse strand, counting down.
ATGTAATGGGTGCCGCGCTGCCGGATCCGGTCGCGGAACTCGTGGCCGCGCTGGGGCAGTTGCCGGGCATCGGCCCACGCTCCGCGGAGCGCCTTGCGCTGCACCTGGTCCAAGGCGAAACTGGCCAAGTCAAGCAACTCGCCGGGGCCATCCTGAGTGCGCGGGAGAAAGTTCAATCCTGCAACATCTGCGGCGCACTCACCGAGCAGCAACCCTGTGCGCTCTGCGCCGATGATCGCCGTGAAGCCGACACCCTATGCGTCGTGGAAACCCCCGTGGATGTCATCAACCTTGATAAGTCCGGCGCCTTCAACGGTCGTTACCACGTTCTGGGCGGGCGCATCTCTCCATTAAACGGCGTAGATCCCGAAGACCTGCGCATCGTCGAACTGGAGCAGCGCATGGAACAGGGCCGCATCACCGAGATCATCCTGGCCTTGGGCACGGATGTGGAGGGAGACGCCACCAGCAATTATCTCGCCCAGCGCTTCTCCGCCCAAGGCGCAAAGATCACCCGCATCGCCCACGGGCTGCCCGCGGGCAGCGGCTTGGAGTTCGCCGACGAGTTGACCCTGAGCCACGCCCTTGAAGGCCGCCGGGAAATGTCATGATTCGCATCGTTGCCTTCGACATTGGCAAGGTCTTGCTCGACTTTGACTATGGCATCCTCACCCGCCGCATGGCACCCCGAACCCGGCTGAACGAAGCCGCACTCAACCAACTGCTGAATCAATCCCCCCTGTTGGCTGAATACGAATCCGGCCGACTGGACAACGAAGCCTTCTTCGCCGCGGTACAGGAAGAAACCGACTTTGCGGGTGAACTGCCGGAGTTTGCCTCTCTTTTCGAGGACATCTTCACACCCATCGAAAAGACCATTGCCTTACACGCCCGTATCGAGGCGGCCGGCATCGCCACCTGGACATTTTCCAACACCAACGCCATGGCCATCGACCACATCAGCCGCACCTATGATTTCTGGCCGAGATTTACCGGTCACCTCCTGTCCCACGAGGCTGGCGCTTTAAAACCAGACCCCGAAATCTATCAGGCCCTCGAAGAGGCCACTGGCCAAGAGGGCGCTGAAATCGCCTACCTTGACGACCGGCCCGAAAACATCGCCGCAGCCCGGCAAAGGCGTTGGCATGCCATCCAATTCGACACACCCGAACAGGCCCAGAGCGACCTTATTCCCCTGCTCTCTCTTTAAAACAATCACGCCAAAGGCGCGGAGGCTGTTCCGTGTCCAACGGATTGGGTCCGGCATCCCCTTCCTTTAACAGGCTTAGCCAATGGTCGATGGCCTCCAGCGCCTCGTGGGAGGGAAAACCGTGGGGTGCCCACGGGTATTTGGCCAAGTTTGACCGGGCCAGTCGAAAGAGTTTGGCCGACGCGTGCAGGCGCGGGCCGGCTGCGGGATATTCTGGATTTTCATGCATGGTCAGATGCACAAAGGCGCCAGCCAACTGGATGAGCCCCTTGTAAAAATCCGCTACTGGCGCTGCCCGATCCTCCAGCCACAGGTCTTCCAGCACATCATGCGCCTCGTAAAATTCGCCCGCATTGAAACACTCCAGCCAACCGAGTAAGTGGGCCGGCTGAACACGCCCCCCTAGGTGGGCAATACGCTCGGCGATGGCGGGGCTCTTGTGGCTCACGGCGTGAATTTATTGTGAGTAGCTGAAAATTGACATCCCTTAGTCCCCCGCCCAGCTTGCCGCATGGCAAAGACTGGATTGGGCCGAGGCTTGGGAGCGCTGTTGGGAGAGCAGTCCGCGGCACCCACCTCCGGCACGCCACCCGCCGAGACCTCCACAGGCGAAACCATCAAGCTGGTGACACTGGGTCAGGTGCAGCCCTGCCCCGTGCAGCCAAGGCAGAATTTCGACCGGCTGGCCTTGGAGGAACTGGCGCAATCCATCGAGGCCAACGGCATCGTCCAGCCTCTAATCGTACGGCCTGTACGCGACTACCTAGAGTTGATTGCAGGGGAGCGCCGCTGGCGGGCGGCCAAGATAGCCGGCATGGCGGAGGTGCCCGTGGTGGTGCGCGAGGCGTCCGATGCCGAAGTGCTCGAAATGGCGCTCATCGAGAACCTCCAGCGCGAGGATCTGAATCCCATTGAGGAAGCACAGGGTTTCCAGCGGTTGATTGACCTGCACCAGTACACACAGGAACAGGCAGCCGCTCGCGTAGGCCGCAGCCGGGCGTCGGTGGCCAATGCGCTGCGCGTCTTGAAACTGGATGAAGCCGTGCAAATCCACGTACGCCAAGGGCGCCTTTCCATGGGCCATGCCAAGGCCATCCTCGGCATTGAGGATGCCACCCGGCAAAAATTGGCGGCGGAAAAGATTTTAAAGGAAAACCTCAGTGTGCGCGCCACGGAGGAACTGGTGGCCAGCCTCCAGAAGGGCAGCAGTGCCTCCGCGGCCAAAGGAGGCAGCGCAGCTGCACCAGATGTTCATGTGGAAGCTTTGCGCAACAAGCTCACCGAGAAACTGGGAACGAAAGTGACGTTGAGTTACCGCAAGGGCAAAGGTGCACTAAAGATCCACTTTTACAACGACGACGACTTGGAACGCATCCTCGACTTGCTGGGTGTCGATTCGGATTGATCGCCCGGTCTGCTTCCTGTTTTCCTTCCCGGACACGATGCTGCTTGCGTTGAAATATTACGGCGATCCCGTGCTGCGCCGAAAGGGTGCGCGTGTGGACGCGATCACCCCGGAGATTGAGTCGCTGATCGAAGACATGTTCGAGACCATGTCCGAGTACAATGGCATCGGCTTGGCCGCGCAACAGGTGGGAGAGGCAGTTCAGCTGACCGTGCTGGATATCCGCGCCGTGGAGGATCGGCCCTCGACGCTGGAACTGGATGGCCGGGAGGCGGACCCCAACTCCATCATGCCGCTCGTATTAATCAACCCGGAACTCACCCCCTTGGAAAACCCCGTGGCCGGCGGCGAAGGTTGCTTGAGCTTTCCGGAAATGTACGCGGAGATCACGCGCCCCGAGTCCGTGGCGGTGAAGGCGCTGGACCGGGACGGTAAATCCATTTAATTCAACTGCGGCGGGCTGCTCGCCCGTGCGATCCAGCACGAGACGGATCATCTGCACGGCATCCTGTTCATCGACCGGATGGATCAGGCCACCAAGCGGGATTTGCAGGAGCAGTTGGACGAACTGCAAAAGAAGACCAAGGCCGCGCTGCCTTGAGGATCAGTACACCTTCCTCATGTTCGAGGAGAGGATTCCCAGTTCGCCGCGGTACTTGGCCACGGTACGGCGCGCAATTTTCAGGTTCTTGTCCGCCAATGTCTTGACGATTTGCTCATCGCTGAGCGGCTTGGACTTGTCCTCGTTGTCCACCAAATCCTGAATGACCTGTTTCACGCTGGCGTTGCTGACATCCTGACCAGTGGCAGTCTTGAGTGCGCTGGTGAAGAAGTAGCGCATCTCGAACAACCCCTGCGGGGTCTTCATGTACTTGCCGGACACCGCTCGGCTGACGGTGGTTTCATGCACCCCCACCTCCTCGGCCACCTCGGACATGGTCATGGGCTTGAGTTCGGACACCCCTTCGTCCATGAACTCCCGCTGCCTTCCCACGATCTCCTTCGCGATCTTTAAAATCGTATCGTGCCGCTGCTGAATGCTCTTGATGAGAAACTTGCCGTCCCGGATCTTGGACCGAATGTATTCGCGCACATCCTTGGCATCGCGCGCACCCGCCAGCATGTCCTTGTAATCATTGCTGATGCGAACCTGCGGCATTTCCTCACGGTTGGAGGAGACCACGTAGTCGCCATCCTTCCATTCCACAAATACCTCGGGCAACACCACCATGGCTTCCGAGTCGGGCAGGAACGCGCGCCCGGGACGCGGTTCCAAGTGGCCAATGTTCTCGGCAATGTCTTGCACCTCGTCCACTTCAACCCCCAGCGCGCGCGCAATCTCGGGGAACCGCCGTCGCCCCAGCGCATCCATGTGCCGATCCACCACGCGGTATTCCTCCGAGTCAATCATGCCCTTGCGCTCCAGTTGCAGCAACAGACACTCGCGCAGGTCACGCGCACCCACCCCCGCCGGCTCAAAGGAGCGAATCACACACAGGACCTCCTCCACCGTGTCGCGGTCTTCATTAGTGGCCTGCATCAACTCCTCAACCGAAGCCTCGAGGTATCCATACTCATCAATGTTGCCGATCACCACCTCGGCCACAGCCATCTCGTCGGCATCCAAGTCGCTCATGCGGGATTGCTCGGCCAGAAAATCCGCTAGCGTGATGTCCGCCGTCAAAGAATCGAACATGAACTGACGCCGCTCCTCATCGTCCACCGTGGGTCGCTGGATGGGGGTGGTCTGCGCGCCGTTGAAATGATCCCGCCACTCCTCGCTCAACTCAGCCAGACGCTCCAGCTCCTGCTGAAAATCGTCCACCGGTTCGTTGCCGTTCTCCTTCGTGGGATCCACCTGCGTATCCGCGGGCGGCTCCACCGCTGCCTCGGATTGCGCCTCGCCATTTTCTGGCGCCGCCCCCTCCGCGCCGGTTTCCTCACGCTTGGCGATTTCCTCCAAGGGAACCTCCTCCAAAACGGGATTCTCCTGCAGCTCCTTGTTGATCATGGCCCGTAAGTCCAGCATCGGGGCCTGCAGCATCGCCAGCGATTGCTGCATCTGGGGAGACATCGTCTGGACCTGTGCCAGCCGCTGTCCAAGCTGCATTCTGGGTTCGAACGCCATGTCAGGTGCCCATTGATTACCCCAATGCACCACGCGAAGCAAGGTGAATGGCACGCAACCTGCTTGGCCACGACACCTCCCCGCGCCAGCAAGGGGATCCTTCTGAATATACGTCCAAATTTGCCCCGCGCAACATGGGGACCGAAAAAAATTGTGCCGCCACGGAAACCTCCCTACACTGCCGCGCGTGGGGGAGGTGAATTTCACGATTTTGGGCAGCGGCTCGGCCGGCAATGCCGCCTATCTGGAAGCAGATGGCACCCGGTTGCTGCTCGATTGCGGCTTTAGCGCGCGGCAGATCAAGCAGCGCCTTGCCACCCTTGAGCGCATCCCCGAACGGCTCGATGGCGTGCTGGTCACCCACGAACATTCCGACCACATCGCCGGCCTAAAGCACATCGCCGCCAAGCTCGGCCTGCCCGTCTATTGCAATCGCCTGACCGCCGAGGAAATCGAGCGCATCCACCGCACCCCGTTTGACTTTCGCCTGTTCGAAACCGGGCAATCCCTCGAGATCGGCAGCGTGGGTGTTGACACCTTTTATGTGCCGCACGACGCCGTGGAAACCGTCGGTTTCCTGCTGCACACCTCGCAGGGGCGCATTGGTTACCTGACCGACTTGGGCCATGGCACCCGCCTCATTGCCGATCGTGTTCGCTCGGCCAACGTGCTCGTCTTGGAAACCAATTATGACACCGACCTTTTGCGCGACTGCCCGCACCGGCCGTGGCATCTCAAGCAGCGGATCATGGGCCGCCACGGACATCTCTCCAACGAAGGCGCCGCTGAATTTGTCGAAACCCTTCTCCACGACGAACTCCATCATATTTTCTGTGCCCACCTCAGCCGGGAATGCAACACCCCGGAACTGGCCCAAGCCGAGCTCGGCACCGTGCTCCAGCGCACCAATACCCGGCACATTCAAGTTTCCATAACCCAACAAGCCCACCCCAGCCCCACGCTCACTTTGGGACATGACACTCAAAACGGCGGTTTTTTACAAAAAACCGTTGCCAATGCGGCGATTTCGAATTAGTTTCGTCCATCTGCAAAATCCTGCCGAAGCTGTGGGCGAGGCGGTTTTTGCATAAAACCCAACCAACCCCTCAAAAATGTCGGAAAGAATTGGATTCGTCGGTGTGGGCCGTATGGGTGCAAACATGGCACGCAGGCTCAAGGATCAAGGCCACAACATCAGCGTCGTTTACGACGTGAATGTCGAGAGCGCCAACACGCTTGCGCAGGAACTGGGATGCCATCATGAATCCGACCTGCGCGAAGTCACCAAGAGGTCGGATATCGTCATCACCGTCGTCACGGACGACAAGGCCATGCGCGATATCTTCAACGGTTCAGGTGGCCTGCTGGCTCGAGCCAAAGGCACCCTGTTCGTCAACTGCGCCACCGTCAGCCCAGCCATTCATGTAAAGGTCGAAAAGTGGGCCACAGAGCACAAAGCCCAGAGCTTGGAGGCATGCATGGCCAGCAGCATCACCCAAGCCCGCGAAGGCACGCTCTACCTCATGTGCGGTGGCAAACAGGAAGCTTTCGATCGTGCCAAGCCCATTCTGGATGACCTGTCCAGTATCAACCGCTACATCGGCCCCTCCGGTACCGCCGGGCAGCTCAAGGCCTTGGTCAACATGGTCATGAACATCAACACCGCCGGCCTCGCCGAGGGACTGGGTCTCGCCGACGCCCTCGGTCTGGACCTGAGCATCGTCCGCGAAGTCTTCAGCCAAACCGGTGCCAACAGCCGCGTGCTCGAGACGGACGGCGAAGACATGGTGATCAAGGACCACGAGTGCTACTTTAGTGCCGAGCATGCCGCCAAGGATAGTGGCATCGCCCTAAAGCTTGCCGAGGAACAAAAAATTAAACTCCCCCTCGCCAAGGCCACCTACAAGCAATACGAAACGATGAAGGGACTGAACCTCGGCCACCTAGACAAAAGCGGCATCGCCGAACTCACTTTCAAAGGCAGAACCCTCCACCCATAAGAAGCAAACGTCTTTTTATCCCCCTAAGTTGCCGGCACCCATCGCTGGGCCGACAGTGCAATTACGAATAGGGCGATAAATACGACCGCCAAGCCCGCGGGGACGATGGCCACGGCCAACAGATCCACCAGCACGATCCCGGCCAGTAACCCCCCCACCGTGTGGCCAACATCCCTTTGCTCCACCCAAAAGGTCGTCCGCAAACTACGCAACACCCACAAAAGCAGGATAGTGCTCATCACCAACGCGTCACGGCGGTCCGCCGGATCATTGGTCAAAAAAGCCAAACCCGCCGGCAATGCCAGCAGGAGACAAGGCCAAACCCGGACCAACCCCGGCGTACTCTCCACCTTGGCCAGCCAACTCAAGCCCGCCACATACCCAAATAAGACCAACGCCGCCCAAATCGCCACGCCGCCCGCCGATGACTTGAAGAAAGCCGCCTCCCCTTCCGTCGCCCAAGTATGCGCGTGGCATGCCGCCAACAAAATCAGCAACAAGCGGCACGCCGCAATAATCAAGGGTGACCACGACAATTGCTTGTGGGCAAAATTGTAAACCAGAATACAATTGAACAACCCGAGCGCCAGCAGCGCCGTGGTGCCGCCCTGCAGGCAAATTAGGAACATCCCCCCCGCCATCATCCCAATGCCCAGCAGCCACACCGTTTGTTCGCGAATCGCGCCTGAAGGTATGGGCCGCTCCGGCCGATGTTCCCGATCCCACCACGCGTCACAAGCGTCGTTCAGATACATCCCGCCCACGTAAAGTCCGGTGGCCCCCACCGCCAACATCCCGAACACAAACCAGTCCACCTGCCCCTCTCCCGCAGCCCACAGGCCCAAGAGCCAGCCACACAGGCAATTGCTCCAAACCGTGGGCAAATTGCTCACCCGTCCCAACACCAGCAATGCGCGCCAAAAACTCATGCCAACCCCCGCGTCCGAAGTTCGCCCAGTGTCCACTCATACTCGCCCGCCAACTGTTCCACCACGTCCCTGTCTTTCATGGCACCCGGCAATACTTCCCACGTGTAAGTCTCCATTTCCAAATGCGTGCACAAGCTTGGATCTGCCTTTAACGAATCCAACACACCGCCGATATGGTCCCGCGTGCTGGCAAACCAATCCGCATCCGGGCTGTGCAGCGGGATGTGAAAATGCACCCGCCACTCCTCCGCGGACGAATCTTCCGCCAAGGCCACGTCCAGATCACGGTGGCGCGCCAGTGAGCCATCCGGCAGCCGCTCCACCACTTGGTGCAGGTAAACATCCTCCTTGAATGCCGCCAATTTTTCCCGTGCCACGGAGTTTGGTTTCAGCTTTAGAGCCGCGCTCAGATGCAGCTTGCTGATGCGGATTCCCTCCGCCGCCAAAACCCCCAGCGCCTCGTGCGGCTCCTCGTATTCAACCGCCAGATGGCAGGTGTCATAGTTCACTCCCAAGTGCTCACGCAGTCGCACGTCATTGGGATGCTCCTTTTCCAGCGACTCGAAAAACGCCACCGTCTCGCCGCTGGTTTCAAACCAGCCCAGCGGCTCCGGCTCCAGCCCCAAGTGTAGACGCTTGCCCATCCGGTCGCTCAGGGCCGCGATGTGTTCCACGCATTGCCAGAGATGATCGCGAATCGCCTTTTCCTGCGTCTCATCCGTGATGAATTCCTTGAAGGACCCGGGCAACGTGCTCACGCTGCCATCCACCCCTTCCGGGACCAATTCCGCAATCAAGTCAAACAAGCGGCACGTGTATTCCAGCCGCTCCGGCGAGGTCCAGTCCGGCGCATAAACCTGCTCCTTGACGCGACCGCCGTGAAAGTTGCCAAAGGGAAATCCGTTGATGGTGAACACATAACAATTCTCATCGCTCAACCACTGACGGAATCCCGCCAACACAGCCGGCTCACTCAACTCGCGTGCCGCCCGGTCGCTCAATCGCAGTCCGATCGCATAGGCCTCCGTCGGGCACACCCGCCGCCGCACCGCCAAAGTGTGCGTCCGCAGAGCCTCAAACGTCTCCGCCCAATCCTCGCCCCGATGAATGTTGGTGCAATAGGCAAGATGCAGCCCGTGGTTCAACTTCACGCGGGGAGGGTTGAGGTTGGAAGCCCAAGTTTCAATATTCAAATGACTTCCGCGACGCCAAACCCGGGTTGCTTCCCTTCGCCCAATCCGTTTAGCTCGCGGCGGTGCAGCTCTATCTCCATCACGGCGGCCAGCAATCCGGCCCCTATTCGCTGGAACAAGTCAACCAATGGCTTGCGGAAGGTGTCCTCCCCCCCGGCGTCCACGCGTGGCATGAAGACGCGCCGGAATGGATTCCACTTGAAGAAATTCCTGGCATTCACCGGCAAACGGCTCCACAGCCTGCGTCGGGGAAAAGTCGAAAGCTGCTCATCACCATTTCCGCCAGTGCCACCGTGCTCGCTCTGGCCATCGGGGCAGTTGTTGCCTTTCAAAAACCCGGCCAGCCCTCGGGCGGGGAAAGCCAACCGTCCGACACAAATCCACCCTCCGCCAAGGCCGCCCTCCCCAGCCCGGCCATGCCAGCCCAGCATTTAACCTACAAGCAGGACATTGAACCCATTTTCAAGAAACATCGCTGCTATGAGTGCCACGACAGCACGGCTGGAAAAGTGCGTGGTGACCTTGACCTGATAGTTCCCTTCAACGTCGCCGCCGTCGTGGACACCAACAAGGTCAATTTAAGCCGACTCATCCTGCGCCTGACGGACGAAAAGGAACCCATGCCACCAAACGGCCCGATGCTGAGCTCTCCCGAAATTAACACCGTCCGTCAATGGATTCAGGACGGCGCAAAATACAAATAACCTTTAAAGCCGGAAGCAGCCGCACTGAGAGAGAAACTCACGGGGACTCTCAAAGATTATCTTGTGGATCAGGCTTTTATGATGGCCGCGTTTGCTCATCTCCACTGTCTTGGTGAACCACCCGAAAAGCCTACTCCTGCACCACCTCCAAAACTAACGGAAGGGCCACCAGCTATTCCCCCCCACCACTCTGAGCACGATCGATCAGCTGTAACTGCAGGCCCATTATTTGCGGGCTAACCGGAACTTACCAACCGGGGGCCAATAATTACAACCCATCCATCTAAACCCAGGCTCATACATCTTTCCAACCTGATGGTAAACTCCTCATCGTTATGGAGAAAAACGATGAATAAATCCCCGCGTTCGATCTGGCCTATTTTTGTGTGTTTTTTATCAACTCTTAAAAGCTCCGCCTTGCTCCAGTCAATGTCTTGATCCTTTAACTCAGCGACCACTTTTTCAAATGCTTCTTGAACCCTTTTCTTTTCTCGCTTTAATCCATCATCAAACCTTTTGTCAGAAGCCTCTTTTGTTCTTTCAGAAAAGCGCGCCCTTCTATCCTTAATTTCTTTCTTTGCCTCCTCTTCTGTTATTTCCTCATGCTCCGCATATTTCTTGATGGCTTCATCATCGATTGGATATCTATCTTCAAGGATGATCTCTAAGGGCTCCTCCTTTTTCTTACTAACGGCATGCAGCTTTACGAAAGCCGCAT